>DASRLI010000358.1:0-3316 GCA_035648535.1 Occallatibacter sp. | reverse complement strand
TTATTATCCACCTCGAATGTCAGATGCCAGCGGTTGTCGCGCTGTTCCAGTCCGTAGTGGAGCACTTCGCGGACGAACGGGTCCAACAGCCAGCGATGGATCTTGTTGCGAATGCCCGACTCGGTAAAGCGAGCCTGAGGCCTGGACAGTTCCGTTGCCAGGCTCCGGAGTTTCTGAGTCACTCGG
This sequence comes from Occallatibacter sp., assembly GCA_035648535.1. GTDB lineage: Bacteria > Acidobacteriota > Terriglobia > Terriglobales > Acidobacteriaceae > Telmatobacter. The sequence goes on along the minus strand of DASRLI010000358.1, from coordinate 3,130 downwards.
GTGAGCGCAACGGTAGTGCTGTTGAGTTGATCACCGGCAAAGCAAGCCGAGTATTTAAGCACACAAAGATATTCGCCTCCTCAGCAGAATCTGTGGGTGGATTCTGGCTCGGGTAGTCGACCGAGGTTGTGATAGAGGGCGATTTCCATGGCGTGGAAGGTGCGAAAGCCGTAGGATCGTCTGGTCACCACTCGGATTTTGTTGTTGAGGCCTTCTACGGCACCGTTGGAGATTTCTCCTTTCGCCCGAAACCAGTTCAGGATGAGGTCCTCGTGAGCGCGCAGCATGCGGGCGACTTTCTTCATCGGTTCCAGACGGCTGCGCATCGCCCGGTAGCACCAGTAGTCGAGGAAAGCACCGGCCCAGAGCACGGACTTGTAGTTCCAGAAATGCCGGAAGGTTTCTTTCAGCTCCCACGCGCGTGCGGTAGCGACTTTGCTGGCGAGCAGGGCATTGAGTTTTTGCCGCGCGCGACCGCGCACCCGGCGGCCGCGGCGCAGCAGCGGCCAGCGCATACTCTTGAGCCGTTCGGCGGCTTGCTTGCCTTTGGCGCGTAATCGTCGGCTCTCCGCCCGGCTGCACCTCATCCACCGCCTGATTCAGATGCCTGGTGATGTGGAACCGATCCAGCACATGCAAAGCGTGGCCGGCCTGTGCGGCGATGACTTGCAGATAGGGTTTCCACATGTCGCTGCACACGAACCGCAGACCTTTTACGACCTCCGGCCCCAGCGCTCGCAAGCCGCGCCGCAGGGTGGCCTGTGTGCGCCGTTTACCTACCCAGAGCAAACGCCGGCAGCGGGCGTCGATCTGGTAAATGACGGTCAGAAAGTTATCGGCGCGCAGACCGTGGCCCCAGTGAATCTCATCCACTCCGATGGATTCGACTCCACTCAGTTGGCGGTGCGCCAGGCCCCACTCGACAAACCATTCCACCGAGCGATAGACGGCTTCCCAACTGGTCTGGAACACCCGCGCCGTTTCCCGCCAACTCAATCGCCGCGCCCACCGCGCCAGGAATCCCATCATGGCGCAGGTAACCGGACGTTTGCCGTCACTCCACGGGATATGCTCGACGACGACGCCGTGCGCGGCACACTCCACACGGCGCGGCGCATAGCAGAACCAGGTGGGGATGCCCCATAGCGGGACAAACAGCCAGCGCCGCTCCGGCAACCGGTCATAGCCCGGCGCCGAACGCAGACAACGCGAACAACGTCCTCGTATCCCCGCATGAAACTGAACCTTGATTTCGATCGACTCCGGCTGGCCCTTTCGGCATTGCAGACGCACTTCCCGGTAAACGAAACCTACGAAACGTTGCACCCGATTCAGGATGGTTTTAACCTGTAGTTGAATGACTGATCTCCTCGGTGGATGACTTTCTGTCCGCAAACCGAGATTAATCCAACCGGTGGAGATCGGTTATTCTTCTCCGCGTGAATCCCTTGCATCAGACCCGCCGGCACAAGCCGGGCAGGCCAGAATGCCAGCCGTAATCCGATCAAAACTCTACAATGGCTGTGCCGGGCGAAACGGAAGCAGGCTCTGCAGGGATGCACCCAGGCCGAGGGATAGCCCGGCGGGGCTCATCGACACGATGCAGCAGGGAGCGCGGAAACGAATTCGCTTTCGCGCTCTTTCCAAAATCACATCGGATCGGTAGACCCCAATGCCTTGAAAATCCCCGCCCGGAGGGCGGAATCTTCCACTGCCGAACACGCTTCAGGCCGCCTGCTCCGTCCACCTCACCCACAGATTCTGCTGCAGAGCCGTAATTACTCTGGCGCAAGATTCCGTTTTGCGCACGGCGAACCGCCGCACATTCGCCTGGCCCAGCCCTCGCGTGTGCTCCGTCTTTCGGATCGATGCTTTACGGACTTCGCGAGTGACCTGCCAGTGATCCGCAGTAGGCGCACTTCCCGGTCCACGTGAAGAGCAGGTACTGGATTTCACGCCGCGTCTTCGGCAGGGTCCACCCAGAAGTTTTTTTGCTGCGCAGGGTTTCGAGGGTCAGGAAGGAGTAGGCAAGCATCACCAGCGTTACGTGATGGTGCCAGCCATTCCAGTTTCTCCCTTCGTAGTGGTCCAGTCCGAGCTCTTCCCTGAGCTGATGGTACTCTTGTTCGATCTTCCACCGGCACCGGGTGATGCGCACCAGGCGGCGCAGTGTGTAGCTTGCCGGAAGATCGCAGAAAAAGTATTTGGTTGGTTCCTTCTCTTCCCCGGGCCACTCCACCAGCAGCCAGATTTCCTTGTGCGGCGGATCCCCATGGACGAATCCGTGGGAGGGCTGTATTCGCACCGGCCAGGAAGCGCGATTCCAGCCAGCCCTTCGACCCCGCCCGCCATCGAACCTTCGTCCAGCCACTGGCCTGCAGCGCAACGTCTTTTACCGAACACGGCCGTTGCTTCCCGTAATCCCATTTCTTCGGCGGGGCGCCGCGCCCGCTATGTGCTGGCACCTCGATCCTGGGTGGCCTGCTCCAGACCCCGACTTGCGGCGAGATGCCGACCGCATAGCGGAGACTTCGCGCCGCCAGCGCATCGCGAAACTCCGTTGCCTCTCCGTATCCCGCATCGGCAAGCACGATGCGGTCCGGCACGCCCCAGCCTCTGACCTGATCGATGATCCAGCGCCAGTTCCCACTTCTTCTGAAAGACAACTTCTTCGGGAATCCCAGCCGCCTGACGGCGCTCCTTGTCTTTGGTCCACGTCTCCGGCAGATACAACCGCCAACCCAGAACCGCATTCCCCAGCTCGCCCGCATGATGGAGACTCACCGCCACCTGACAACTACCCGTCTTGCCCAGCGTCCCGCAATACCGCCGCTCTACACCCACCGAATCTTCACCCTGTTTGGGAAAACCCGTATCATCCACAACCCATGCCGAATCGGGTTCCAGTTCCGCCGTCATCCGTTTTCCCAGCCGCGCCCAAACCTCCTGCCACTCCCAGGGGCTCTGACCGATGAACTGCTGCATCGCCTGCACGTTCCCATCCGGCAAGCGGGCGGCCATCGGCTCAATCGATTTCCGATCACCGTCCTGCAGCAAGCCACGCACATACAGTTCCCCCCAATACCTCCGCTCGCTGCGTCCGATCGGCTCCAGCAAGTCGAGCAGGAAT
>DASRLI010000357.1:0-12266 GCA_035648535.1 Occallatibacter sp. | reverse complement strand
GCGATTTCAGGATCGCGGCCAACGATGATGGTGTCGCTGTGATGGCGGTTGTGGCTCCAGCGCCAGATTGTGGACTCGCGCATCACCATGAATGACGCGATCTCGTAAAGCGCGTTGTTCATCCAGTCGGTTTTGAATGCTGTTCCGTGACCGCTCTCATGCCAGCGCGAGTCGGAGGTCGAGGCGTAGAGCGCGCTGTAGATCGCGTAGGGGAGAATGGCCCACCACGAGCCCCAGAGTGCATAAGTCGCAAAACCTGCGGCGAAGAGCAGTGCAAACCAGAGGATGGTGTCGCGGATTGCCGGTCCATTGCGGCGCACGAGCAGCTTGCGCATGGTTTCGCGAGGCACGGAGCATTGATACCAGTCGGCCTCTGCGAGTCCCTTTTCAACGGCAAGCGTGGCGTTCACGCCAGTTAGGCTGTAGTCGGGGCGGATTAGCGGTTTGTCCAGAACACGTGCACTGTGAGCCATATTCGAATTGCCTGTTGGTGAAGATCTTTCGTTGTTCTCGCGCTACGTGTTGATCGAAGGGCCCAGTTCGGAAGTTGTAGAGAAAGCATACGCTGTGGCGCGACGTCGCGGCAGCGCAGGGGAATGCCGGACATTAGACAGTATACGTACGCCTCTGGTAGCGTTTCGAGTTGTTATTGAGTATGCTTGCAGCAATATTCCGCATATTGAATTCATAAGCTCCGGGAGGAGCTTGCCTTCATGACTGGACCTTCTTTGTCCGCACCCGGCGGTACTTTTCAGGAACATGAATCAGTGTCTGGGAAATTCAATCGAAGCTACGTCGTTTTTCTCGCATGTACCGCGGCCCTGGGCGGACTGCTGTTTGGGTTCGATATCGCCATCATCACCGGCGCTGGTCCCTTTCTGGTGCGGCAGTTCGATCTCGGCGACATCAGCCTGGGCTGGGCATTCAGTTCCCTGCTGTTCGGATGCGTGCTTGGGTCTTTTCTTGCAGGGCGGTTGACCGATCGCTTCGGGCGCAAGCGCATGCTTGTATGGGTGGCGCTGCTGTTTGTGGCTACATCGGTCGCTACTGCTTTGGCTCCGAACTTTCCCGTCTTCATTCTTGCGCGCTTTATTGGCGGCCTCGCGGTGGGCGGCGTTTCGCTGCTGTCGCCCATGTATGTCTCTGAAGTTGCTCCGCCTTCGATCCGTGGCCGGATGGGAACTGTCTATCAGATGTCGATCGTGATCGGGCTGCTGAGTTCTTACTCCATCAATTATTTGCTGCGCAACACGGGACCGCATAACTGGCGGTGGATGTTTCTTACCGGCGTTGTGCCGTCGACGGTGTTTCTAATCCTCATCGCTCTTGCGCCTGAAACTCCACGCTTCCTGGTCAGAATTGGCAAGACGCGCGAGGCGTTTCTTCTGGTCGAACGTATTTCAGGAAAAGAGACTGCGGTAGCGGAGATCTCTGCAATCACCGCCAGTTTGAGCGGGGCAAAAGAGGACTGGAGCGGATTGTTCCGGCCGGGCGTGCGCAAGGCGCTCATCGCCAGCGGATTTCTGGCCATTTTGATTCATGTTTCGGGTATCAACACGATCGTCGATTACGCTCCGGCGATCTTTATTTCCGCTGGATGGAAAGTGGATGGCGCGCTCTTCTCCACCTTCCTGGTAGGAGTGACGCAGTTTGTGTTCACCATATTCGCATTGGGGATGATCGACAGATTCGGACGAAAGCCGCTGTACATTACCGGCTCCTTCGGCATGGCGCTCTCGCTCACCGGGTTGATACTTGCCGCTTTGACTGGACGATTTCACGGACTGCCGGTGCTGGTGCTCATTCTCACTTACCTGGCCTTCTTTTCTTGCTGCGTGGGGCCTGTTTTCTGGACGCTGGTGCCGGAGATATTTCCCAACGATGTGCGGGGCAGGGCGATGACGTTTCCCGTTCTGCTGCAGTGGGTGGCCAATGCGATGGTAGTGCTGCTGTTCCCTTATGCGTTTCACGTAATTGGGAAGGCAGTTACGCTGGGGTTTCTTGCCCTGATGTGCGTGACGCAGGCGGTGTTTACGTGGCGCTATGTGCCGGAGACCAAGAACAAGCCGCTGGAGGAGATCGAAGCTCATTGGAATGCGTCGAAGTAGGGTGGATCGATCCGGCAGCGCCGATTCGTCGCATTTGTGCTTCACCCGACGATGCCGGAAGTGAAAATCCATATTCCCGACTCAGACCGGCCCTACGGGACGGTGATTAAGGGCGAAAAATGCGGACCCAGGGTTCCGCTGCGCTCCACCCTGGGCTATTTTCGTATTCTCCCTACCGGGAGAATGGACCGCCTCGAATCAATATCTGGAAGGCTGGCTGCAAAAATCCGCTAGTGCTGATGTTGATTCCTTGATGAACGAGGTTCGACAAGCTTCCCCGCGCCCGTAGATGCGGCTTCAACGCGCGGATAATTGAAGCTGTGAACACCCCGCGTAATTTAACGCTCTTGAAGGAATACCAGGCGTATTTGCGCGTGGAAAAGGGCTTGCGGCCCCTTACCTGCGAGGCCTATCTAAGCGACCTGAGGACCTTTGCGGAGTTCATCGAAGGCCGAAACGGCGTACTCCTGAAGGCGGTTCAGGAGGATGTGGCTGCATTCCTTGAGAATCTTCGCAACCACGGCATAGAATCTCGCTCGTCGGCGCGAAAGCTGAGTTGCCTGCGCGGTTTTTACAAGTGGCTGCTGCTGGACCGGCGCATTCATCACGATCCAACGGTAAATATTGAGTCGCCCAAAGCGTGGAAGGTTTTGCCCAAGTCGTTGGCGGAGCCTGAGGTTGCGGAGATGCTGGAGCGCGCCGGAATGGCTGCCTCGCATCCGCAGGCGAAGGCTACCGCTTTGCGCGACCGCGCCATACTCGAGCTGCTCTACGCTGGCGGGCTGCGCGTCTCGGAGGTGACATCTCTTTCCACCGGCGACCTGGCACTGGATGCGGGGCGCGTGCATCTGCGCGGCAAAGGCGACAAGGAACGCATTGTTCCGCTGGGGCGCACAGCCGTGGAAGCACTTGAGACCTATCTGCGCGAGGGCAGGCCGCACCTGGCGCGCATCAGCAGCAAAAGCAAAGCCAATGCCGCGCGGCAGGAATCTTCGCGGCAAGACCCGGCGCGCTTGTTTCTCTCACTCAGGGGCATGCCGCTCACGCGCCAATGGATCTGGCACCTGGTAAAGATAGCTGACAACACAGCCAGCCCGCACCGGTTGCGCCACAGTTGCGCCACCCACATGGTGGAGCATGGCGCCGACCTGCGCAGCGTGCAGTTGATTCTGGGCCACGCAGACATATCCACAACGCAGGTTTACACGCACCTGGCGCTGGGACGGCTCAAGGCGGTGCACCGCAAACACCATCCCCGCGGAGCATCGAGACCGGAGACCGTTAAATCTACTCCGCGTCCATTTGGGGAACGGCCGCCCGCAGCTTCGCGGCGCAAGAAGGCGGTTGTCCGTGCAAGGACGGAGAAGGAGCCGGCATGAGCACATCGTCGGTTCAGGTGATTTCCTCTCGGCTCGATGATCTGGTCAACGGCTTTCTGAAGGTTCTGGCCAATGAGCGAGGATCCTCAACACACACTCTGCGCGCTTACCAGCGGGAGCTGCACGGCTTTGCTGCATGGGTCAACGGACACTACGAGTCCGAGCAAAGCGCAGACCAGAATGTGGACCAGAGTGTGCAGAGGATCGAGCACACCGACATTCGCGCGTACCTGGGCACGCTCTATGATCGCGGCCTTTCAAAGGCATCTGCGGCGCGGGCGCTGGCGGCAATTCGAAGTTGGTTCAAGTGGCTGGCACGCACGGGACACATCGACATGAATGCCGCGTCCCTGGTGGCGACGCCGCGCCTACCAAAACATCTGCCGCGCGTTCCATCCATTGAACAGATGAACCAGGTTGTGGACTCGGTGGGCGAGGACGCAGCCAGTTGGCCGGCGCGCGACAAGGCGATTCTGGAGTTGCTGTATGGTTGCGGCATTCGTAATGCGGAGCTGACGGGGTTGAACCTCGCGGATATTCACTGGGCCAACGAGGCAATCCTGGTGCGCGGCAAAGGGCAGAAGCAGCGTTATGTGCCGCTGGGCGACGCGGCGGCAGAGGCGCTGCGTTCGTATCTCACCGAGCGCGCGGCGCGGCTGGAAGCGGCGGGCAGGAACACGGGAGCAGTGACGCAGGCATTGTTTCTCAATTTGCAACTGCGCGGGCTGGCCAAGGCCGGCGGCCAGGCACGCCTGACGACACGCAGCGTGGGCCGCATCGTCAAGCGCATCGCAATTATGCGCGGCCTCTCGTCGGAAGTGCATCCGCACACGTTGCGCCACGCATTCGGAACTCATCTACTGGAAGAAGGCGCCGATCTGCGCGCTATACAAGAACTGCTGGGGCACGAACGGCTCTCGACTACGCAACGATACACGCAGCTCACCACCGCGCAGTTGACGCAGGTTTACGACCGGACCCATCCACGAGCGCGCTAGCGAACCTGGTGGCTCACTGGGAAATCAGTAGTCCCCGATGGCGAGGTCGAGCTCACGGCGGAAGTTCGCGGTCACTTTGGATTTGAATTTCTTGTCGAACAGGCGCTTGCGAACCAGGTATGTCTCCATGTTGAGGATGGGATTGCGGGCTGCCTGGCGCGTGCCCGATTTTGAAATGGAGTGGGGCCATGGCCTGCAATCGATGAGGGTGGGGCCGCTGCCGCGGCGGGCATGTGCGATGGCTTCGGTAGCAACGCGATAAGCTGCGACTGCGTCATCTCCGTCGACGACGACGCCAGGAAAGCCGCAGTTCTGCGCCTTGAGGCAGATATCCTCGCCATCCAGACCACTGTGGCAAACCAGCAGAATGGGCAGGCGTAGTTTGCCAGCGCGGCTCATGGCTTGATGCAAAAGGTCGGGCGAATCATTCGGATTGCCGCAGAACGCCAAGACTATTTTCTTGTTTTTGCTGGCCTTGTTTGCCTTGGCCGCGGCGATGGCCCTGTCGAGTTGTGCGCGGAGGCTCAACGAGGGAGGAATGAGTTTGAGCGGTGCATAGGGGGTCCGGGAACGGGTGGGGCTGGCGGAGAGTGCGGAGAAGATACGACTGATGGGCAGGCCTTTTACGAAGCAGGGAATAAAGCCGCGGGGTGATGGAGCGAGGGTGTCGCCGGGGAGGAGATCGACGCCAAAACCGACGGCAGCAGCTTCGTGGCTCTTTGCGGCATAGGCTTCGGTAAGCCCGTTTTGTTTGGCCAGAATACGGATGCGCTCCTCGAGCATGCGGCATCTGAGCATTGTGCTGTAGATTTGCAACAGCTTGTCATTAGAGATGAGCGAGAAGCCGTTATGAGGAGGCGCTGCACTGGCCTGTGTGTTGATTTGCGTGCTTGCGATGGTCATTGAATAGCGGTGCCTCAAGGGTTGATGCGATTGTAAATGGAATGGCAAAGGGCAGCCTAACGGGGCGAGGCGATAGCACGGATTCTGCCTGAGACTGCTGGCGTAGCAGGGTAATTGCGCTCAAAAAAGGGTGGCAGGGCATCGCGATTGCTGCACGATGGCCTGCCACCCTGGTTACTGACTCACTCGATCAGAATGTGTACTTGAGCGAGAATTGCGCGATGCGGGGATCAGCCGATCCCGTGATGGTTCCAAAGGAGGTGCTGCTGCCGATTGGGTTGGAGGTGTTCGGGTTGTTGAGGATGGTGTGGTTGAGCAGGTTGAAGTACTCGGCTCTGAACTCCAGGTTCGTTTCGCGATAAACCGGGAATGCACGAACGACGGAGCCATGCCAGAGTGTGGATCCGGGACCACGGAGCGAGCCCTTGACCACGTTGCCAAAGCCGGTTCCGACGCCGGTATTCGCGGGGACCGAGAACGCGGCATTATTCAGCCAGGCGACGCAAGACTTACCGGCCACGCAGTCGCCACCACCGATCGTCTTAAGATAAGCATTCTTGGTGAAATCGCGCTGTGCGCGATCCTGGCCCAGGCCCGTCTGGGAGTTATCACCCGAATTTACGAAGGCGGTCAGGGAATCTCCGGAACGATGCTGGATGAGTCCGCTGGTGCGCCAGCCGTTGGCGGCATATTGGAGGATGCGACTTCCTGTGCGCATCTTGGGCAGGGAGTACACGTAGGACACCGAGATGACATTGGGGTGATCGATGTCGGACAGACCGCGATCGAGCGCCTTGATGTCGCTGACATAGGCAGCCGCCGGTACGCCCGTGGCGCCCGCTGGATAGAGAGGATAGACATACGATTCGCCTGCATTCAGATCCTCGGTGTTTGAGACTCTGGTGGCCTGCGGCATGTCGTCGAGCGACTTGGACCAGGTGTAATTCATGAGGAGCGACAGTCCATGGGACATCTTCTTTTCGAGGGTGCCCTGGAATGAGTTGAACTTCGCCGATCCGATCATGGCGGCGGTGACGATCTGGGCGTAATTTGCCTTGCAGGCGTTTCCGACTGAGCAGGGCCCAACGACTGGAGCCGAGTTATAGACGCGGCGCGCATTCGTGCTCAGTCCAGACAGGCTGGGAACGCCGACTGCGTTTACCGACGGATCGAGTTCAAGGTTGACGAACTGATGACGCGAACCGGAGCCGACATAAGCGAGGCGCACTGCCCAACTGGAGCGGAGCTGACGCTCGATAGTCAGGTTGTAGTCATAGGTGACGGGAACCTGGAAGTTGCCGGATGGATCGAACTCGTCAACCAGAATTCCATTCGGGAAGACATGGCTGGCCGCGAACGGCAGAGTGAAGGGGAACGGATTGGGGTAGGCCCCGGTTGTGCATCCAGTGCAGTAAGGGTTGCTGAAGGGCCCGCCGGGGTTGGCACCGGGAGCAGAACCGATCATGCCTAGGTTGGAAAGCCCTACGGAGACGGTATTCGGCACATTGCCGGCCTGGTTAAGGTTGAAGAAGCCAGGCATGCGGTCCTGGAAGAAGATGCCAGCGCCGCCACGCACCACCGTCTTGCCATCTCCAAACACGTCATAGGCGAAGCCGGCACGAGGCATGAACTGCTTGTTCCTGGGGTTCAAGCCATCCTTGGGAAAGCCGGTGTCGCCGGAGAGCAGCATGCCGGCCGGCAGCGTGCTGAATGTGGATGTGCTCTTGTTGGCTGCATAGTTGGAGGGGCTGAACGCGGTCTGCTGTCCGATCTTGTTGACCCATGGAGCAAATTGTTCCCAGCGAACACCGTAGTTCAAGGTAAGGCGGTGATTCAGCTTCCAGCTGTCCTGGGCGTAGAGGCCAGGGAAATGTGCACGATCGTTGAGGAGCTCGAAGTTGCCCTGGCCAAATGCAGTCATAAAGCCCATCTGGAAATTCGCCATGGCATTTGGATATTGATATGTGGTGCCGCCGAGCGATTGGCTGGCCGTCCCGAAAGTAAAGCCGCCGTATCCCTGGAACACGTTGGTCACGTCGAATTTGCTGAGCTCAAAGTGACCGCCGAAGGCCAGGTTGTGGGAGCCTTTTACCCAGTGCAGATCGTCGTTGAAGGTGTAGTTATTGCGCAGCCAGCCCGCAAACGCCGACGAGGATGCACCGAAATAATTGGTGACTGTGGCGGCCAGATAGGGGCCGGTGGGCGGTTGCCAGAGGTTCTTCACTCCAAAGGCGGTGATGTCCTGACTTCCCGGCGGTCCGCCGCGCAAGGAGACTTCGCGCTGATAGGAGATGATGAGGCTGTTCAGAATGTTGCTCGTGAAGGTATGCGTTTCAGCGAGGAGGGCGTTCTGATAACGAGTGTTGAAGTACGACCTGTAGCTGGCGAGCATGGCGGGGTTGTAAACGGCCGCCTGCTCAAAGTAGTTCTGATAGTAGCGGCCAAAGAAGTGGTCTTTGTCGCCAAATTGGTGGTCTACGCGGGATACGTACTCGTTAAAGAACTGAACCGTGGGTTGGAAATAATTGACCGTGCCACCGATTTTTCCGGCAGCCTCTGTCCCGGAGAATGTGGGAAATACCTTCTCGTATGCCACGGCAGCCGGATCGAAGTCGCTGGCCGGGATCCGGTTCAACGGATAGGCCACGTTTGTGAACGGATTTGTGATGCGCTGGGTTGCGGTGACGCAGACGTTGTTCGCATCCCATCCGCCCGTGCAGAGGTTGCCAAAATCGGCATAGGTCGCGCTGCCGCGGCCCTCTTCCGCCAGGGTTGGGACAGTGGTTGTAGAGGAGTTCGAATTCTGGTGAAAGAGCGTGTGCTGATAGCCAAAGAAGAACTGGGTGCTCTGTCCTTTGGAGATGTGGGGGATGATAACCGGTCCGCCGATGACGCCGCCGAACTGGTGGCGATGGATGTTATCGGCCACGGTTGCGAAGTAATTCCTGGCGTTGAAGTAGCCGTTGCGCAGGAACTCGAAGGCGTCACCATGGAACTGGCTGCCGCCCGACTTGGTCACGATGTTAACGATTGCGCCGGCGCTCTGGCCGAATTCGGCGTTGTAGTTGCTGGTTTGAACGCTGAACTCTTGAAGTGCGTCGGGGAATGGGAATGGACCGTTGACGTTGGTCATTTCATCCACGTTGTTGCCGCCGTCGAGGAGGTAATTCGACTGGTTGGGAAGTGTACCGTTGGCGCTGGTGACTACGGCAGCAGGAAATGTTTTTCCATTGCCCTGGTTGACGCCGTTGCCCTGGTTAGTAGCGTCGACTACTCCGGCAACCAGCGTGATAAGCGACGCTGCATTTCTGCCGTTCAAGGGAAGATCGACGACGCGAGCTTCGTCGATGACCTGAGACAAGGTGCCGGTGGTGGTGTCGACCTGCGGTGCATCGCCCGAAACGCTCACGGTTTGAGTGGCGGCGCCAACGGTCATCTTGATATTGACCGTTATGGATTGGTCGGCCTGAAGCGTAATACCGGTCTGCGTGTAGCCCTGAAATCCAGTTGCGGAAACGGATATTGAATACCTGGAGGGCAGAAGCGCGGGAAAAACGTAGTTGCCGTCCGCTCCCGACTTGACTGTGGATGCCGTACCTGTCTGGGTTTGTGTCGCCGTAACCGTTGCGGACGGAATAACCGCTCCGCTGGGATCTGTGACGGTTCCGGAGATGGTGGCAAAGCCTTGTGCATTGAGGCGGGCCGTGGTGCAGGCAATGAGCAGGAAAGCGATCAATGCCAGCCGGGCAGAACAATTCCAGAAAAAACTCTTTGCGTTCATGTTGGCACTCCGATGAATTAAGTCCACTGGTGCAGTGCACTGTCTGCTGAGAATCGACATTCTCAAGAGGCGGTTACGAGAAAACGCTTACAGTGGCCGCCGAGGTCCGGAGTGGCCACCTAGGACAAGTTGATGGATCCTGCTCGCGAAAACCAATGAGTTAGCCGGAAGGCCGTTTCCCGCCGGATTCCCGTGGTGAAACAAAATCACGATTGGAACATGGCAATCAACCTACGGCATTGAGAGATTGAATGTCAATAGAAAAATAGTTTTATTTTTGATAATTGGCGTGCCTGTTCCGTTCGCGTTTATTTCCGTATTGAAAAGCCGCCGAGCCACGCGTTAGCCATGCTCGGAGCGGGGTGCGAGCATGGTGGCAAATATATTTAGATTTATTCATTTACGGGACGACACCACTCATAGCAAAAAACCTGCGGCAAGAGCAGCTATGTGGAGTAGTCGGCGTTGATGTGGATGTACTGCGTGGTCAGGTCGGTAGTCCAGAAGATGCAACTGCCAGGGCCCTGGTGAAGGTGGATGGAGATGGAGAACTCGGTCTGGGCAATATAGGCGTGAGCTGTGACTTCATCGAACTCGGCGGCGCGGCCACCGTTGCGGCAGATGGGCAGTTCACCGAACCATATATCGATGCGGTCGGGGTCGATTTGCGCGCCGGAGTAGCCGATGGCTGCCGCCAGACGGCCCCAGTTGGGATCGCAACCGGCCCAGGCGGTTTTGACCAGGGGCGAATGCGCGATGGCTTTGGCAACGCGAAGTGCATCGGCGTCGCTGGCGGCACCTTCGATATGTAGCTCGACTACATGGGTGACACCCTCGCCATCGGCGACGATTTGCCGCGCGAGCGAGGTGCAAACCTGGGTGAGCGCGGTGGCAAAGGCCGGGTTGCCGGGGCCGATGGAAGCTCCGCTGGCTCCGGAGGCGAGCAGGAGCACGGTGTCGTTGGTTGAGGTATCGCCGTCGACCGAGATGCGGTTGAAGCTGACGTCGATGGCGGGCCGCAGATATGCGTCGAGCACCGCCGGCTCCACTGCCGCGTCGGTCATGATGTAGACCAACATGGTGGCGTGGGGCACAAGCTGCGGATGAATCATGCCTGAGCCTTTGCCGAGGGCCGCGATGCGAATCTCCTGCGCGGCGCCGTCGGGGCCAGCGACTTCAATGCGTGCGAAAGCGGTCTTCTCAACCGTGTCGGTGGTGAGGATGGCCTCGGCGACTTCAAGGAAATGATCGGACTCGGCGCCAATTGAGCCGGCCAGGGTGGGCAGGACGTCAATCAGCTTTTCAGCCGGCAGCGGCACGCCGATGACGCCGGTGGAGGAGGGAAAGACCTCCTCGGGCCGGCAGGCGAAGATTTTTGCCGCGGCAGCGCAGGTGGCGTGGGCGGCGTCCAGGCCGGCCTGTCCAGCGGCGCAGTTGGCGTTGCCCGCGTTGATTGCGACGACCCGCACCTTGCCCTTCGAAGCGCTCAAATGCTGCTTGTCAACGATGAGGGGAGCGGCTGTGACGCGGTTGGCCGTGAAGGCGGCTGCTGCGCTGGCGGGTGCGTCGGCGACGATGAGGGAAAAGTCGGGGCGGCCGCTGGCTTTGAGGCCGGCTTTGACGGCGCCGAAGCGGAAACCGCGGGGAATGATTAGTCGGGAAAGGTAGGTCATCTCGGTAACGGGGTCAACCCATTTAATCTAGCAGGTGGATGGGGCCTGTGGGCGGAGGTTTGATGGCGGAGAAATCGGCGGAGACGGCGCAGGATTCAGAGACGGCGTTTGGGACGGACTTTCTCGATCTGCGCCAGGTGAACATCGCGCGCGGCGACCGGGTTGTGCTGCACGATGTGAACCTGACCATTCGCGCCGGAGAGCACGTGGCCATCCTGGGGCCGAACGGATGCGGGAAGTCGACGCTCATTCTGGCAATGACTTGCCAGATTTATCCGATAGTGCAGCCGGGAATGCTGGTGCGGATCTTCGGGCGCGAACGCTGGGATCTGACGCAATTGCGCAGGCACTTTGGCGTTGTGGGAGCGGGGCTGATGGGGGCCGAGCTGCCCGGCGAGCGAACCGCCGTGACAACCGGCCTGGATGCGGTGACGGCGGGGTTTTTCTCCGCTTCAACACTCTGGCCCAATCTGCATGTGACCGGGGAGATGCGCTTGCGAGCCGCTGAGGCGCTGGAACGCATGGAGGCGACGCACCTGGGCGAGCAACTTGTCGGCACCATGTCTGCCGGCGAGAAGCGGCGCATCCTGATTGCGCGGGCGCTGGTACACAGGCCACGCCAACTGCTGCTGGACGAGCCCTCGAATGCACTGGACCTGGCGGCGCAACGGGAGCTGCGCGAAACTCTGCGCAGGCTGGCGCAGGAAGGCACGGGGCTGGTGCTGGTGACGCATCACCTGGGCGATATTCTGCCTGAGATCGAGCGCGTGATTTTGATGCGCGACGGCAGGATTGTTGCCGATGGTCCACGAACAGAGCTGCTGACTGAGGCGCGACTGAGCGAACTGTTTAACGTGCCGGTGAGGATTGGCCGCGATGAGGAGTGGCTGCATAGCTGGTGAAAAGTGCGGCTGCGACTCAGGCGCAGGATTTGCTCATTCAAGATTTGCGCGGTCTCGATGTGGCCCGTATTGCTCAGACTTGAGCTATCGCGGCGGCTAATGTGAGCAATGTAGGGATAGACAGAGGCTGGCCCGACAGATTCGCGGGCGACTCCTGAAAGCACCCAATATCCATTGGAGATCCTTATGGCTGCCGCTGTTGCAGGCTCGTTCTTTCCGGCTGCACGGCACCCCACGCAAGACAAGGAACCGCAGACACCGTAAAAGGGGGGTCACATGCGCGGACTTAAAGTTCTCCTCGGTAGTACAGCGTTGCTTGCCGGGCTGGTTATGGCTCCAACGGCACAAGCACAGATTTCAATCAACATTGGCGTTCAACCGGTCTGCCCGTATGGCTACTACGGCTACGCGCCATACCAGTGCGCGCCCATGGGTTATTACGGGCCTGGCTATTTCTACAACGGCATTTTTCTGGGCATGGGCCCATGGGGCGGTTGGGGCTATAGCCACGGCTGGGGCGGG
>DASRLI010000356.1:0-3490 GCA_035648535.1 Occallatibacter sp. | reverse complement strand
CCGATCCGCGTGCATCATCGTCGCTACCATCGCGTCACAGTACCTCTCGAACCGCGCTTCCAGACTCAGTCTCATGGCGCCCTCGCAAAGCACTTGAAGAAGTCGCCATAATGCATTATTTTATAACACAGTGGTACTAGGGGCGCGATTCCGGCAGAACGTATGGCGACCGCGGTGCGAACGCCCGCTTTGGGTCGGAATTTGCCGTTCGCGTTCGGCGAGTTTCGGCCACAAGCCGTCGTTCGAGATGTAACGTCTTAATGCGTAAAATTGCGTGAAGACTATTGCTGTGCGTCTTCTCTCATGGCGGTACACGGGGTCTGAATCCAGATGGGGTACAAAGTCATCCTCGCGTCTTTGATTTTGCGTACGGGGGCAATCCAGCCACTCGCCGCGTACGTGCTCCTCTGGGCCAAAGGTCACTTGACGCCGTTGCTGCCAGAGGATTTGTAGGCCGCTACGCATGATCGGA
Source organism: Occallatibacter sp. (assembly GCA_035648535.1). Taxonomy (GTDB): domain Bacteria; phylum Acidobacteriota; class Terriglobia; order Terriglobales; family Acidobacteriaceae; genus Telmatobacter. The sequence continues at coordinate 3,018 of DASRLI010000356.1, read as the reverse complement.
CCGCGTCGGCAGGGGGCAGCAGAAGAAGAAGCACGATGGCGTCGTGGACTTGGCCACGGCTGATTCGGAACGAGCCGCGCGGCGCGTCGGGAAAAAAGAGCGGGCCGCAGTGTCGCAATGAATTGCAGCGCAAGTCCGTAATGTGGTCTCGGATTTTCGGGCGCAACGAGCAGTTCCTCGCGTGGCTTGCTTTATTTGGTGTCGATTCAGCCCCGTTTCGTAGAACGTCATCGGGCTGACGTCGCCAAGAGCTGCTTTCGATTACATTGCCATTGACAATATGTACCGTGTGAGGTACACTTTCGACGTATGCCAATTGCAGCTCGACTCAACGCAATCTTCTTTCGCACAAGAACTGGCAACGAGCCAGTTCGTGATTGGTTGAAGGGGCTTGCAAAGGACGAGAAGAAAGCAATTGGTGAGGACGTTGCTTATGTGCAGTTCAAGTGGCCAATTGGCAAACCACGTGTCGATCACCTGCGTGGTGCCGTCTGGGAAGTGCGAACATCCCTGGACACTCGGATCGCGCGAACTCTGTTCGCAGTCGAAGGCGGTCGTATGATCCTCCTTCACGGTTTCATTAAGAAGACCCAGCGAACACCGAACGATGACATTTCACTTGCAGAAAAGCGTTTCAAGGAGTGGCAGCATGGCGAGAAATAATCCGCATACCGGCTCGAGATTCGACGAGTTCCTCAAGGATCAAGGGATCTTCGACGAAGTCCAGGCGAAGGCGCTCAAGCGCGCGCTCGCCGAGCAGCTCGAAGAGAGCATGGAGGACGAAAAGCTGACAAAGCTTCAGATGGCGAAGCGGATGGCGACTAGCCGCTCGCAGCTCGATCGCGTGCTCGATCCGGAGAACGTATCCGTCCAGTTGGACACGCTGATCAAGGCCGCGCGCGCAGTAGGGAAGGAGGTCGAAATCAAGATCAGGCGATCCCAGAAAAGGGCCGCGTAGCCATCTCTGGGGCTATCCCGATCTGTGCCCTAAGATAGATTGAGTGTGACCAAACTGTGACTGGATGAGGTTGATATAGACGATGGCAAGCGTTGCAAGCTGTTGATTTACAAGTGACCTAAACAGCCAAGATCCGCCTCATAAACGATTGCTCCCCCGATATCCCCACTAAATTGCTCCACGCTGTTTGCAGTAACAATCGTCCCACCCCTGATTGGCATTGCCAGTGTGGGCTTGAGCAAGGCGACCCACTCGCCCATCTCCTGTAGGTTCTGCTCTCGTTCGTTTTCAGAAATCTCTGCACCGTTCGTGTGTCGTGATATCAGAAGGAATTTCATAATCGCAATCCTTTAGGCCCGCGGGCCGTGACGTCGATGACGAGTGACGCGATGGTTGTTGCGAATCAACCGGCACCGGACTTTTCCAACTGGCTTTGAAATCCATCCAGGAAGAAATTCCAGCCCTTGTCGTGTGATCGTCCGCCATCCGTATCGGGAAGGCCGGAATGCAAAAGGGTCATGAGGGTGTCCTTTCCCTTGCGCTTAAAGGTCACCGTCACCGTCGACTCTAGCCCTGATGTGTTTGGTGACATCCAGGTATGCTGAATCCGACCAGGCCGCTCGACCGCGATGAAGCGCCCGTAGTGCGGTGTCCCCTTGATGGCCTAGAAGAAGAGCCCGTCGACCGTCGGATTCAACAGGAGTTTCTCTGCCATATTCCACGGCGTGCCTGGGACCTTGGGATTCAACCACGCATCGAAGGCCCCAACCGGGGAAGTGGGAATCGTTCTTTCAACCGTGACTTCAATCGTTTTTCCGTCATTCATCGCTTTTTACTCCTCTGTTGTTGCTTGAAATAGCCCTCAAACTCATCGAGCTTCTCGTTCCAGAAGCGCTCGTACTCATGCACCCAATCCGCCACCAGACGAAGCGCTTGCGGGCGAAGTGAGATGAGAACTTCTCGCCCTCGCCGTTCACGTTCAATCAAGCCAGCACGCTCAAGCAATTTGAGATGCTTCGTTACGGCGTTTAGAGCTACATCAAACGGTTCTGCAATATCCAGGAATCGGGCAGGTCCGTTTGCCAGCCTTCTGATAATCGCGCGCCGAGTTGGGTGGGAAATGGCGCGCAAAACGTCTGTCAGTTGCTCCATGAGTTATATTACACCATAAGGTGTAGCGTAATGCAAGTGCTTTTTTCCCAGAGTTGGCGTCTGCCGGCGGAACCAAAACGCCGGCGTTGGGTGCCTGTGGATTCTTCTATGCGGTTTAGGGCGCCGGGCTCCATTACCGGGAAGCGGCCATTCCTGACCGGCAGGAAGGGGTCGAATCCGGTAGGCACTTGGCGATAGGCCGACTAGACATTCAGTAACGTCATTACTTGAGCTCGGTCGTCGCCCACGTGCTGCCGCGCACCGAGCTCCAAGGACAGCACTCTTGCTACCGAGTACCTGCAAAGCGCCGGCTAGCAATCGACGGTGGCGTGCGACAGGTTACCCGGGCGGTTTAGCGCAGCGATGAACGAACTGCCGGACCCTCGTGCCTCTCTGGCCTTGATACTGACCCACGGCCAGGAGATCGCGACACCGCGGCTACACATATCCAGTGTTCTCCTACATTCCTTCGGTAGCTGTCCTACGAGATTCTCAAGCATCAACTCACTCCATCCAACGAAATTGCGGATTATCCTTACCCACGTTCTGTTTATTTGGGGAAAAGCATGAGCATCTCTATCAAGCGTGCGATGGCCATTGCCGGAGTGAGTTTTGCGACCGCTGCATCTGCGCAGGTTACGTTCTATTCTGGCGAAGGGTTTCATGGGCGGCAATTCAGCACTGACCGCACGATTTCGAACATGGATAAAACGGGATTCAACGACCGCGCATCGTCGCTGGTCGTCGCCGGGGGCAATTGGCAGATGTGCGAGGACGCCCGATTCCAAGGGCGCTGCGTCGTTCTCCATCCCGGTCAGTACCCGTCGCTCAGAGACATGGGGTTGCAAAACGTTATCTCGTCTGTTCGCCCCGTAGACGACAGGGTTGATGACGGAGACCATCGGGAC
>DASRLI010000355.1:0-20224 GCA_035648535.1 Occallatibacter sp. | reverse complement strand
CCCGTCCACTCGTCCACCCAGTCGTTTACCGTCTTCCACCAGAGCTGCGAGTTCTGCGGCTTCAGCACCCAGTGCCCCTCGTCCGGAAAGTACAGCATCTTGCTCGGCACCTTCAGCCTCTGCAGCGTGTCGAACAACTGGAACCCCTCGCTCACGTCCAGCCTGTAATCAAGCTGTCCGTGAACCACCAGCGTCGGCGTTTTGAAGTTCTTGGCCGACAGCATCGGCGACCACTTGCGGAAGGGGTTCTCGCTATCGGGCTTGCCGTAGTAGTCCCACGGATGCCCCTTGAACTCCCACTCGTTGAACCACATCTCTTCCGTAGACCCGTACGCCGATTCAGGATTGAACATGCCATCGTGCGTCACGATGCACTTGAACCGGTCCGTATGTCCCAGCACCCAATTCGCCATGTATCCGCCGTAGCTGGCGCCCAGCGCGCACTCGCGCGTCTTGTCGATGAACGGATAATGCTGCTCCGCGAAGTCCAGCCCCGTCATCAGGTCCGTGAAAGGCTTGCCACCCCAGTCCCCATTCACGCCATCCACAACCACCTGCCCATATCCAGTAGAGCCGCGCGGATTGATCATCACAACCACATACCCGTTCGCCGCAAACAACTCCGCATTCCACCGGTACGACCACGAATCGCCCCAGGCCCCCTGCGGCCCCCCATGAATCAAAAACTTCACCGGATATTTTTTCTGCGCATCAAATCCCGGCGGCCGAATGATGAACCCCTGCAGCTTAGTCTTGTCCGCCACCGTGAACCAGAAGTCTTCCATCTTAGGCAGATCAAGTTGAGCAAGGAGCGCATCATTGAGATGAGTGATCGATCCGTTGACGACATTTGCGTTGTTGGTGACTATGTCGTATCCGGGCTCCATTTGGTAATCCCACGAGTACTCAAGTTTCACCACTTCACCTGGGCTCGCCACACTCATCGCCGAGGCGAGAATTGTTTTCCCATCAGCAAGAGGGTGCAAGTCGCTCAGTTCTCCCCGATTGCTCAACCTATTGGAATGCCCTTCGAGATTTGCAATGAAAATCGGCGCCTCGCCCTTTTGTCCAGAGACAAACAAAAACCGCTTCGAGTCGGGGCCCCATGCAAATTCATCAACCCAAGTCTGGATATTCGGGTGCAGATCCCACGTCGTCTTCTTCTCCCGGTCATAAACCATCAGCTGGAACTTATCGGCCTCATACCCAGCCCGCGCTTCCGAGCGCCACGCGAGATATTTCCCGTCCGGCGAATAGGCCGGAGAGAAATCGCCGCCGAGCGAAGTGCTCACCTTCACTGGCTTCGCTGCCGCATTGGTCAGGTCGAGCGTGAAGATGTCGGCATTGGTGCTGATCGCCGGCTCGGGATCGAGATTCTCAGTGAACGCCAACTCCTTCGAGTCCGGCGCAAATGCAAATCCGCCACCACCACTCAGCGAAAACGGCGGAACGTCATGCGGATCGTTGGGCGTAAGATCGCGCATGGCTCCGCTCTCAACCGAAACGAGAAAGAGATGCGACCTCTTGTCGCCGGTGTAATGGTTCCAGTGGCGATACAGAAGATGAGTGAAGACCTGCGCCTTCACCTTGCTCGACGCGAGCGCCGCATCGCGGTTCGCATTGCATTTGTTGCCCGTATCGAAGTCCGCCGTCGTAATCGCCGCGCAGTCGGGATAGACCGCCGATGTGAAAACAATCGACTTCCCATCCGGCGCCCACAACGCATTGTCCGCCTCGGTAGAAATCGCCGTCAGCTTCTTTGCATTGCTCGTCGCGCCGGTGGCGGGATCAAAGTCCGCAAGCCACACCTGCTGCCCGCCTTCACGGCCGCTGAGAAACAGAATCCGGTTGCCGAGTGGAGCAAACTGCGGGCCGCCGTCGCCGGGCTGCGCTACCGCCATCCGCTGCGGTTCGCTTCCAGTTCCGGACGACGGGGCAATCGCCTGCATCCACAGCTCCGCTGTTTTGGTGTTTTGGTTGAGATCAACTGTGGTCACCGAGTAAGCCAGCCACTTGCTGTCAGGCGAAACAGCGGTCTCTCCCAGTCGCTTCATCTTCATCATGTCTTCGAAGGTCATGGGGCGCTTCGGCTGAGTTGCTTGTGCAGTGCAGAACGGCATGAAAACGAAAGCGGCAATAAAGACAGTCGCGAAACTGAATCTACGCATTGAACCCCTCGGTCGCGCAGAAAATCAGCTTGCGCGCGAAGAAAAAGTGTACACCGAACGCGGAAGACTCTGCGGTGACTTGGACCAGTCATAGTTTGGCCGTTTCCCGAGGAGACTTGTTGAGAGATCCCCCTTGGGCTTAAGCTGGCAGAGCTATCTAATCTGCGATAACGTTGGGGGCTAATCGATGAATCGACGGCAGTTCTTAGGCGTGGCTGGAGCAGCCGCGGCGGCACCAGCATTTGCGGCAGCACCAGCATTTGCAGCGGCCGCGGATCTTCAAAAACAGATGCGCATTACAGGATTGGAAACCGACATCCTGCACTTCCCTCCGGGCAAGGTCTATTACGATGCGATCCACGAGTTCGGCGCTGCGCACGGCGGCTTGGTGTTGCGCCTGCAGACGGACGCCGGTATTACCGGATGGGCCAGCACGACGTTTGGAACGGAGCCGGGCGCAGAGAATGCATTGCAGGAGATAGTGCAGCGCACGCTCAAGCCGATGCTGATTGGCCAGGATCCTGCTTTCCCCAAACGCCTGCGCTCTGATTTGTGGAATGCGCTGGAGTACTCCGGGGTTCAAGGCCTGAACCAATTTGCAATCTCACTTACGGAGATTGCGTTGTGGGACATTCTGGGAAAAGCGTTTCAGACGCCGGTGTACAAGATGCTGGGCGCCTATGCAGAAAAGTGCCGCGTCTACTCGATGTGCGGTTGGTACTACCCCAACGACGATGACCTATCGCAGTTCCGCAAGGCAGTGGAGGACGCCTTCGACGAAGGATTCAGCGGGGCAAAAATCAAGGTAGGCCGGTTCTCGCTGCAGGACGACGAAAAGAGAATCAAGCTGGCCATGCAGATTGCCGGACCGAACCGCAGCATCATGGTGGATGCAAATCAAAAATTCGACGTGGCCGAAGCGATCATTCGCGGCAAGGTTTACCAGGAGATGGGCTGCTACTGGTATGAGGAGCCAACCGTCCCGTACGATCATGCGGGTTATGCGCAGATTGCGGCGGAACTTGAGATACGCATCGCGGGCGGCGAGAACGAATACACAAAGTACGATTTTGCTGACTTGATTTCGCGCCGCTGCGTCGATGTGGTGCAACCGGACGGACGTCGAGCCGGAGGCGTTTCAGAGTGGATGGAAATCGGGGCCCTGGCCGACGCTGCCAGGCTGCCGATTGCGAGTCATGGAGGTGGCCCGTCCGACCTGCAAATGCTACTCGCGATGCCGAATGCCATTGGCATGGAGTCGGGCAGTTACAAGGGCGCCTCTTCGACGATCGAGCAACTTCACATGGCCGATAGCGCAGTTTCGGCTCCAGTCACTCCTGGTATGGGAACCGAATTGCATCCTGACTACCTCAAGAAGAACCGGGCCTGAGACGAAGCGGCTGAAATTTTCGACTGATGTGCAGCGCGCACATGCAAGCGCGCTGCGCGAGGAAGCTATCTGTTCTCGTTGCCGGTGAGGCGGAAGGTGATGGTGCCCCAGAAGAGGCGAGCGCGCATCTGCACGGGCAGGTGACGATCGTCGTCCGTGTACCAGATCCAGATGTTGCCGCGATTCTTCACGACGCCAGCGTCAGCAGTGGGCTGCACACGAAGGGTCTTGAAGGTGCCCAACGTGGTCTTGATCTCTTCACGGCCTTCCACCTTCATGGTAACTGGGACGGTGCGCTGGGCGTCAACTACCGGGATGATGAAAGTCTGGCCGAGAGACATGGGCTGCGACGTTGCGTAAAAGACTCCGGTAAGCAGGTCGGTGAGACAGCCGGGAATGGCCGTTTCAACGTGCTTGGTCTGCCCGGTGACCTGGTTCTTCTCGTCGAGAATTGATTTGCCTTGTCCGTAGTCCAGCCGAAGTGTGGAGTTGATCTGGCGCCGGCCCTCCACGGTCTGCTTATCAAATTCGTAAGTGCAACCAGTCTGACGATCGAAGGTGGACTGGAAGCGATCGCCGACATGGAACAGCAGGTTGATGGCACCGATGGTGTCGGCATTGGCAGTAATGCGTTCGCGATCGCCGTTTGCCTCAAAGTGGATGATGGCCGTGCCTGCAGGAAAGACCCGCCAGTCCACTGAATAGGTAAGGGTCTGTTTTTGCGGAAAGCTGAAACCGGCGCGAGGCGGCGCGAGCGGGCGCGACTGCTGGCCGAGAGCCACAGCGGCCAGGGCAAAGGCGCAAAGAAAAACTGGTGCGTACGTGCGCGTCTTCAACGTCGGCCGTAACTCCTTTTGAATTGACCTTCTATGACCGGGAAAACGCTCACCGCGTCCCGTGCAGGATCGCTTCCATTGCCGGCCGCAAAAAGAGCAGGCTGAGGTAAAGCAGCGCGGCCCCTATAGCAGCATTGTACTCGCGGTGCCTGCGGTAGAGCTCAAATGAGAAGCTGCCGGCTGTGGCTTCGGGAACCGGGTCGCTCCCTGAAGGTGAGTCCTTTTTTGATGGTTGCCTGGCAGGCGTTAAGCGAGGAATCAGCCTGGGAACGCTGCGGCAATAGGCGTCGAAGCCGGGGAATGTAGCGCGTAAAAAGCGTTCCTCCGACGCGATGACCGGAATGTAAATGACGCTGAAACCAACAGCCAGCACAAGCGCTACAGCCCAACTAAGCAGGGCCAGCGCAAAACCAGCAGCGATCAACATCGACCCAAGGTAAAGCGGGTTGCGGGTGTGCGCATATGGGCCGGTAACCGTGAGTTCGCGATTCTTCTTCACATAGCCGGCAGCATAAGCACGCAGCCACACGCCAGGAAGCACCAGCGCAAGGCTCCAGACTACAGCGGCCGGACGGGGTGCGTGCCGCCAAAGGTCGAATACATAGAGAACCGCTGTCAAGAAGCCCAACGGCACGCGGATGCGGCGGGCCACTCGCTGCCAGCGGGCAATCCAATCCAATTGCGCCGGGCGAGATTTTGGATTACTGCTGTGGTCGGCCATCAGGCGTTCTCCTGTGTCAGCAGTTCGCTGGCGGCACGTAACACATCTTCGGGTTCAATGGTGAGCAATCCGGCTTCCGGCTCAGGGAGACGCGTGTGATCGCGACGGCTAAGGGGGCTACGAAGCACTTTGAATCTGGTCCCGAAAGGACCGTTGCGACTAGGGTCGGTGGGGCCGTAGATACCGACGACCGGCCTGCCTAGCGCACAGGCTAGATGGAGCGGGCCCGTGTCGCCGGCAACGCACAAGGCGATGCGGCGAGTTAGCGCAATCAGTTGTTCCAGCGAAGTTGCGAGAGGAATGGCCGCGCCGCTCGTACCCTGCACAATTACGTCGGCCATCGGCTCTTCGCCGGGGCCCGCGTTGATCAAGATGCGAAAGCCCCGCTCGATAAGCCCGCGGGCAACGGCCGCATAACGCTCGACCGGCCAACGCTTGGCACCCCATCCTGCGCCGGGATTGATCAGTGCGACGGGGCGGGTTCCACTGGAAGCAAGCAATTCGTCACACCAGCCTTCAGCGGCTGTGTCGACGGGCAGCAAGGGCGCAAGAGCGGTGAGGGGATCGCCAGCCACCGCTGATGCCAGTTCCACGTCCTGCTCGATTACGTGCGCGCCGCGAGTAGCAACACGCTCGGTAAACAGCCACCGTGCAGGGCCTTCACGCGGCGCGGCCTCACCAATTAAACGTTGGCAGCCGGCCAGCCGGCCAACAACCGCTGAGCGTAGCGCCCCCTGCAGATCGATGACCGCGTTATAGGGGACGGACCGAAGTTGGGTGCGCAGGGCTCTGATCTCATTGAGTGTCTTCATGCTCAATGGGCTTTGCCGCCACTCTTTGGTGGGGGCAAAGTAGATGCGGTTGACGAGGGGACGCGTTGGTCCGAGGCTGGCGCTTCCAGGCGCACTTAGAAGGGCACGCCATCGCGGTTCGACAACCCAGTCAATTTCCCAGGCGGGATGCGCGTGGCGCAGCCCCGTAACCGCAGGAAGCGCGTGGAGAATGTCGCCCATGGCGCCGAGCCGGACCACAAGGAGGCGGAACTTTGACTGCGTGTGCAAACTTTAATTTTCTCACAAGGGTAGGCACGAGCCCAACGCCCCTGAGGGTTGGACGGATGGATGCGGGCCGGGAGGTTAACCCGCAGTTATCGCTGAAGCAGGTCGATCGGCTTTGTGAAGTCGGTTACGCGGATGTACGCTGCGAGCGATGGGTGTTGGCGTTGCAACACCAGAAACATCTCCCAGGCTACGCGGCGATAGCTGAAATGGCCGGCGGGACCGGAGCGCAATTCGGAGATGTACTGGGCCTCTGCGAAGTCCATCTTGAACAGGCTGCGAATGCGGGTGGCTAGCGGAAGCAGGTAAAGAGCGGACTGGGCAGCTTCCGGGGCCTGACTGGCTGCGATTTGGGCGCTGGCCTGGTGGGCGGATTCGACGGCGGATTGGTAGTCGGCCAGGATACCGGCCTCGGCAAGAATGTCGGCATTGCCAGCGAGATCGCCTGAGCCGGGTGTTTCGTAGCCGTGAAGAGCGGTGAATGACTGGATGATCTGCGTACAACGGCGATGGCGGTGCATGTCGCGGAAGCCGCCGATGTCCATGAGAATGTCGAACCGAAGTGCTGCTCCTGCGTGAAAGACGCGAAGTAATTCGTCATGCTTGCCGCGGTGGCGTATACCCAGCTCGATGATCTCCGAGACCTGAGAGCTTGGAAAACCGGTGAGCAGGTCGCGGATCTGACGGTAGGGGTGGTGACTCGCGGAGTAAAGAAGTGTCGCGGCCAGTTCCACTTCAAGGGTCTCGGAGCGCTCGACCAGATCTACCAATGGAGACGCGGCGATGGATATCCCAGTAAGCAACTCTGCGGCAGCTTGCGTTAGCTCAGCGCGGGTCTGGATTTCGTAGTCGTTGGGCTGGGCGTATTTGACCAGGGTAGGAGCGGTGCGTACCTCACGAGTGAGGAACTGGGCAGCTTCGGCAGCGAGGGTGGGGTCGGTTGCAGTAACTTTTTCGACAAAGGCCGCGGCGGACTGGGCATTGACGTTCCATGCAGGGCCAGTAGCAGCTTCGCGGAGCTTGATTCCCAGGTCGCGGACCTCGGCGACCGGGTGGGAGAGAAGGCGGGAGACCTGCGTTTCGAGAGTACGGGCGCTGACAATCTGACCAAGCGAGGTGTTGGTGGCCAAAGGGAGCATGTAGCGGGCAACATCGAAGGCACGGGCCTTTAGGGTGCGCTCGTAGGCTTCGGGCTTAAGGGATTCAGGGCAGGCGATTCGCTGACGCAGAAGATCGAGAACAGCCGCATTGGTTCGCTGATAGGCGGCAAATAGATTCTCAACGGTGCCGGAGTAAAGCCGGGCCGAGATCGAATCCTCTCCAAAGTCTGGAAAATACCAGCCGGATTTGAGGAAGTTCTGGTAGCGGGTAGAGCGCTCCTGACCGTCCCAGCGCTGCTCGTCCACAAGCACGATGGCGGCCAGAAGACTCAGGCGCTCGACGGCAAACGCAATGTGGGCCAGATCCGCAATCGAGCGGTGACCGTATTGAAAATAAAACGTATTAAGGAACTGCTCCGCGCGCTGGGCACTGATTTCAGTCAGCGACTCGCGCATCGAAAGAGCGGACCGGGAGTATTTGGCCATGGCGAAGGCCAATACCTCGGGGTCGGCCCCGTGGACGGCAAAGACATCGGTTTGGTTCCGGGCGCCGGGGGGGAGAAAAGTTTCACTGGACATTGAAGAGGTCTCGCGAACAGAATACGGCATTGGGGTACGGTCACCGTTTTTCGACTCTCAGAAACCCTTCGGTCGGCGAAGCAACGGTAGAGCAGGGCCAACCGGACACGCTGGAGTGGGCGATGCAGGAGTTTCAGCTACGCACGTCGCACAGGCCTCGGCCATTACCCTCAGGCCGCTGGGCGATGACCCAGCGGTGGAATGATCTGCTGTTTGCTCACTGGCCAATTCCAGTGGCAAAAATGGCGGCGTTGTTACCCGAATGGCTTGAAGTAGACACGTATCAGGGATCGGCCTGGCTGGGCGTGGTGCCTTTCTGGCTGGACCGGATCAAGATCCGCGGTGTGCCTCCGATTCCGGGAGCGCGCAGCTTCCCGGACCTGAACCTGCGGACCTACGTCCGAGACCAATTTACCGGCACGCCAGGAGTGTATTGTTTTTCGCTGGATGCCAGCAATCTGCTGGCCGTGGCGGTTGCGCGCACCTATTATCATCTGCCGTACTACTGGTCTGAGATGCGGCTGGAACAGCGCTCAGAGCGGGAGTTTGCGTTCTACAGCAGGCGCCGGTTCTCGAGCAAACAGGTAGTCTTCAACGCACGGTATCGGGGCCTGGGACCGAACAGCAGGTTGGCTGAAAATCGCAACGGGACGCTAGAAAGCTTCCTGACTGAACGCTCCTGCCTATACAGCTCCAACCGGGCTGGGCAGCCTATCCGCGCCAATCTTCACTACGTTCCCTGGCCGCTTGAGGAGGCGGAGGCAGAGATTGAGCGCAACGACCTGGCGACCGCGATCGGCCTTAACTTACCAAACATTGCTCCCGTGCTGCACTATTCGCGGCGGCTGGCAGTTTACATATGGCCGAGAGAGCTGCTGCGTCCGGCGCTGGCGGCCCGGCCGGTCACGGTGGCCGCAACGCCCTCGGGATAAAAGGCGGGCAGTAGGGCTCGGGGTGGGTGGACTCCCAGGTCTCAAAATCTAACCCTCGCACCGCCACGAAGACCTGTCGCTGGGGCTGCCGAGACCTGGGGCACAGTCAGGTTGAGTAACAACAGTCAGCGATAGATCTGCGGATGCTTGATGCGATGCTCCGGGGTGATCAGCTTCATCTTGCTGATGTGGACGTCGTAGCCGGTTCCAGGCAGCAGGGACTCGAGGACAAAGGTCGCGGTGCTCCCGGACCTGAGCTGGCGATAACGGTAGATGCCCACTTCGCCTTCGCTGGTTTCAGTGCCGCCCGAGGGCGCATCGAGAAAGTGCTGCGCATCGGCGACTGATGGAGCGGAGTGGGTGTCGCTTGCGGTAAGGCTTTCAGCTGCATAGGAGCGCACCAGCTTGGTCCAATAACGGGAGAGAAGCTCGGTGTCGGCAAAGAGGTCGGCCCAGACAATCTCACCACGAACAGCGACGACGACGCCAACTGCGTGTTCCTGACGAAGCTGAGCCAGGACCTGGTCGCGCGCCTTCATTACCGGCGCAGCGGCCTCATCGACTTTTTCGCTGACAGCGTTGGACTCCATCACTTTGGCATAGCTGGTGGTGCCGAAGGCGCGAGGTGAGGGCGGGTCATAGTGGACTCCGCCACCCATTGAGCCACCGCCCGATCCATCCATTGAAGTTGAAGCAGCGGGCGCGGCAGCCATCTGCATTGTGGAAATGGCTCCGTGTACCGAGTCCCATACCTGTTGCTGGTCCTTCTCGACCATGGCCCGCTCGCGTACGGTGGGCTGAACCATAAAGCCGTGCGCAGGAGCTTTGGACGCAGCGCCGAAGGTGGACGAACTCTCAGTCCAGCGGCCGGGCTCGATGCAGAAGACCGAAAGGTCGATTGGATCAGCGCCGACGGGCACGATGCGATCTTTGGCAATGACGCGATCCTGCTTGCCACCAGTTACGATTTCGCCGGCCAGCAACAATAGAGGCCTCTTGGAGTTGTTTACAAGAACAAGGGTGTTGACCTCGTCTCCACGCGAGGAATGATCTGAGGCGTCAGGATATCCACGGTAGCGATCATCGTGGAATTGAGGTGGGACATTGCTGTTCGGGACTGGACGCCTGGGACGTACAAGGCCCCGGACGCGGCCAGCCTCAATGACTTCAACTTCTCCAGTTTTGATTCCTTCGTCGAGGGTAATAAACGCAGGTTCGCCAGATGTCCTGGTGACGGTCCGAACGACCGGGAACAACAGTAAATTGCCGCTCTCGATGGGGGCTAGTACCCGGTAAGAACCATTGGCCGCTTCAGGCGGTCCACCGGCCGCGTTGACTTGATTTCCCTGCTCATAAGCCGCCAGCGCAAGCACTAATGCCCCAGCTAGCCCGAATCTGCCTAAATTCTTCATCGCTCTCCTCCGCCGGCTTGCGTAATTGTCGCCGGCCTTTGACTGGAGAACGGGGGGCCGTACGGTTCTTGCAGGATATTTTTGCGTGTGGTTTTGGCTTATCGTTTTCGCGTATTGTGGGGGCGTGGGGATAACGCCGGCACAATCCGTTGACGGCAGTGCGGGCGAGAGTATAGCTGGCCTGCCGGGTAAGATTGACGGGTTTCTGCTCGAGGAGCTTTGGCAGGAGTGCGATGGAGCAAGCTGCGGGCTGGAGCGCGGCGAGTTAACGAGATCCTGCTGGACGTGGGAACGGTCCAAAACTACGGACTGGCGGAGGGGACGACAGCTTCGCGGCAGCAACAGGCGACTTATTTTCGCGCCCTGAAACTGGGCGACATGGTGCTTGCGCGCGCCTGCGCGACCGGGAACGAACGCGCATGGGAGTGCTTTGTTGCAACATATCGGCAGCCATTGGTGCGCGCGGCGATTGCGATCACTGGCAGCGATACACTGGGGCGCGAACTGGCCGATCAACTTTATGGCGAGCTCTTCGGGTTGTCGACGCGGGATGGAGAGAGACGATGCCCGCTGCAGTCGTACCGGGGTAGGGGGTCACTGATCGGCTGGCTGCGAACCACGCTTGCGCAACGGCACGTTGATCATTTTCGACGCAATCATCGGGAACAGCCGCTGGAGGAATATGACGCTCCGGTGCCGGCTCACGAGGCCCAAAGGCCGGCAACTGAACTTAAGCTGTTGGAGAAGGCTGTAGAAGGAGCCTTAAAGCGTTGCGATGCCGAGGAGCGGTTTGTGTTGGCTGCTTATTATCTGGATGAGCGAACCCTGCTGCAGATTGCGAAGGTGCTCAACATTCACGAGGCGACGGCGAGCCGCAAGCTGAGGCGCGTGTGCCAGGACCTAAGAAAGCAAGTTCTGAAGAATCTGCAAAGCTTGGGGCTGAGCAGGCGGGCGGCAGATGAGGCGCTTGGGGCCGACCCGCGCGACTTGGACCTGAATTTAAAAAAACTGCTGCAATATTCTCAGTCCGACGCGTTCCAAGAGAAGGCTGCACCATGAATGCAAACTCCAAACTCGATGTTCACCCTGACGCGGAGATCCTAAACGCCTTTGCGGAACAGGCGCTTGAGGAGCGGGAACGAGGCAAGATCGTTGCGCATCTTGCCGCTTGCAGCCGCTGCCGGCAGGTGGTTTACCTGGCGCAGGATGCGGCCGCAGAGATGGTGCCGTCCGTCTCTACTCCGGCTGTGCGTCTTGAGGGCCGGAGGGAATCGTGGTTCAGGAGTTTGCGTTTTGCCTTGGTCCCGGTTGCGGCTCTGGCCGCGATTGCTGCGCTGGCATACATTGTGCACGTTCAGCGCACTGAAACCGGTTCGGAGATGGCCAAGGTAACGCCTCAGACCGCTCCACAAACTGCAGGGAGCAATTCTGCGGCTCCTACGCAGGCGACAGGGGTGGCGGCGGCACCGGTTTCAGCGGGGCCAGCACAGTCCGAGGCACGTGCACGGAAGATGGCGCCGGCGGTGACAGCTTGGCAAAAGGAACAAGAGAGGACTGCAGCTACTGCAGAAGTTCACGGCATATTTGCAAAGACGATGGCACAGGCGAGCGAGAATGAATCTGCAAAGCGTGAGGAGACGGACCGAATCGTAACAGCTGCCGCACCGCAGTTCGATGCAAATCCTGCGCCGCCTGCAAGCTTCGAAGCCGGCGCACGGCCAAGGGCGGGTGGAGTTTTTGCCGTCTACAAAGGTAAGGAGGGGGAGTTACCGAGCGGGCTGGCTGTTGTGTCTAACGCTTCGTCGCAGCATCAAACATTGGCCATTGATAAGGCGGGCTCGGTGTTCGTGAGAGAAGACTCAGGAGGTCACTGGGATCCTGTTGCTAAGCAATGGACTGGACAGGCTGTTGCAGTGCGCATGCAAGCGGACTTGGGGGCCAATCGTTCCGGCAGCGCGCCGTCTCCTGAAGCAGTCTTTGAACTTGTGAATGACCTACGTCAGGTGTGGGTGAGTACGGATGGACGAATCTGGAAAGCAAAATAGAGATAGAGTCGTTTTGGCAACCATTTAATGGCATGAGAAGCACTTCGATACGGCGAACCCGAATTCGCCAACCAAAATAGATTTTCCCGTTTCGGACCTGTTTGCCGGACTCCCGGCGATCGAACCAGCGACAGGGTATATCGCAAGCAGTTCCAACTGCAGAAAAGCAGTTTGTTTGCCGACATAGTACTCACATGGATTCACAAGCAGTCGATGACGAACAAGCAGATCCAGCTTGCATGGAAGCGACCGCCTTTTCGCGAGCTTTGAAGGATCGACTGAATTTAAGGAGGACATAAAGGTGCAGATTGGGGGAGAAAGCGAAAAGGTGGTCAATCTGCCATGGGCACATTTGCGCCTGCCTCCGTTTCCCCAGGTTGCCATCAGGGTGCTGCAACTGGCGAACAACGAGAATGTGCAGCTGCACCAATTGTGCGAGCTTATCTCATCCGATCCGGCGTTTGCCAGTGAGGTGCTGACTGTGGCGAACTCAGTCTTGTATGCGCCACGCTATCCCTCGAGCAGCATTCTGCAGGCGATTGCCGTGCTGGGCGCCAACACTCTTCAGGGCATGTGCATCACGGTTGGAGTAAGGGCATACCTTGGCAAGTCGATGAGTCATCCGTCGATGCGGGGCCTGTGGCGCCACAACCTGGCGTGCGCCATCATCGCCGAACGGCTCGCTTCAGTGGGCTTTCTGGACAAAGACACGGCATACACGTCAGGTATTCTGCACGATATCGGGCGCATTGCGCTGGCAGTGATTCAACCGAAAGAGTACGGCAATCTGCTGGCAACGCATCGCGGCGCTCCCGGCAGCATCCTTGAGAGCGAGCGCCAGTTGTTCGGCTGGGATCACTGTGAAACGGGGCGGCAACTGGTTACGGATTGGAAGCTGCCTTCGAGCTTCGATGCCATTGTGTCAGAGCATCATTGTGCAAAGCGGTCGGATGGCGCCTGGGGAATGACCGAGTTGGTCAAGGTGAGTTGCCGGATGGCAGACTCGGCGGGCTTTCCGGCTTTTGCGGGGTGCGAGGCGACCCCGTATCCCGAGTTGCTTGACGAGCTGCCAGCAAGAGAACGGAGGCTGTTCTTTTCCGACCATGAAACTCTGGCCGCTGAAGTTGCCAAGAGCATCCACGCGATCGAGTCGGTTTGAGGGTGGGGAACCTGTTTTTACCGCCCGAGAGCGAGTGAGGGGTCGGCGGAGATGGTGGATGGGGCGAATTCGCCGGCCTGGAGGCGGGGCCACGCGGCAGCTGCGATCATGGCAGCGTTGTCAGTGGAGAGAGCCAGGGTGGGAAACGCGACACGGAGGTTGCGACGCACGGCCTCAGTTGTGAAGCGGGCGCGTAGTTCGCGGTTGGCGGCGACTCCGCCGGTGATGAGAATGCGCGCAGCGCCGAGCGACTCCTGGGCGGCGAAGGTCTTTTTGATCAGGTCGCCAACGACCGAGTGCTGAAAGCTGGCGATGAGGTCGAGGGTCTGCGGATCGCAGGTCGCGAGCGCATCTTCGATTGTGGGGCTGTCTGGCGCATCGAGTCCGGTGAAGAGCGCTTCGCGCCGAGCTTCCGCTTCAGGGCGGAGGTTGTGGAGCTCGACATAGCGGAGAACAGCGGTTTTGATTCCCGAAAATGAAAAAAGGAAACGCGGGTCGAGGTTGGCGATGGGTGCGGTTTTCGCGGCCTTTGTACGCGGAGCCTTGCCGGCCAGATGAAGTTTGGTTTTGATTTGAGAGAAAGCAAATGGCACAGCGCGGGGGTTGCCGTGCTGGGCGAGGGCGTCGATCCAGGGGCCCCCGGGATAGCCGAGGCCGAGGAGTTTGGCGACCTTGTCGTAAGCTTCTCCGGCGGCGTCGTCGACTGTGCGGCCGATGAGGGCGTAGG
The DNA here is from genome assembly GCA_035648535.1 of Occallatibacter sp. Classification (GTDB taxonomy): domain Bacteria; phylum Acidobacteriota; class Terriglobia; order Terriglobales; family Acidobacteriaceae; genus Telmatobacter. The sequence goes on along the minus strand of DASRLI010000355.1, from coordinate 6,097 downwards.
TCCATGAGCCGTGGGCGGGACGGGCGAGATAGAGGTGGGTGTGGCCGCCGGAAACGACAAGGGCCAAAGCAGGTTCGTCGTCGAGAGATGATCGACTATCCAATGACTCGCGTTCATTTAACAACACGGCATGGATGTGGCCTTCGAGATGGTTGACGGCGATAAGAGGGATGTTTTGGGCGAATGCCAAGGCCTTTGCATAGGTGATCCCAACCAGAAGCGCTCCTGCGAGTCCGGGGCCGGAGGTGACGGCGATGGCGTCTAAATCGTTGAGGGTGATGTTGGCTTGTGCCAATGCGGCGCGGACGACGGGGACGATGGCGCGGAGATGCTCGCGGCTGGCCAACTCGGGAACGACTCCGCCATAGCGGGCGTGGGTGGCGATTTGGGAAGCAACCGCCGAGGAGAGTGTGCGGGAGCCGCGCTGGACAATGGCAGCGGCGGTCTCGTCGCAGGAGGATTCGATGGCGAGGATTAGGCCGTTGCCCATCTATTCAGTTTAGCGGGGCCGAGGTGAATGTAGGAGAGCTGCGAGGGACGTTACGCTCCTGCTTATCGCAATGTCCTGGAGTCTATGAGCGATAATCGAGCCAAATGGCTAGACATTTTTTGCATCTCGCACTCTTGTTAAACTGCTTGACAATTGCAGTAGCCCAAGATATTCCGGCGCAATTGCAGGGCAAATGGATCATTAAGCGGGTTTTGCCTACATCCACAATCTCATGCTGGAGTTACAAGGAAGCAACGCGGCTCGTCGGAACGGAAATTGAATACACTTCCGACACTTTGCGCTGGAAAGACAGAGTCGCGTCACATCCACTTGTAGCTGTTTCAGTTGTCAGCGCGGAGCAGTTTCACCGGGAAAACTCAGGTGGTGGTGCAGCGGACTCCCAAGTAACCTTGGGCCAACTTGGGATCCAGATGGCGAATGCAACCCAAGTCGTACTGACCCATCCGGATATTAAACCCATTTGGAGCGCGTACGAGATCCCCGGAGACAAGGTTCTGATCAAAGACGAGACAACGATCATTTTCCAAGTCTGTAACGTTTATCTCGAGGCGCGTCGAGAGGTACCTCGCAGCGGGCCAAAAGTCATATCTCGCTAGATAAGGTTCAATGATGTTCACGGCGACGCGACAACTCGAAGCGGCTTTGGGAATTGTGGAGAAGCTGCGGGCGGCGGGGCACGAGGCATATTTCGCCGGCGGATGCGTGCGGGACCTGCTAATGGGACTGGAGCCCAAGGACTACGACGTGGCGACGAGTGCGACGCCGGATGCGGTGCTGGGGTTGTTCGCGAGGACGTTTGCGGTTGGGGCGCACTTCGGAGTGGTGCTGGTTGCGGATGGAGACGAGGCTGGATATGTGACGACGGAAGTGGCGACCTTCAGGTCGGATGGGGCTTATTCCGATGGGCGGCATCCAGACGCGGTGCGGTATACGGCGAGCGCCGAGGAGGATGTGCGACGGAGGGACTTCACAATTAATGGGTTGTTGCTGGACCCGCTGCATTGGGGAAGACCCTTGGACGAGTGCATTAGTGACCCTACGCTCCTCCGCTCGGCGGTGCTGGATTTTGTGGGAGGGCTACCTGATCAGGAAGCTGGGGTGGTGAAAGCGATCGGGCGGGCGGAATTGCGATTTGAGGAGGATCATCTGCGGATGCTGCGCGGGGTGCGGTTCGCGGCGCGGTTCGGGTTTGAGCTGGAGTCGGGGACGGCGGCGGCGATGCGAGGGCTTGCAGCGCGCATCCACGCGGTTAGCCGGGAACGGGTGCGGGACGAGCTGACGAAGATGCTGACGGAGGCGCATGCGCGCAGGGCGTTTGAGCTGCTAGATGAAACAGGGTTGCTGGCCGAAGTGTTGCCGGAGATTGCGCGGATGAAGGGTGTCGAACAGCCTCCGCAGTTTCATCCGGAGGGGGATGTCTGGGTTCATACACTGGGGCTTTTGGAACAACTGGAATCGGGCTGCAGCATGACGCTGGCGTGGGGGGCGCTGCTGCACGATGTGGGCAAGCCGCCGACGTTTCGTCGGGCTCCGGACCGGATTCGCTTCGACGGGCATGTGGAGATGGGCGTTGCGATGGCAGCGGAGATTTGCCGACGGTTCCGGTTTTCGAACGAGGAGACGCACCAGATTGTGACATTGGTCGAGAACCACATGCGGTTTATGGATTCTGGGCGGATGAAGGCGTCGACTCTCAAGCGGTTCTTCCGGCTGGAGAGTTTCGAGGAGCACCTGGAACTGCATCGCATGGATTGCATGGCGGGAAGCGGGTACCTGGACCACTGGGAGTTTGTGCGCGAGCGGTGGCTGGCGATGCCGGAAGAGACGGTGAGGCCAAAGCCGCTGATTACAGGGCGAGAGCTGATTGCGGCGGGATATCAACCGGGGGCGGGATTCAAGGAGATGCTGCGAACGGTGGAGGATGCTCAGTTGGAAGGGACGATTGGGACGGCGCACGAGGCGTTGCGGCTGGTGCAGCAGAGGTTTGGTGAGGCTACAAACGGTCAGGTAACTCGCAGCGGCAAGTTTCAGAAATTTTCCAATTCGACAAATGAGGAGAGCGAAACTTGATGAAGTCCGACGGGGTTAGCGGGAAAGATCTTGACTGCCTTCGGCGCGCAATCGAGTTGGCAAGCGAGGCGCGCAGCGATGGACGCCATCCCTTTGGTGCGCTGATTGTGAACGAACGTGGCGAGACGATTGTTGAAGCACGAAACAATGCGGTGCGGCCAAAGGGCGATCCTACACAACATGCGGAGATGGTGGCATGTGGCGAGGCGGCGCGATTGCTTCCAGAATCCGAGCTGAGCCATTGCACTCTCTACACCAGCACAGAACCGTGTGCCATGTGCGCGGGGGCCATCTATTGGACCGGAATTGGCCGTGTGGTGTTCGGATTGTCTGAGGCTGGCCTGATGAAATATACCGGCAGCCATGAAGAGAATCCGACGCTCGACCTACCATGCCGAGAGGTTTTCGCACGCGGGCAGAGAAAGGTCGCTGTCGCAGGGCCCTTGCTTGAAGAAGAGGCACGTAAGGTGCACGAGGGGTTCTGGGTGCCTGGCAACTGATTCTTTATTCAGCTACGCGTGCACATTCGGGATTCAGTCTTCCAGACGTGACATTCGTGCTGTGCAGTCAGGAGTGGGCTATCCCGACAAATCCTGGTGTCTCGCGTCAGGCGGCCTTGATAAATCGGTGATTCTCGACGGCAATCCTCTTGCTGCAAACATGACAGTCAAAGCCAGGCGCGTTCACGACGTTGCTCACTTCGGTACCGCACCAGGGGCATTTGCCTTTGAGTTCGCCGATTCCAATCATTGGACCCAAAAGCGGTGCGAGCACACCGGCAATAATCATCGGGACTCCGAGAAATGCGCCGAGGCCAGTTAGGCAAAGCATCGTGCCGACGATGATGCAGATTGGCGCGACGATCAGGCCGAACAGCAGTCCGCTAAAGGCGCCCTGTACGGGCGCTTTTTCAATTTCGGCTGGACCTTCATGGTCCTGGGTTTGCGGTGGGATTACGGCTCCGCAAAGTGGGCAGAAGCGCCAGGGCGATGAAAGGTGCGCTCCGCATTTCGAACATAGCTCGTTCATTTGATAGCCCTCCCTGAGCGCCAGAAACATATCACCGGAAAACATGAAGAAAATAGGACGGGCATCACATGGCTTCGCCATTGTTGAGCGGGCGCAATTAATCGACCGAGTTGGAATACCGGTCGGTGATCAGGTCGATTTGTCTGCCTAGGACAGACCGCTGCGGAAGCTATTGAACTGCATGGAGATGATGGTCAAGTGAAGCAGCGAACACGAAGCGCATGGGCAACTATACCGATGCTCTTTGGAGGCCCGTACGTTGTGAGTGATTGGGGACTACAGCGGTGTACATAGATTGGACCAGGGCGGTACTATCGCTTCGATGAGAAATGCTGATATTAATGCGGGACTTACGCGCAGGGAGATGCTTCAACTTTCAGCTGCTGGGGTTGCCGGTTTGAGCGCGAAGCTGGCGTTTCCAGGGTTGGTGGCGGCGGCTGGGGTGCCAGGGGCGACGGCAACGCAGGTGAAGACGGCGGAGGAGAGACTCTACTCAGATCTTTTGCAGAAGTGGTGCGACGGACTGGTAGCGCGGCAGATTACGGCGATTGCAGATTCGGCTCTGCGCGGAGGGCTGCTGTGCCCGGCCTGCGGGTTGATCCATGGGCGTTGCGGGGATGCGGTTTATCCACTTCTGCGGGTGGCACATTCGACTGGCGACGGAAAGTATCTGCGTGCGGCGCTCGAGGTGCATGAGTGGTCGGAACGTACGGTGAGCAGGTCGGACGGCAGTTGGGTGAACGACGTTTCGTTGAGTTCCTGGCAGGGAATCACGGTATTCCACGCAATTGCGCTGGCGGAGGCGCTGGAACATCACGGAGCAATTCTGGATGCAGCGGTGCAGAAACGGTGGACCGAGCGGCTGGCGCGGGCTGCGAAGTTTCTGGATGGATTCATCACTATCGAAACGGGAAATATCAATTACCCGGTGACGGCTTCGCTGGCGTTTGTGCTGTGCGGGCGGGTGCTGGGGGACGAGCACTATGTGGAGCGGGGGCGCGGACTGGCGCATGAGGCGCTGGGCCAGTTTACGACGGACGGATTCTTGTTTGGCGAGGGGCATCCGCTGCGCGGTGTGACGGCCAAGGGGTGCCGGCCGGTGGACCTGGGGTACAACGTGGAGGAATCGCTGCCGTCGCTGGCACTCTACAGTGTGCTGGCCGAAGATGCGGTGGTGCGGGACATCGTGATTGGAGCGATGAAGACTCATTTGGAGTTCATGCTGCCGGATGGCGCGTGGGACAACAGTTGGGGGACACGCAACTATAAGTGGAGTTGGTGGGGGAGCCGGACCAGTGACGGATGCCACCCGGGGCTGGTGCTTATGGCGGAGCATGAGCCGCGGTTTCGTGAGGCGGCACGGCGCAATGCTGAGTTGATGGCCACTTGCACACACGATGGGCTGCTCTATGGCGGGCCAGACTACTATGCACACGGCGATCCGGCGTGCATTCATCACACATTTACCCATGCAAAGGCGCTGGCCACGGTGCTGGACCGCGGCAATTTTGCTGACGAGCCGGGCGAGCGGCTGAAGCTACCGCGCGATGAGGCGTACGGGCTGAGGAGCTTTCCTGTGATTGGGACACGGCTGGCGGCTGTGGGGCCTTGGCGCGCGACGATGACTGAGTATGACTGGGAGTATGTGGAGGATGTGCAGGCAGGGAGCGGGGGCGACTCGGGCGGCGGACATGCGACCGGGGGCGCGTTGTCGCAGTTGTACCACTGCGGGCTGGGGCCGATTCTTGTGGCCAGCATGACGAAGTACGCGATGATTGAAATGTCGAATCAGCAGCAGTATCGCGGCGGGGCGCATATGACGTTGACGCCGAGGATCGAATGCGCGGGGAAGGAGACGTATACGAGCCTGGGCGATCTGAAGGCGCAAGTGACCACTGCGCAGACGGGCGGTGAGATTGTTTTTGACGTGAAGGGGCGAATGCTGACGACGGGACACAAAGCGACGCCGGGGGAGGGGGTTCTCTATCGCCTGACCTACAAGCTGAGCGAGGGGGGCGTGGACCTGACGGCTAGCGTGAATGGGGTTGGGCCGGCACCGATGCGGTTGATTGTGCCGGTGATTGCGCGCGCGGACGAGGCGTTTGAGAAGCCGGATGTGCGGACGGTGCGGATTGCGAAGGCGAAGGGGATGCTGACGGTGACGACCGATGCGGCGGAGGGATTTGAGGCGGTACCGAAGGAGAGGACTTTCAATCTGGTGCCGGGATTTGAGGCGATTCCACTGGCTGTGGTGTTGCAGGCGGGTAAAGAGACGCGGGTACGGATTGAGGGAGCAGCGAGGGGATAGCTCCTTACAATGTGCGTAGAATCCCATATATCAGAATCGAGATTGGGGGCACCCGGCCTCTATTCTGAATGGGAGCTATGACCGATGCGCCGCGCCAGTTCGATGTGATTGTTTTGGGGGCGGGAGCGGCTGGGCTGATGTGCGCGGCTGTGGCCGGGCAGCGCGGGCGTCGGGTTGCA
>DASRLI010000354.1:0-5283 GCA_035648535.1 Occallatibacter sp. | reverse complement strand
TGGGCTGGGCTTTGGCTCCGTCGGCTCGGCGCTTGGAGTAGAACTGCCAGACGAGTTCGGGATTGCGCTGCCAGGCTTCGGGGGTGCAGACGTCTTCAATGCGATTGCCGGCCCATAGGCCGTCTTCGGCGCGGAAGGTGGGAAGGCCGCTCTCAGCGCTGATGCCGGCGCCGGTCAGGACGAAGACTCGGTCGGTGGGGGCGATGGATATTTTTGTCATGGTTTTTTCCTGCGAAGCTCGAGATCGAAGTTCGAGGTACCCCACCCATTTCGCAAAGTGCGCGAAATGGATGGGGCACGGAGACGTATTCCTGAACTCTGATACCCGGCTGCTATGGTTCGAGGAGGATTTTGCCGGTGGTGCTGCGGGACTCGAGATCCGTGTGTGCCTGGGCTGCTTCGGCGAGCGGATAGATGTGCTCGGTACGGAGTTTGAGAGCGCCACTGGCGGCCCATCCCAGCACTTCGCCTGCGCGCCACTCCAACTCCGCGCGGGTGGCGACGTAATGCCACAGGGTGGGGCGGGTGACGAACAGCGATCCTTTGCCGCTGAGTTGAATGAGGTCGAATGGCGGTACTGGACCGCTGGAGCCGCCGAAAAGAGCCAACAGGCCACGGGGCCTGAGGCAGTTGAGGCTCTGGTCGAACGTGGTTTTGCCGACGGAGTCGTACACGACATCGACACCCTTGCCATCGGTGATGCGCTTGACCTCGACGTCGAATTCCTGCTCGGTGTAGAGAATTACATCGGAGGCGCCGGCCTCGCGCGAGAGCTCGGCCTTGGCGGGCGTGGAGACAGTGGTGATGACGCGGGCGCCAAGGCGCGTGGCCATCTGGGTGAGCAGCAGGCCAACGCCGCCGGCACCGGCATGCACCAGGGCCGTGTCTCCTGCCTTGAGCGGGAAGGTGGAATAGGCGAGGTAATGGGCGGTCATGCCCTGGAGCATGGCCGCGGCGGCCTTTTCAGGGGTCAGGCCGACCGGAACCTTGACCAGTTGGGCGGCGGGCACTAGGGCGTACTCGGCATAGCTGCCGAGCACAGCAACCGAGGCGACAAGATCGCCGGTTGTGAATCCAGTTACGCCGGGACCGAGTTCTTCAACAGTTCCTGCGGCCTCGCTGCCGGGAGTGAGGGGAAACGATGCTTTGTACTGGCCCTTGCGGAAGTAGACCTCAATGAAGTTGACGCCAATGGCTTCAATGCGGATCAACACCTGGCCCGGGCCAGGATGGGGAATGGGCAAGTCGGCCAGTTGAAGAACTTCCGGGCCGCCTGTCTCGAGAATCTCGATAGCTTTCATATCAGGGTTAGCATGAACCTTTTGGGTGGGGTGCGGCAAGAGGGAAAAAGCAGGGAACAAGGGACCAGGGGGACGAGGGAACGAGGAAACTCGAAGGCAAAAGGCCAGCGGAAGAACTCCGGCTGGCCTTCTTGTTCCCTTGGTCCCTTGTTCTCTTGTTCCCCGTATCTAGAAGTTGTCTTCCTTGCTTTCGGACAGGAGGCTCTGCTCGTCGGCGGGGACGAGGCGGACGAGGCGTTCTACGGTGTAGGACGAGGGGTGCTGGCTAGTGTAGTAGTGGCGCACCTGGAGCTCGCCGAGAAGGCCGATGGCGAGCAATTGAATGCCGGAGACAATAAGCACCGAGCCAATGACAAACATGGGGCCATGGTGATGCATCACGTCCATGCTCGGATTGAGAATCTTCATTCCCAGCAGGATGGCCGCCATGCAAGTGCCGCCTATGATGCCCAAGAGGCCGAAGCCGCCGAAGAAGTGGAGCGGGCGACTCATGTACTTGAGCAGGAAGCGGACGGTCATGAGGTCAAAGAAGACGCGGAAGGTGCGGCCGATTCCGTAATGACTCTTGCCGGACTCGCGATTGATGTTGCGGATTGGAATCTCGCAGATGGAGGCGCCATACCAGCTGGCCAGGGCAGGAATGAAGCGGTGCATCTCGCCGTAGAGCGGAATGTTGTGAATGACCTCGCGGCGATAAGCCTTGAAGGTGGTGCCGAAGTCGTGGATATCGACGCCGGAGAGTTTGGCCATGAGCCAGTTGGCGCAGCGGGAGGGAATGCGCCGCATGATGAAGCTGTCGATGCGGTCTTTGCGCCAGCCGGAGACGACGTCGTAACCCTCATCGAGCTTTTCGATGAAGGCGGGAATGTCGTTGGGGTCGTGCTGCAGGTCGCCATCCATGGCCAGGATGAACTCACCGGAGGCATGATCGAATCCGGCGGCGAGTGCCGAGGTCTGTCCAAAGTTGCGGCGCAACTTGACCACGAGGACGCGGCTGTCGACTGCGGCAATTTCTTCGAGGAGCTTGTAGGTACGGTCTTTGGAACCGTCGTCGACAAGCACCATCTCAAAGCTTTCTCCCACCTGTTCCATCACTTGCTTCAGACGGGCATATAAGACGGTTACGTTCTCCTCTTCATTGTGAAAGGGAACAACAATGGAGTACTTCGCCATGATATTTCCTTAGACGCAGAATTGATTGAAGAAGACTACATTTTGTTTTTTGAACGTTTCGCGAAATTGGCTGGTGTCTTGAGTGTAGCCTTTTGATCTCCCTGGATGGCGGCGGGAACTTTAGCGCAATCCGAGTACGTTTAAGGAAAGGCCGCCGGAGGGGAGCGATTTTTTGCCTGCCGCATCCTGGGCTTGCCGAAACTCGTAAATCCGAGGAAATTCCTAGCGGTCGAGCTCGTCTAGCATCTGCTGCATCTCACTGATAGCATGATTGTTACCAGTGCGCTTTCCGGAGGCGATACCGGCCTTCAGTTGCTCGATTGCTTCAGGAATCCGCGCCTCGTTGGCGAGCGTCTGCGCAGCCATGAAGTAGGCGGGGGTGTAGTCCGGATCGTTGGCGAGCAGGGTGGAAAACTCTGCCAGCGCTGCGTCGGTTTCGCCGCGGCCAGCGAGTTCCATCGCCATGCCGTAGCGGGCGAAGCTGTTCTTCGGGTCCAGTTCCAGAATTTCTTTCAGTCCTGCAAGCTTATCCATTTCGCTCGAGTCCGGCGGTCACATTCTGAGAACGGCCGCGGTGGGATTTGCGTAATTGGCGGGGATTGCCGAAACTGGAAGTGTGGGCCTGGCCAAATTCCCAAAGCTGGAACACCCGCCGACAGTTCAATTGTAGCTGGAGGCCGAAGGGACCGGGGCACTGAGCGAAGCGAACGGGGACGGGAGCGGTTGCGGGATGAGCAAGCCAATGAGCAAGACAATGATCAACACCGGGTGCGAGACAAGGACCAATCCGATAGTGCGCACGGTGGCCAGCACGCAGTCGGAGATGACCGAAATCATCCTGCCTAACGACACCAATACGCTTGGCAACCTGCTGGGCGGGCGACTGATGCACTTTATTGATTTGACGGGGGCGATGGCCGCCTACCGGCACGCACGGACGCATGTAGTAACGGCGGCGATGGACCATATCGACTTTATCCGGCCGGTGCGATTGGGCGATCTGGTGACGCTGAAGTCGAGCGTGAACCGGGCGTTTACCAGTTCGATGGAAGTGGGTGTAAAGGTTTGGGCGGAAAACACGCGGACCGGCGGAGTGGTGCACGTAGCCAGTGCCTACCTTGTGTTTGTGGCGACCGACGAGCACGGGCGCTTGCAAAAGGTTCCGCAGCTATTGCCGGAGACGCTGGACGAGGTTCGGCGTCATGCGGATGCGCTGCGCCGCAGGGAGCATCGCGAGGCGGAACACACTCGCCGCAAGGAAGAACGGCTGGCGACAGCGGCATTGGAAGATGCGGAAGCAGACAATTTATGAGTGAACAGAAGCAACTACCGAAAGGCTTCCCTCAGGGGCTAAAGCCCCGGCGTGATTTGGCCATGTGAATGTACGGGCTGAAGCCCGTACCCTACATTCCGAAGCCAGATTTTCAGATCGATTTGTAGAGTGAAAGTTATGATCGTTTCCTGAAGCAAGGATTTTGATCGATTCAAAGCGTGGGAGTTTTGATCGATTCGAGTCAACAAGGGTTTCAAGAAAAGGAGCAATAAAACTTATGGCGCATTCCTCTGCCATGCCTTCGCCGGTAGCATTACCCGGCGTTTCGAAGATCGTCGCTATCGGTTCCGGCAAGGGTGGCGTGGGCAAAACCACAGTCGCGGTGAACCTGGCCATTGCGCTGTCAAAGATGGGACAGCGCGTGGGGTTGATCGATGCCGACATCTACGGACCGAATGTTCCGCTGATGATGGGTTCGACGCAACAGCCGCGCGTGGGCGCGGGCAACCAGATACAGCCCAATGACACGCATGGGATCAAAACGATCTCGATTGGCTACATTTCGCCGGGCGACAAACCCCTGGTGATGCGCGGACCTATGCTGCACCAGATCATCAAGCAGTTTTTGCAGCAAGTGGATTGGGGCGAGCTAGACTACCTGATTGTGGATCTGCCGCCGGGGACGGGCGATGTGGTGATCTCGCTGGTGCAGACGGTGCCGCTGACGGGCGCGGTGGTGGTGTCGACGCCAAGCGACGTGGCCCTGGAAGATGCACGAAAGGCTCTAGAGATGTTTGCGCAGGTGAACGTGGAAGTGCTGGGGATTGTCGAGAACATGAGCCACTTCACGTGTCCGCATTGCCACACAGAGATCGACATTTTCTCAAGAGGCGGAGCGGAGCGGACGGCGAAGCAGTTCAACGTTCCCTTTCTGGGTTCGATTGAGCTGGTGCCTGCGATTCGCGAGGGCGGCGACCGCGGGCTGCCGGTGGCGCTGGCGGGGCCGAAGAGTCCGCAGGCTGCGGAGTTCTATGCAGTGGCGGAGAAGCTGATGGAGCGCGCGGAAGAAGCAGCGGCGTCGGCTACGGATGTGATTGAGATCAGCTAGGCGGCGGGGAGATCGGCAGGCGGAAGAATGCTCAGATAAACAAAACGGGGCTCGCGCCCCGCTTTGTTTAATCAGATTGAAGTTTAACGCCAGTGACCATCAATCATGACCCAACCGCCACGACGGTGTTCCCAGCGGTTTTGGACCCAGCGTTGATGTTGATGGGGTGGGCGCTCGTAGCGGCCGGGGTTCCAGGTGTAGTGGTCGCGATCATAGCGATGATATCCGCCGACCCAAACGGATTCCCGGTCAGGGCGCGGGCCACGACGCTCGTAGACGGCATGGGGCGGCCCAATCTGAACCATTACCTGGGCCATAGAAGCTACAGGGGCCATCGCGATAGAGAGCAATATTGCAAGTGCAATTTTCTTCACGGTAATTCACCTCGTAGAGGGTTAGGCGTCACCGGAATACTTTGCGTGCTCCGG
>DASRLI010000353.1:0-14208 GCA_035648535.1 Occallatibacter sp. | reverse complement strand
GCGGAAAGCCAGGGCAACAGTGGGCCGGGTTCGAGCCCCGCGCGGTACCAGTTCTGAAGTCGATGCACTGCATAGTTGTGGCGCAGATCATGAACACGAAGGCCGACCCGCCCGCTTCCGCGCGGGGGCTTGAATCCGCAGCGCCGAAATAAGGTGTTGAAGCGCATGCCGGCGTTCCATAGGCTGTCTGGCTGGCCGTTCTCGCGCTCGAACAGGGGTGTTTGTGGTGCCAAGACATATCCTGCCCGTCGACGCTTGTTCATCCAGACCTTCAGTTCACGGACAAGGTCTCTGCCGAACGGCACCAGGCGAATGCGCCCTTTGCTGGGGCCGATCCGGAAGTAGGCACGTTGGAGATCGACATCGACCAAACGTATTCGCAACGCCTCACCCAGTCTCAGACCGGTGCAATACAGAACGAGAAATAGTGCTCGCAGTCTGGCACGCCGCAAGTCCGATCCCTGCAGTTCATCGATAGTCCTCAAAAGAAGCCTGATCTGTCGGGGTGAGAGAATGTAGGCCTGAAATCGCGATCGGGCCCTCGGCGAAACGCTATCCGGGACGAACCCCTGGGGGTCGAATCTTCGTCGATAAAGACAGAACTGCCGGATTGCGATCAGTTCACTACCCCTCGTGACGGGATGTGCCGGCGGACTACGCCTCAACCATTGGTCGATTGTCTCGGGAAATGTCAGGTCGGGGTGTGCGATCGCCCAGGTGTCAAATCGACGCAGGGCCGATGCCGGCCAGTCGGAGGTAAAATAGGTACTGCGGAACTCAACGAACTCCTGCAATTGGCCGGACCAGCGGCTATGGAACGATCTCTTCATACAGGCACCGGTAGAGCCAAACGACGCAGCTTCCCAATCGCACCGCGCACATAGACACCCGTGGTCTGGCTATCGGCGTGCCCTAAAATATCGCCTATCACCTTCAGCGGTGTTCCGTGCTCAAGATGATGCGTCGCGAAGCTGTGGCGAAACAAGTGAGCGCCGAGGAAGGGGGCCGTTATCTTCGCCCGCTCAGCCCAGCATATTACTCGCTGCCCTACCGTCGCGTGACTGAGCGGGCCAAAAGGAATGGTGTGACGGATAAATACGTGCCTGCAGGGACTCTGGGGACGTGCGCGCTGAAGATAGAGGGCGAGCGCTTTAGCCACTGCCGGCAGTAATGGCAGATCGACGGTCGATCCATTCTTCACGCGACGGATATGCAGAATACCCGCGTGCCAGTCGATGTCATCGAGCTTCAGGTTGGTGACTTCAGCACTGCTGAGTCCGTAGGCGCAAAATAACAGATACTGGGCGTCGTCGCGTCGCCCCATGGGCGTCGACAGATCGATGCCGCGACGCAGTTGACGCACCATTGGCCACGGTAGCGCACGGGGCGGCCTCGGATAGCAAATCCTTGGCGGCAAAGCGACGGAGGAAGCAAGATCATGTTCGCTGCGACCGCTCACAAACAAGAACCGCAGCCAACTGCGAAATGCACCAGCCGCAGCGCCTACCGTCGTTCGCGTCCAGCGCCTTGCCGCACGTTGAAGATAGCGGTCAATATCTCTAAGGCGTGGGACAGGCCATGGGCAATGGCGTCGGATTAGAAAGCGGCGCAAGTAGAACAGGTACCGCAGGTTCGACCGTAATGTCGAATCAGCCCAGCCCAACTGCCTGACGTATCGGATATAGGCTTGCACAGCGATATCCGGATCACGACGCGACCGTTTCCTGAGCTCCACTGAGCCCACCGCTTTGCCCTGACGTTCCAGCCCCCACGCGAATGCCCTGAACGTTGAAAGCCACATCCATCGAGTTCGCCGCGGATCTAGGTTGCGTCGCCGCGCATACGAGAGTGCCAGTTGAGCGACACGATCTGCGTTGCGCGCTCGGTAATCGCCGCAGCGGGCCTCCCGCAGAATGCGCCTAACATAATCGCTGTACACCGCGATGCCATCGGGCGAGCGTCCAAGCTTGCGCCACTGTCGCGCGACACTCTCCAAGTCGCGCGCCTGCTCTATTACACGCGATGCCTTCATGTCCAATATACGTGCATGGCCACAGAACGGATGCAATCGAGCGTACCAACCCACGGAATAGCGGAAATCAGCCTATTCGCATCATCTGATGAACATTACGGCCGCTCAACATTAGGCAAGGAATGTTACCGACAACATTCTTTTCCATATTCAAGCCGCTTGGCATGAAGGACACGCGCTACGTTCTAAGAGCGCAGGACCATGCCCGAATGGCAGCGCTTTACCAGCGGCACGAGGACGGCACACTTTCACGCGAACCCGATGACACCGCCCTGGAGTTCAACAATCGCGACTGGCCGATGAAGCCCGGAAGCTTCGGATTGGTATCGACACTGGACGATTACATGCGCTTTGCGCGCATGCTGCAGAATGGCGGCGAGCTCGATGGCAAGCGCATTCTCCAGTCCGAGACAGTGCGACTGATGGCCACCGACGCGATGCCCGCGGATGTCGGCGACACTTCCTGGCTGCTCACGGACAAGGGCCAGGTGGGTTTTGGCATCGACTTTGCGGTGCGCATTCGGCCTCCCGCCAATGCCCGGGAGAATTCCGGCGAAGTCGGCGAATTTTTCTGGGATGGCGCAGACGACACGCTTTTTTGGGTGGATCCAAAGAACAAAATCACGGCGGTGCTATTTACCCAGTATCGGCCGTTCGGCAAAGTACCGTTGCACAAGGCGTTTCGTGATGCGGTGTGCGGCGGGGTCCCAGAGGCTTTGGCGCATTAGCATTACATAGGCTTCGAGCACATGTTGATCAGCGTTTGCTCGAAGGCCTGCACAGCCGATAGGTTCCCGTCCGCCTTGGGCGCCGCCCTACGGATGGCTTCACGCCGCGCTGCCGACTGGTGGGGCCGACGACATTCCTGCGCCCAACGAACGGCGATTTCCACATATTGCTCGCAAGACGAGGCAATACCATCGGTAATGCCGATCTGCCGCAAGAGGCCCGCCGCCAGGCGTTGGCGCAGGAATTCACCTTCCAGCGTTACGATGGGTAGACCGCGATGAATGGCCTGCCAGGCTGTCGTGTAGCCGGAAAACGCTGGGCAGTCCAGATAGACATCCATGTCGTCCAAAAAGCCTGCAAATTGGTTACGCGGCAGCCAGGGCATCACACGCAGATGAGCGTCGGGATCCAGGCCTTCGGTACGGAAGGTAGCCGCCAGGCGATCGCGCAATGCAACGGTGGTCCAACGCTGTCTGACTGGCGACGCGATCCAGAATTCGCTGCGACCCACAGCCTTTGCGATCCGGGCCAACAGAATATCATCCGCCGGATCAAATTTAATCGGCTGCTGGCACAGGGCGAAGCGGACAACGTCTCCTTGTCGAGCTGGACCTTCCCAGTGCTGCGATTGGACGGTGGCCATTTCCGTGCAGACACCCGTTCCGGGTAGCCTGATCAGTTGTTCGCGATAATGCTGTTCGGCTCCCTTCCCTTCCAGAAGCTCCCCGGATAAAAACAAATCCATGCTCGGCAATCCGCTGGTTACGGGATGGCCCCAGCCAGCGACCTGGAGCGGGGCCAGTCGCAGTGCGGCCAAGGCGCAGGTGGCGGGATCCATGCCCACTTCGGGATAAAACATTACGTCGGGTCGATCCTGTGCGATCTCGTCCAGCCATCCATTCAGGGGCTTTGGGCCTTGAACGAATCGATCGACACGGCTTCGCGCCCAGGCCGTTTCTTCATCCGTGATCGCGCCCGTATGGTAGAGAAGAATTTCGAACTGTCGGCGATCCATGTGAGAAATGATGCCGCGCAGGACCACGTCCCATACGGGGTGTTCGCGCACCTGGCCACTCACGATTATCATGCGCAGACGATCTCGTGCCGGCCCAACGATCCGGCGACTATCCGTCTCCTGTGGCCACCGCGCCGCCGCGGCCGCGCACGCCAGATCACCATAGCGGCATAGCAAGCCACTGACATCGAACGGGCGATACGCCAAATAAAAGGGCTGGTTGCTGCCGATCGCCTTTCCCAGCTTTCCCGGATGGGCACTGCTCCATGCCGCCAGGCCATCGAGTGAATGCGCGAACCTGTCGGCTGTGCCGGTGCTTTCGGTAGCGCTGCTGGCGAAGATGGGGATAGCCGCGATAGCCATATTCAGACTTGCCTCGGCGTAGTCGGGTTTGAGAGCCAGTGCGCGCCCATACGAGGCTATGGCTTCATTCGGCCTGCCCTGTGCCTGGTAAGCATCGCCAAGATTGTTGTGTGCCTCGGCGTACCCCGGTTGCTGAAGCAGCGCCCGGCTGCAGGAGGTCACGGCCTCATCAAACTTCCCTTGCTCCAGACGGACAATGCCAAGGTTGCTATGAGCCTCGGCATAGTCCGGTTTGAGCGTCAGCGCCCGCCCGTAGGCGCTCACCGCCTCGTTGAGTTTGCCGAGCGCCTTGAGGACATTGCCAAGGTTGCCGTGCGCTTCGGCGAAGCTGGGCCTGATGGTCAGCGCTCGCTCGTAGGAGGCTACGGCCTGCTCTAGCTTGCCCTGCGCCTGGAGAGTATTGCCGAGGTTAACGTGTGCTTCGGCATGGTCCGGCTTGCCGGACAGCGCTCGCTTATAGGAGGCCGCAGCTTCGTCCAGTCTGTCCTGCGCCTGAAGGGTAATGCCCAGGTTGTAATGAGCCTCGACGTAGTCCGGCTTGTAGACAAGTGCGCGCGCGTAGGAGGCTGCAGCCTGCTCCAGCCTTCCCTGCGCCTTGAGGGCATTGCCAAGGTTGTTGTGGAAGGCCGGCACTCGGCCATTTTGCTCGATGGCCTTACCGATCAGATCCACTGCGACGTCGATGCGGCCGGTTTGCAATCCAAGCACCCCAAGAAAATGCAGCGCGTCGGCATTGCCGGAATCAGCCTGCAGGATCTGGCGATAGAGCTGCTCCGCTTCGTCTAAGTGTCCGGCCTGATGATGTCGCAGCGCGATGGCCAACATCTGTAGGGCGCCTGAAGATGCGTCTTTCCGCACAACGCTCAGGCCGAACAGTGTTGATTAATAAAATCCTGATGCAATGGCATGGCCTCGGCACATTTCCTTACGACCGCGCGGATGTTTTCGAGGTTGGCCTGTACTTGCTGCGGATCGAGTATGTCGGCCATGGGATCGTAGCTGCTGGGCGCGATATTCTGCCCGAGGAAAACGTACAGCCAGCTTTGCACCGGAAACAGCTCGTTGTCCTCGCGCAATATGCGGCCATAGCTGCAGAACAGTTCGATTCTTTCCCTCAGGCTGTCGGGAAGGGGAAGGTTGCGGCAATGGCGCCAGAATTCGCTATCGGTTCTTTCGGTCGAGCGGTAATGCAAAAGCAGGAAATCACGTATTCGTTCATATTCGAAGGCAAAGGTCTTGTTGTAGCGGTCCATGTCAGCCGGCTTGAAATTCCGATCCGGAAAATACTTCAGCAGCATGGCGATGCCGCGATGGATCAAATGAATGCTGGTCGATTCGAGCGGCTCCAGGAAGCCCGAGGAAAGCCCTATTGCCACGCAATTCCTGCTCCAGGATGACTTTCGCCGTCCGGTGAAGAATCGCAACTGCAGCGGGTTCGCCAGCGCCTTGCCTTCAAGGTTTGACAACAGATAGTCCTGGGCCCTGGTATCGCTGATGTAGTCGCTGCAATAGACATAGCCATTGCCTACGCGGTGTTGCAAGGGAATGCGCCACTGCCAGCCGGCGTCCCTGGCAATGGTCAGCGTATGTGAAGACAACTCGCCGGTTCTCTCGCAGGGGATGGCAATGGCACGGTTGCACGGCAGCCAGTGGTTCCAGTCCTCATAGCCCGTCTTCAAGGCCTCCTCGATCAGCAAGCCACGAAAGCCGCTGCAGTCAATGTATAGATCGGCGTCGATTTGCTCGCCGCTTTCCAGTGTCAGGGAGCTGATGAAGCCGTCTTCGGCGCGCAGTGCGACGTGTTTTACCTTGCCTTCCGTGCGTACCACGCCGCGCGTCTCGGCATAGCCGCGCAGGTACCTGGCAAAAAGCCCGGCGTCCAGGTGCAAGGCGTAGGTAATTGTCTCCAGAGGGGTGGTAGGGGCCCTTATCGGGCGCATGAACTTGCCCATTCGCGCGGCGACAGCCTGCAGGGAATACTCCTCCAGCCCGCTGGCCTTGCCTTGCTGGAACAACTTTAGCCAGTAGGCTGAAAAGGCCACGCCTTCCATCTCAAAACCAGTCGGGCCAAACGGATGGATATACGAATGGCCAATGCGGGTCCAATCCCTGAATTCAATTCCCAGTTTGAACGTGGCCTTGGTACTGCGGATGACCTCGTTCTCGTCGATTCCGAGCGTGCGGATGAAGTCCATGATGGGCGGTATGGTGGCCTCGCCCACTCCAATGGTGCCGATCTGCTCGGACTCGATCAGCCTGATGGTGCAGTTCAGGCCCTTTAGAAACTTGGACAGGCTGGCGGCCGTCATCCAGCCCGCGGTGCCACCGCCAACGATGGCAATGCTGCGGATTCGATCGACAGTCATGACGTCTCCCTCATATGCACACGTGGCTGTCAGTACAGCGACGCATTTATAACCGATTGATCTCCAATAAATTAGAAAAGCTTCAGCAAAGGTTCCGATGCCCCTGAGTACTCCGGACGTCTAACCGTGTAAACCGGGAACACGACCTGGCCGCGGAATAAACATAAATGACCGGGCGTCGAGGTGTCCGTGAGAGCGTGGCAGGACGACCAGTTGCAGATACTCCTGAGTGAGCAGGACGAGCACCGCGTGTTCGACAAACTGGTTGATATTGCCCGCCAACTGGGCTTCGATCATTGTGCCTACGGTTTGCGACTGCCGCTACCCTTGTCGCGCCAGCGCGTCGTGATGTTCAAAAACTACGCCGCCGGCTCATCCGGGCAATACGCACAGGGTGTGCAGCACGGGCTTAGATCGCCACCACCGGTCATCTGGAACGACGAGTACTGCGCCGACGAACGCGAGCTGTGCGGGGAGGTACGCGAATCCGGCACGCGCTATGGCTGGGCGCAGCCGTGCCGGGATGCCCAGGGCGCATTGAGCATGTTCACCGTGGCGCGCTCTGACGAGGCACTCAGTGACGTGGAGATGCAGGAGATCAACATTCGTCTGGCGTGGCTGACTCAGGTCGCGCACCTGGCCATGACTCGCCTGCTGGTCAAGAAGCTGGTCCCTGAGGCCAGTGTCCGCCTGTCGTCGCGCGAGACCACCGTGATCCGCTGGACTGCGGAAGGCAAGACCACCGCCGAAATCGCCGTGATCATGGGTCTGTCGGTGCGGACGGTGACTTTTCATATCGGCAATGTGGTCAAGAAGCTCAATGCCAATAACAAGACGGCTGCCGCGGTTCGCGCGACCGTACTTGGACTTCTCTAGCGAAGCAGTTATCTCGTAATCGGTAATCGATCGGTAATAAGGCGCCTCACCACGGCCGCGACCAGCGAGTTAGGATGCAATGCCGGCAGAGTTAGGAAAAAGCTTCGCCGCAGAGCCTGGCTTGCCGGTGATATCGCGATCATTCAATAGCAAGGGAGGATTCGTAACGATGGCTAAACGTAAAGCGCCCGGCGCTCGCCCGATGGACGATAACAATCAGGGACCGCACCTCAAGAAGAAAAAGAAGAAGTCCGCCAAAAAGGGTAAATAGAGCCGGCGGCCACTGCCGCCAGACAGCCGCCTGTTCAGTGGACCGGATGCACCTCAGAGCGCATCCGGTCATTGCTTGAGTTTATGCGAGCGATCAGGGCGCGGAAGTCAGTGCGCGACTGCAGTGCGGCGAAATACGGTTCACGCTGGGCCCACCAGGAATATCGCCAACCCAATTCAGCGGCTCGATTCAGATCCCGCATTGCCCCCTGCGCATCCCCGCGCATCGCCAGAATCTCAGCCCTCAAAGCATAGATTCCATTGCGTTCCTCGCCGGCGGCCATGAGCCGGTCCAGAAGATCCGCGATCTCCTGCAGGTGCTTCGCGGCTGCGGCCGAATCTCCGGACTGGAGTTCGGCGTTCGCCAGGATCAGCTCGTCCGACTGCCCCCAGCGTGCAACCCAAGGGCCATTGAAGCGCTCGGCGTCGAAATCCGGCGCCTGCATGGCGCGCGTCATGAGCTGGCGGGCTTGTGACGCCTCTCCCAGGAGCAGATGTAAGCGAGCGGCATGGATCAGAGTTCGGGCGTGCGCCGACTCATCGAGTTTCGCGGCGCTCAATTGTGAGCGCAATGCCGAAGCAGCCCCCGCATAGAAGGCGGTATAGGCCAGCCCGATATTGACTGCCTCGTCATTGCCGGTCGCGGTACGGGCCTGCTCGTACGTCTGGCGGGCCTCAGCGGGCATTCCGAGGGTCAGCAGGAAATCCGCGCGCCGCTGGTAAAGATCGATATTGTGGGGATCGTCTTTCAGGGCCGAAGCGTTCCAATTCATCGCTTCCACCAGATTACCCTG
This sequence comes from Occallatibacter sp., assembly GCA_035648535.1. Taxonomy (GTDB): domain Bacteria; phylum Acidobacteriota; class Terriglobia; order Terriglobales; family Acidobacteriaceae; genus Telmatobacter. Next base: position 5,763 of record DASRLI010000353.1, on the reverse strand, counting down.
CGTCCAGGCCAGCCAGGTGGAGGCCACGAAAGCCCAGTTGCCCGGGCCCTGCAAAGAGCGGGCCCGCTCGCAGGCGACACCGGCCTGTTGGTAGCGGGCCAGGTCCTGCAGCGCCAGACATTGGCGCGCAGGCAGCATGTAATCCAGGGGGTCCAGCGCTATGGCGCGCATGAGGTTCTGCAATGCAACGCGCGGCTGGCCCAGGCCGCTGTACACCCGGCCCAGCTCCGCGAATGCCCAGCTGTTGTTGGAGTTCAACGCGACCGCATGATTCAGGTCCGCCAGGGCGTCGTCGGTACGCTCCTGCTCCTCGCGCAGCGCCGCCCGCACCGCATATAACTCAGACAGGTCGGGGTCGAGTTTCAGCGCGCGGGCGAGCAATGGTTCCACCGTTGCGGTCACGTCTGCCACTGAGCGACCATCCAGATAGAGTTCATTGATGGAGGCATAGGCCAGGCCAACGTTGGCCAGCGCAAACTGGGGATCCGCCGCCAGCGACTGCTGATAGAGCGCGATGGCCTGCTGGTTGGAGTCGCGGGTCCGATCCTGCTGGTAGTGCCGCGCGAGCAGGTAGAGCCTGTAGGCCTCGGAGCTGACACTGCGCCGTTCGGCAAAACGCTGCGCGGTATCCTGGGTCAGGCGGATTTCCAGGTTGTCGGCCACGGAACGCGCGATGTCCTCCTGTATTTTGATCGCATCCTCCATCGGATGGTCGTACTCGGAGGACCACATATGGTAGCCGTTGCGCGCGTCGATCAGCTGCACGGTAACCCGCAGGTGATCCCCGGAGCGGCGCAGCGAGCCTTCCAGAACGTGATTGGCGTTCAGGGTCTTGCCAATGAAGCGCACGTCCTCGCTCAGGCCGCGGAAGCGGAACGCCGAGGTGCGTGCCACCACCCGCAGGGTCGGAATCTGCGCCAGCCAGTTCGAAAGCTCCTCGGTCAGGCCATCGCAGAACGGCTGGTCGCCCTTTTCAACGCTCATGTCGACAAACGGCAGCACCACGATCGAGGCGCTGGTGCCTTCCGGCTGCAGCCAGCGACGCAGAGGAACCCAGGCAAGCCCAATCAGCGCAATCAGGGCAGTGCCCACGAGGACGCCGAACCAGACCCAGCGCCTTGGAGCGGCTCCGGCGGCGCGGGGCGGGGAAGCCGGTGCGGGTGCCGGCGGTGGCGGCGAGGGCACCATGGGACGGACCGGCGCGACCAGCCGATAGCCCTTGCGGGGAACCGTGGCGATGTAGCTCGGTTCCGGGTCAGTGTCCCCGAGCAACCGCCGCAGTTGGGAAATGGCCTGATAGACGGAGGCGGGCCCGACGACCACGCCGGCCCAGACATCCGTGAGCAGGCGCTCCAGGCTGACGACTGCCCCTGAAGAGTTCGCCAAACAGGTCAGGAGCCGCATCATTCGCGGCTCGAGCTTCAGCGTTTCCCCACCGCGCGAGATCGTATCCAGGGTCGGATCGACCAGCCATGCTCCGAGGTGAAACGGGTCCTGTGATCTTCCCAACATCCAGGTTCCCTGTGTCGCCGCCTGCCAGGACGACGACGTATTTATAACCGATTGATCTCCAATAGATTAGAAAAGCTTCAGCAAAGGTTTTGATGCCCCTGAGTACTCCCGGGACGTATCCGTGTAAACCGAACCACACCCACTACCGACGGAATACCCCGATGGACGCTATCGCTATTCAGGCCCTGGGCGGGTTCGAAGTCCTGATCCAAGGCAAGCCCCTTCGTTTCGTTTTTAAGGCGCCGCGCAAGCCGCTGGATCTGCTCAAAGGCCTGTTGGCCTCCAGCGGCTCCAGTGTAGGACAGCATACCTTGTGCGAGGCGCTGTGGCCGGACCTTGACGCCTGGTCCGCCGGCCGCGCGTTGAACACGGCGGTGTTCCGACTGCGGGGGCTGCTGGGCAACAAGGCGGCCGTGCGGGCGGACTGCGGGCAACTACTGCTGGACCCAGAGTACTGCAGCGTGGACGCCTGGGAATTTGAGAGTGAGCTGGACAATGCCAGCGACTCAGACGCGCTGCTGCTGGCGCTGCAGCGGTATCGCGGACCCTTTCTGGGAGATGCCGAACATCCCCTGGCGTCAGTCGCACGTCGCCGGCTGCAGCGGAAGTATCTTCGTGGTGTCCTGCACCTCGGACAGAGCTATGAGCTGCGCGGGAACTTTGGCTCGGCCACCGATTTGTATCACCGTGGTCTGGATGTCGAGGGGGCTGCCGAGGAATTGCATGGCGCGCTGATCTCCTGCCTGGAACGCTCCGGTCAGTCGGTCGCGGCGGCGGCCGCCTATCAACGTTATTCGGCCCAGTTCAAGAATGGTGTGACGGGTACGGCGGCAAACGCAGGCAGGAAAATGGAGCTGAGCCGGCTACCGCGATCAGGCCGCTGAACCTGACCATGACTGTGACAAAGGCAGCGCAAGTGAACGAATCGGTTCCAGTGGAACTGAATGAACTATCGGATGACGACATGGTATCGAAACAACGGGAATCGTCTGCCTCTTTAGTTGCCGCGATCGGCATTGACGGTGGACTGACCGCCCGGGCTAGATAGCAGCAAGTGTTCACGCGTGCACATCTGCTGGACCCGGTTGCATTGGAGACGTTTCTTTCGCGTTACTACGAAAGTGAACAATTGGTCATTGGTCGCGGCGATCCATCCCACTACGTGCTGATCAGACGGCTGATGAGGGAGGGCATGGTGGTCGCAGCGGCGGACCGTTGCTAAAATCAATCATGCACGCCGCAATTCACGGTGATCTCTCGTCGCGCACAGTCGTTGACACGAAGGCGATTAGCTGGACTCCGAGCCCGGGCGGCGCCGTCTTGCGCAAGCGCGTGCACCTGGTGGGTCCACCGGAGGCCGGTCAGGTCACTGCGGTTGTGCAGTACGAGCCGGACTCGCATTTTCATTCGCACGATCACCCCGATGGCGAGGAAATTCTGGTGATTGACGGGGTGTTCTCGGACGAACACGGCCACTGGCCGACCGGCACGTATCTGCTCAATCCAGAAGGATTCCGTCATGCGCCGTATTCGCGCAACGGCTGTCTGTTGTTCGTGAAGCTCAGGCAATTTCCCGGTCGCGATCGCCAGCACATCATCGTCGATACAGTAAACAGTCCATGGCAGAGAACTGGCGACCGCGAACTGAAGCAACTGTACTCGCAACCGGGCTACGAGGATTCGATGCGGCTGGAACGCTGGCCGCCAGCGTCGACTATCGATGAGCGGGAATTTCCCCTTGGCGCCGAACTGTTCGTGCTGCGCGGGACATTCGAAGACAAACATGGGTTTTACGATGCGCACACATGGCTGCGTCTTCCGCCACACTCAACGCAGACTCTCAAGACCGAGGATGGCTGCGAGTTGTATGTGAAAGAAGGCGGCTTCGCGTATCTGCGCAGTGCTTGACGCTGAGATTAGCGCTCTGTCCTACAGACGTAAGCCACCAAATCTTTACGCTGGCGGATGGAACTTGAAACAAGGACCCCATTCACCATGAGACTTCTTACCCGATCTTCCGCCCTTATGGCGCTGCTCCTGTGCCTGCCCATGGGTGCAGCCCAAGCCGCTACTTTCAAGCAGACCATAGACATATTCCGCAATTCCGGCGCTAGTGCTTCTTTCTTTGCCAACAGCTACGCCTACGCTGTGTTTCCCACCGTGGGCTCTGGCGCGCTGGGCGTTGGCGGCGCCTTTGGTAAAGGTCGCGTGTACGTACATGGTCGTTATATCGGCGACGCCACCATGGGACAACTGAGTGTCGGCTTTCAGGCGGGCGGCAAGGCCTACAGCGAAATAATCTTCCTCCAGGACAAACGCGCGCTGGATGAGTTCGAGTCTGGCAGCTTCGAATTTGGCGCGGACGCAAGTGTTGTGGCGATTACCGCCGGTGCTAACGCGAGCGCCGCGACCAATGGGGCCAGTGCGGGAGCCAGCGCGACTGAGGGCGATGCGACCACTCGCGGCGTCTACCAGAAAGGCATGGCCGTGTTCACGGTAGCCAAGGGCGGACTGATGTACTCGGCGGCTATTGCCGGGCAGAAATTTTCCTACGAGCCGGTCGCGGGCGCGCATTGAGCTCGGTGCAGCGGAATGACAGGTGAATTCCAATGCGTCGAATAGTATGGTTGGCGGCGATAGTGATCGGAGTGGTGGTCTTGAGAGAGCACCTGGCGCGCCGGTCAGAGGGGCGAGCCGCGGATGAGGCGGCTCGAGCCGATTGGGAGAATGAAGGTGGCGCTCCGGCTCCCGCAAAGGACTAGCTGGGCGCGAAGCCATCACCCCAGGAACCTCGGACTGGCCAGCAGATAGTACAAGCCACCGGCGACCGAGATGGTCACGGGCAGAGTCACCAGCCAGGCGATGACGATACGGGAAATCATTCCATACTTCAGTCCTGCCCCCGACGTCACCATGGTGCCGGCGATGCCCGAGGTGACGATGTGCGTGGTACTGACCGGCAATCCGGTGAAGCCGGCTGTGCCTATGAGAATAGCCGAGACCACTTCGGCTGATGCACCCTGCGCAGGCGTCAGGCGAAGGTTGCCCAGACGTTCTCCGAGCGTTGTGACAATCCGCTTATAGCCAATCATGGTTCCCACGCCCAGACATAGTGCACTCAGGATTCGTACCCAAATGGGCGCGTATTCGACCGAAAGCCCCAACTGCTTCGCGATCCGCTGTGTTTCCTTCTTTTCCCCGGCACCGATTTCTGAAGTCTCCTGGGCGTGCCGCAATTCAGAGATGACTTGATAGACGTCATCGCGCACGCTTGATCGGTGTCGGGCAGCGGTTGATCTCAAGCCCAGTTCAAGTTTGCGGCGCCCGGTTGCGTCCGCGCCCTGTTGTTCGCTCGCGGCCTGACTTTCGATGGATGCGATGGCAGCCAGCGCCGTGGCTTTTTCATCGTCGCCGTATTTGCGTATCAGGGGTTCTGCCTGCCGCATGACGGCCGAGATATCGTGCAACGACTGGCCCCCGGCCGGGTTCAGCGCATAGGTCGCGGGAAAGATGCCGATAATCGTCAGCATGATGAGGCCAATGCTTTTTTGGCCGTCGTTGGTTCCATGGGCGAAGCTGACGCCGGTACAGGTCAGGATGAGAATCCCGCGCATCCACCAAACCGGCGGCTTGTCGGTTGCGGGTTGATACAGATGCTCATCGTGCAATGTCCTTCGACAGAGAAAATACAGGGCGCCAGCCAGGATAAAACCCAGAACAGGCGACAGCGCGAGCGCTTCCAGTACCTTCCACAACTGCGCCCAATGAACGCCGTCCCCCAGACTTCGCGACCTTGCCATTGCATTACCCAATGCCACGCCGATCAGCGCACCGATCAGGCAATGCGAACTGGAGTTCGGCAACCCCAGCCACCAGGTGCCGATATTCCACGACAAGGCAGCGATAAACAGCGCCACCAGCATGGCAACTGCGGGACCGCCGTCCGGCGGCGATAGCACCTCGGCCGGCAGCAATTCGACCAGTGCATAAGCGACCGCGATGCCGCCCACCAGCACGCCGAGGAAATTCATCACGCCGGACAAAGCAACTGCCTGCCCCGGTTGCAGAGATTTTGTGTAGATGACAGTGGCAACGGCGTTAGCGGCATCGTGGAAGCCGTTGGTCGCTTCAAACATGATGACCATAACGAGAGCAAAGATCAGAAGTCCGACGGCAAGCGCTGAGGTTGGGTCGAGTTGATTAAGCACTGTGTTCTCCCGAGTAAGACGGATGCTGCTCGACTCAGGCATT
>DASRLI010000352.1:0-2435 GCA_035648535.1 Occallatibacter sp. | reverse complement strand
TTTCGCCGTCTGCTTACAGAAACCCCTATCGGGAGAGGCACCAAAGCGTTAAATCCTGGGGGTGCGGGGGCAAAGCCCCCGCCTGCGGCGCCGGCACCCAAGCTTCTTCTGATGTACGGGCGCTCTCTCATAATGCATCGGCAAGCGTGCGTGACGGGATTTAGATTGCCTTGCTAAATTCAATCAGCCGCCGAGGTCGGCTGATATTGAACGATAAAAGCGCATCCCATATCCCCGATCCAATCGTGCAATTACAACGACGGTTTGATGAGTTTCGTAGCTCACGGCCGCATCGGATGAAGCTGCCTGAGACGCTTTGGCAGGCCGCGGTAGAACTGGCGCGGGAGCATGGTCTGCATCCGGTTGCTCATCCTCTGCGGCTGGACTATATGGGGCTGAAGATGCGGCTTGAGGGACTTCCGGCCGCCCAGAAGAAGGCGGCCGCGCCGGCATTCGTCGAATTGATCGCTGCGCATCCTACGGCGGTGGCAGAGTACGTGATCGAGTTCGAGTCTTCAATTGGTGGCAAGGTGCGAATTCAGTGGAAGGGCTCCGCTGCACCGGATTGGGCAAGTCTACTTCGCGCCTGGCGGGAAGCGGAACGATGATCCATATCACGGCGCAGATGCGCGTGCTGGTGGCGATCGAACCAGTCGATGGACGCAAGGGAATCGACTCATTAGTCCGAGTCTGCCAAGGCCAGCTATGTGAAGACCCATTTTCCGGCTGTGTTTTTGTCTTCAGGAGCCGGAGAGGAACTTCGATTCGTTTACTCAGCTATGACGGGCAGGGATATTGGCTGGCGCAAAAGCGCCTATCCAAGGGACGGTTCACGTGGTGGCCGGAAGCGAGTTCCCCGGCCAAAGCGCTGGAGGCTTACGAAGCCCAGTTGCTGATGGTGGCTGGCGACGTGTCGCGAGTGCGTGCAGCGCCGATGTGGCGGCGAGTGAGCGTGCTGAAATAAGAATCAAGGAAATCATCAATCCCCCCTTGCGTTCCAAGAAGAACTGATTCATACTGCTGTCGAATGGCAGAGCTCAGATATCGCGGGCGTGAGATCCGAGAGGAAGACATCCTCTCTATACGCGCGCTGCTCGAGCGATATCCGAAGGAAAGCCGCCGCAAACTATCAGCGCGAATATGTGAAGCCTGGCAGTGGCGGCAGTCGAATGGTGCGTTGCGCGACATGGTGTGCCGTGGGATGCTGCTGATGCTGGAGCGGGCCGGCCAGGTCACGCTGCCGCCGGTCAGTTACGTGCGGCATAATCCGCTGGCGCACAGAGCCCGGCCGGAGCCGGTGCTGATCGATAAGACTGCCATCGAAGATCCGTTGCGCAAACTGCAACCACTCGAGTTCGAGCCTGTGCGACGAACCGCGCAGGAGCCGTTGTTCAACAGCCTGATGGAGGAACATCACTATCTCGGCTACGAGCAGCCGGTTGGAGAGCACCTGAAGTATCTGGTGTGGGCAAAAGGCCGTCCCATCGCGTGCCAGGCCTGGTCATCAGCTCCGCGCCACATCGGCAGCCGCGACCGCTACATCGGCTGGGATGCCGCGGCGCGGCGCAGCCGCATCCGTTTTATCGCGTACAACACGCGCTTCCTGATCCTGCCGTGGGTGCGGGTCGAGCATCTGGCGTCGCATATCCTGGGCCGGATGGCGGCGCGGATCTCCGACGACTGGGAACAGATGTACGGTCATCCAATTTACTTCCTGGAGACGTTCATCGATCCGGAGCGATTCCGCGGGACCTGTTACCGGGCGGCCAACTGGGTGTTGATGGGCAGCACGACGGGACGCGGCAAACAATCCAACAGTTATGTTACGAACCGGTCGATCAAGGAGGTTCTGGGTTATCCGTTGACGAAGCGTTTTCGAGAACTGCTTGGGGGCGTGGCATGAAGAAGTCCCGGCGCCGCATCGACGTGAACCTGGAGGAGTTGGACCGGGTGCTGGACGGAGCGCGTCAAGCCCCGTTGAGCGAGGCGGATCACGGCAAACTCAAAGACACACTTCACGCTCTAGCGGCGATGCTGGTGAGGTCGCGCAATACGGAGAAGACCAGCGAGGTGGTGGGAAAACCTGAAGACTCGGAGACAGGGCAACAGCTGGATGACAATACGCCACCGCCGCCCGGGCACGGGCGTAATGGGGCAGAGGCGTTTGGCGGTGCGCGAAAGGTAGATATCAAGCACCAGAATCTGACCCATGGGGACCGCTGCCCGGAGTGTGGAAGAGGCAACGTGTACGGGCAGAAAGAGTCAAAGGTGCTGGTGCGGATCATCGGTCAGGCGCCGTTGGCGGCTACGGTTTACTCACTGGAGCGGTTGCGCTGCGGCGCCTGCGGGCAGGTGTTCACGGCACAGGAGCCGGAAGGAGTGGGGCCGGATAAGTACGATGAAACAGCGGCGGCAATGATCGCCCAGCACAAGTA
>DASRLI010000351.1:0-5689 GCA_035648535.1 Occallatibacter sp. | reverse complement strand
GCCGAGCGAACGACCGCGAAGAACAAATCGATGCGGATGCAAGTCGGCCCAACCAAAAAGGGCTTGCACAATCTGATGCAAGTGGCCCAGAGTGGAATCGCTCCGCACGACAACACGTCGCCAGATATGCGGGCTGGTCCGGCGCAACACGATTCGAAGTTGATACGCGTTAACTTGCTGATCTGATTGGCTCATGTGGCCAAAAATAGCAGCCTTTCAGATCAACCCAAAAGCTATTTCCAGCGACCCCCCGAAATTTTAGAGATTCGTCGCGCTTTCGATGTTTAATTCTCTGCCTTCGGACGATTGGCCGAGGGCGGATCTTCTCCGGTGCTGTTCAGTCTTCATGCCCCGCCTTACATTAATCGCATATTCATTCTTAGTGAATGGGATGCAATTTGATCCGCTCAAGTTGTTTATTATGTGCTGACAGAGGGCCGGGGGTGAGGTCCGGTTTGACACAGCTTTGGCAATTGCTCCGAGACGGGCGGAATGGTGTCCGCAGGAATTCCAGGGGGCTCTCGGCTCGCCTTCCGCTCTCGGTTTAGGAGCCGTAAGCTCTATTTCCTTGGAAGGTCAATTCGGAACAGCTTTCGACTTCTTGAAGATTTGATACTGGCAACTCCTGAGGTTCTGGCGACGATGAGAATCTCGTCAACGACTCTGCTTTCGTGGAGGTTCCAATGAATCTGGATCTGCTCGACCCTAAAGTGATTGTTCTAGCCGCGGTGCTGATTGTGATCGCTGCTGTGCTGGTTTGGCTGTACCTGCGAAATCGCAGGCGTACCACTGCAGGCCTGCGCCAAAAGTTCGGCTCTGAGTATGACCGGGCGGTTTTGGCCCATGGGTCAGAAAGAAAAGCTGAATCAAAATTGGAGGATCGTGAGAAGCGGGTTGAAAAGCTCAAGATCCGCGATCTTGACCCGACGGAACACGAACGTTATTCGAAACAGTGGAAGTCTGTACAGTCTCGCTTTGTCGATTCCCCGAAGGGGGCAGTCGCAGAAGCTGATGACCTGGTGTCCTCTGTCATGAAAACCCGTGGCTATCCAGTATCCGATTTCGATCAACGAGCCGCCGACATTTCTGTTGATCATCCCAGGGTGGTGGAGAACTACCGCTCTGCGCATGAGATTGCGCTGCGGCTTGGGAGAGACCAAGCAACGACGGAAGATCTGAGAACGGCGATGATTCACTACCGCTCTCTATTTGAAGAACTGGTGCAGGTACCAACAATTGTGGAAAGGAAAGTGGTGGCATGATGGATGAGCTTAAGACCATAGATGAAGAGTTTACGACGACCGATCTGGCGAAGAACGACTCGCCAAAGCAACTCGAGGAACCCGGGCTAGTGGAAACGAACAAGCCGGAGGCCTTGGATCGAACGGCCATAGCTTCGGAATCTATCCCCCTATTTTCCGAGTCGGAGATGGGTGAGTTCCGGTCGCAGTGGATCAAAATACAGACTTGTTTCGTCGACGAGCCACGCGGGACAGTCAAAGACGCCGACAAACTTGTAGCAGCGGTGATGCAGCGACTTGCTGAAGGCTTCAGCAATGAACGTTCAGGTCTGGAGAAGCAATGGGACCGCGGTGACAACGTCTCCACAGAGGACCTACGCATTGCCCTGCAGCGCTATCGTTCCTTCTTTGATCGGCTGCTGAAATTGTGAAGACGAACACGTAAACGAATCTATAAGGAGACCCCGACGTGGGGATCCGCGGACATGTGTTATCTGACGAAATGGAGAAAACAGATGAAACCCAGTACGAAGGACGAGATCAAGGGAAATATCCATCAAATAAAAGGCGTCGTCACAGAAACGACAGGCAAAATCACAAACAATCCAACCTTGGAAGCCAAAGGCAAAGCCGAACACAACCTCGGCAAAGTTGAGAAAAAGGTCGGGCAGATCGAAACAGTGCTCGAGAAGTAACTCCGTCGGCTCCGGCGAGAACGTGTTACCGCATTCGGAGCATTCGCAGTGCCGCCGTGATACTCAAGGTTCTTGGTGAAGGCGACACTAACGCAGCGGAACAGACATATCGGTCGTGATTTCTGGCTCCATGCGCCCGGATGACCGTCTACACGTGCACGACCCGGCCCTCGGCAAGCTTCGGATGGCTTCCGGGGTGAATATCTGGCAAAGGGAAGAGCAGACGACCCGACCGGAACCCTGAAGAAAACAACGACGGACTTCTTCCCTGATTTAATCCGATGGTCTCATTAAGTGACAAGCGAGGCGCAGAGGCTGGGCGAAACGAATGTTCTGTGAGGGCACGGAGTCACGATGTAGAATTCCGACTTGCAGAGCAGATGGTCTATCGAGGGACCTCAGCATGACTAACGAAGAGCGCAAGCGCAAAAAAGCTGTCAAGAAGATTGAAATTGCTGTCAGGAAGGCCGTGAACAAGGGAGTCAGCAAAGAAGTCGTTGAAGACACCGTTGGGCAGGCTATCGGTAAGGCCACGGAGAAAGTTGCGGCGACGAAAGCGGCCGTTAAGAAAACACCGGCCAAGAAAGCTCCCGCTAAGAAGGCAGTCGCCAAGAAAGTTCCCGCAAAGAAGGCGGTCGCCAAGAAAGCTCCCGCGGAGGAGACAGTCGCCAAGCCGATTTGAGCGTTGGATTCTTGGAGTCTTGCAGTTAGTTGGTGAGGCGTTGATTCCGTTCGAACCAGGCGTTCAGTTCGGACGCGCAGACGCTCTTACGGGACTGCCTTCTTCCGGACGTCATGACAATTGGAGAACCGGAGAGGATTGTTTCGCAGCTGGGATGGAAGCCAAGCGTCCGGCATACGGAGCGGGAATTCCATCTGTTTGCAGGTAACGCCTGTATCATCACCAATCCGGAATTAACCCTCAAATGGCGATCACAGGCCAAAGCACGTTTCCACATCGAATCTGGTCGATTTAATACTCAGCGATGGGGCACTCACCGACAGCGGTTTTCTGGAGTAACGTCCGAATCGGCGACAATCCGACCGGATTGGCCGCGATGCCCGATGGAACTTCCCGTTTGCGTTAGGATTGACGCGGAAGGCGCTGTGATCAATTGCCGACTCGCCTATCAATTACGAGAGAACTGTCTCTTCTTTTCCTGCGGAGAATATGGACTAGACCTATAATTCCTGATGGGACGGTAAGAAATCCAGGCAGGCTTGTCGGGATGGCCGTCAACAGGGCTACAATGAGTCCTTTTATAATGGCAGACTCTCGATCGTCCCGATACCAATGTCTCTGAGCTTTATAAGTTATGACGCCAAGAACGATCCCCACCGGCACGGAGAGCAGCGAGCTCGTGCCCAGAGTTATGAACTGTCCGCCGAAAAGCATCGTATCGACAGCCGTGGTTAGGAATACAACCCGCGGGTCAAGGCCGAAGACCTGACCAAAACCTCCTACGGAAACTGCGGCGCGGTCGTAAGGCAATGGATAGGTGGATACTTGGTGGCTTTGCATTTTTTGCATTTGCGTAGCAGAGCTAACGGGTTTGCCACAGACTGAGCAGAATCTGCTATTTTCATGAGTTTCACTCCGGCAATGAGCGCATACAAGCATAGTCGTGTCCTTATCCTCTCACTTTCTTGCCTTACGGGGTTTTTCTCGCCCCAACCGGGCAGAAGGTTATACCTAGAATTTCCATATTCCTTGCCAACCCTCGGGCCAATGCACCTCCGGTCGCCTCCACGTGATCGGAGTCTCCATTTTGCCAGGGCCAAAGCTCTGGAAGATTTAGGCTGCACCACGCGTTCTTGGGACATGTTCTACTGCACATCTACTGTGTGGAAGCCCAATCCATAGAGCAGAGCGGTGACGCTGGTCCGGGCGTTCTGCCGCGCTTTGTCGAGAATGCCGTCGGAGAGCGCGGCCTGGGTAATCTGCTGCTCGGCGGCCAGGCGTACTTGGGATTCGAGGTTCAGATCCGCCTCGACAAGTAGGCCGGTCGTCCGGGAATAGATTTTTGTGCGCCCGTTATCGATGCGCGTGGTGAGCACTTGCGGCGCGGGCAGTCGAACGTGGACGGCATCGCCCTTCACAAAAACATCGCCCGTCTTGAGCTGGCCCAGATCCACGCCGGCGATCACCTCTCCGTGGGCGACCAGAAGAAGCTTATCGCCAACCAGGAAGTCCGGCAAGTAGGCGCTCTCGCGGTCGCCCTCCACGATTTTATCGAGCGAATAAACAACCGTTTCCAGGCGCGACAGTTGACGAATCTTCTCAACGACCGCAGCGGAGGAGACGTCGATGCTGGTGCTGCGACCGGTCACGTAACCGGCGAAGCGGCTCCATAATCCGGTTTGCGCGACGTGAGCAAAAGCCGAGAGCAACAAGAAACCGAGCACGATGCCAACGGCGAGGGTACTGAGCGAGACGAGCCGGCGACTTATCCGCATGTGACTGGAACGGTAGGAGGCTCTCAAGCTCATGCATCCTTGGATGCAGCTCCGAAGCTTCACGACTGGCGTTATTGAGATCGCATCAGCAGGCGGCCTTGATAAGGACCAAGGCTTTGTCAAGGCATCGAATGCGGGCTGAAGGTACCCGGCGCCACATCCTCTTCAGGATTGCCAAGCGGTTCGGGAAGACGATCAAATGGCTATTGATTGGGGATGACAAATAGGCTCGGTGTCCGATGTAATACATATCCTCTCTGAGGCGCCTCTGTGGTTGTTCTCTGAATCAGCGCCCGCTGAGTTCAGCTTCTTGTAATACCCCGTGTTCCTCACCGACTTACATTCAAACAAACCTGACATTACCCGGCGAAAAGGGGGTTCTGTCCGAATTGGCGACAATCCAGGAATTTTCGTGTCGATAAGGGCGCTTCTCGTTACAGATGTGCTTAGTCCGAATTTCCAGTACCCCCGCTCGCAACTTCACAGGACGCAAGGGACATCATCAGTTTCCTCGACGCCCTGCTGCGTTACCTCTATGACCTGCCGCGCCAGATCAACGAATATCGCAAGCGCATGAATTCCGCACCCAGCGCCATAGCTACTGCGCCACCACCTGCCCCGCAATCCGGTCAAACTCCGCCTTCGCAACCAGGTGCCGCTTTACCAGATCGTCGGAACTTTGGTAAGGCCGGCCGGCGATGATCCTTCGCGCTCGTGCGGCGTCGATTCCCGGCAGAGCTTCAAGCTGATCGGGCGTGGCGTTGTTGATATTCACTTGCCCCTTGGTCTTGAGGCCGTCTTCCACCCCCTGTACGACCGCTTTTGCATCCTGTTTCGCTTCAGCGGCGGCTTTGGCTGTGTCCTGCCGGATTGCGTCGGGGTTGCGCTGGGCCTGCGTGCAGCCGATCGCGGTAAGCAGCGCCAAAGTTAAGGTAAAGAACAGGGTACGCTTCATGTTCATTCAGATGCAAAGTAGCATGATTCGGGCAACGTCGAAATGCAGAATTGATTTGCGGGCCGATTGGGAGCAGACGAGGTCGCGGAAAAGCCAACTGTTGCGGAAATTCGATGAAAACATGCCGCAAGGGAATGCTGGCGCCATGATGTTGAACCTGCGCTGTGACCATCTGTTTCTGCAGGCCAGCCAAAATTGCGTTGCCCTCGCTTATCGTCAATCCCACGGTGGCCGGAGAGAACTTCTCTATACGCTCAATCGTGGCAACTTCGTACTCGGTGGGCTTGCCCGGAACCACCTCAGAAACCAGCTTCAATGTCCATTTCATCCCAACAGCCTAC
>DASRLI010000350.1:0-2053 GCA_035648535.1 Occallatibacter sp. | reverse complement strand
GGATACGTTTGCTGGAAAATAGCGTAGTTACCCCTGTAGTCCTCTCCATCCCGCTCCTCGAGCGAGGCAATACTCAAGCGTGTTCCGTCGCTCAATTCGACGTGTGGATAGTCCTCTAGCCTGCATTATTCATGAAGGCGGTGAGAGTGGAGTTTGGGGCGGGCGAGATTGTGCCGAAGATGATCGCGGCAGCGTGATGTTGGTTGTATGGCGGTGCTGGCGAAGTTTGGGGGGTGCGCAGTGGGCGCGGCGGCGGTTTTCGGGCAGGGTTTTTGCTTTGCATGCGGTTGGGTGAAGGTGTGAAGGGATTTTCTGGTTCGACGGAGCCGCGCTATCCCGGCGAGGCTCCGAGTGCCAGCGCCACTCGGCGGAAGGCGGGCAGAAACGGGAACGACGCAGGCAGGTGCACGACTACGCGGCGCAGCGAGACCAGCACACGCGCGCCCAGTTTCAGCAACCGTTCGCGCAGCGTCCAGATCTGAGCCCGCGCGCAGTTGGTACCCGCGGCTCGCAGACGCAACTCCTGCATCAGCACGTAGGCGGCGGCGGTCAGCAGCACGCGGAACTGATTGGCCCAGAACTTGCTGCAACTGGTGCGGTCGATTTGCAACTCGTGCAGTTCTTTTATCCTGTTCTCGATCTCGCCGCGCCGGCAATAGATCTTTTCGTAGAGCCACTGTGGGCTCTGCTTCATGTTGGTGATGACAAAGCGCGGGTTGTCTTTGGGCTCTTTGCCCTCGGCCCGAACCACCTCGGCTTTGATGATCATGCGGCGTTGGTGCGGCCAGCTCCCGGCCGCGTAGTTGGCCTCGCTGTAGACGTGTTCGGTCTCACCGCTGTGCCGCGAGAGCTTGCGGGCCTGCCGCATTGCCGGTTTGGCCTTGCGCTTCAACACCGCATTCTTGGCCATCGCGACGACATATTCCACGCCGGGCTCGGTATCCAGAAATGCCAGCAGTTGGGGATGCGCGAAGCCGCCATCGAGACGAACGCGAATGCTCGCCCGGGGAAGAAAGTAGCGGATCAATTGCATCAGTCTGCGTAGAATCCCCACCGCGCCCACCGCTGCCGTCACATTGCCGGGGCGCAACACGGCGGCGCACAGATACTGTTCGGCCTCGTCATTGAAGCTGACGAAACCCATCACCGGCAGGTAACACCACGTGTCGTAGTGACTGTTGAAAAATGATAACTGCTGCGCACCGTGGGTGGGATCGTCGCTCGGGTCCAGATCGATGGTGACGCGACGGGCGCGATGGCGCAACCGCTCGGCATGGCGCTGGATCACGCCACCCGCCAACTCCTCGCCCAGACGATAGAGTTGCTTCGCTCCAATCGCGTTCTCAAAACGCGACAGCGTCGGTTGCGACGCCAGATCGCGGCCTGCAACTGGATCCCGCCCGAGCAGCATCTTGTGAATCGGATCGGCAGCCAGTCGAGCCGCATCGTTAGCGTCCGCATAGCCGCAGGCGATCGAGAACACGCGCTGGCCGACAAGCTCCTCCAACGAATGATCAACCTTGCCCGCTTGCCGACCGTCGCGCAGACATCCGGCCAGACAGCTGATCAATCCATAACGCCGGTCGGCGGCCTTCAGCAACAGGGCTCCCCCATCGGAACTACCCTGCCGCTGGTCAAATTGCATCACCGTCGGCTTATGGAATATCTTCGGAAACAACAAACACTGTGTTGTGCTATTCTCTGACACGCGAAGGCCTCTCCTGCTACCTCAAACACTGTCTTGACAACATGTTTCTAGCAGATGAGGCCTTTCGTGTCTTCTTAATCATGAATTATCCGGGCTAGGGATGATGGCCGCAGCCGGGCAGGCCGCCGTGTCCAGAAAGATGATGGGGCTGGTGCCCGCCTCGCCCGCCAACCCGGCCGGCCGCGTGGCCACCAGCACAGAGCGTGACCTCGCCTCCGGCCCCTTCGAGCCTAGCTGGTACTCCCTCAAGGCTCACTACAAGACGCCCGACTGGTTCCGCGACGCCAAGTTCGGCATCTGGGCCCACTGGACCGCGCAGTGCGTTCCCCGAGCAGGGCGACTGGT
>DASRLI010000349.1:0-2745 GCA_035648535.1 Occallatibacter sp. | reverse complement strand
CATCCGCACCAGATTGTAAGCCGCCGCCGCGAAGGTGAACATCCATCCGACTCTGGCCTTGCCTCGAGGCCGGGTCTTGCGCAGCCCGGCGATGGTCTTGATCCAGCCGAAGATCTCCTCCACTCGTTTGCGCTTTCTCTGGCTGATGCCGTAGCCTTGGTGTCGCGTGGTGCGTTCATCGATGGCACTGGTGCGCCGCTCATGCTGGTTCTGCGCCACGTGTGGAGTCACCGCCGCCTCGCGGAGCTCGTTCACAAAATCCCGCGTGTCGTAGTTCTTGTCGCCGCCCAACGTGACTTGCCGAGTACCCCCGGAATCCGGCCGCCATGTCCAGCGCCGCATCGCGTTCGGCCGTTCCCGTGGCCCTGGTGAGCCGGGTGTCCACCACCAACCCGTTGCGGTTCTCCATCAACACATGACCCAGATAGCTCAGCTTGGATTCGCTGCCACCCGACTTTCGATACAGCATTACGGATCTGTGGTGGACCGGTGCGTTTGATTGCTGCGTTTCTCGCCGTGAAAGTTCACCGTCGGATTACTGCCTCCCCCTTCTGGCGGTTGCGGCGGCTGGCCTTTACGTTGAAAGCTCTTCTGTCCCGCCCAAGCTTCGATCAACGTTCCGTCCACCGTGAAGTGATCCTCCGACAGCAGTTGCTGGGCGCGCGCTTGCTCCAGCACCTTCTCAAAGAAGGCTTGCGCGATGTCGCCTTTCAACAACCGCTCGCGGTTCTTGGTGAACACCGTTACATCCCAGATGGGATCGTCCATGTTCAGCCCTACGAACCAGCGGTACAGCATGTTGTAGTCCAGTTGCTCCATCAACTGCTGCTCGCTGCGGATAGTGTAGAGCACTTGCAGCAACACTGTCCGCAACAGTTTTTCGGGAACGATGGAGGGCCGTCCCCGCTTCGCGTACATCTTGGTGAAGCGGGGCGAGAGTTCCGCCAACATCTCGTCCACCATTTTCCGGAGCGGCCTCAGCGGGTGATTCTGGGGGACTCGTTGCTCCGCCGAAATGTAGCTGAAGACTCCACTTTGTTGTTGATCGTCGCTTCTCATGTATAGAACGACGACGCTGCCTCATTCTGCGTCACAGCGGAATCTTTTTTCCGCAACCTGTTAGGGCCGCATGCGGAGTGCACGAAGATCGAGCTTATCGATGACCTTATTATGCATAATATGCATGACCATAATGTCTCATAAGACATATCGCTGATACAGCGATGTTGCCATACTTATCTGAGTGGCGAGCTGGATGGCTGGGTGCGAACAGACATGGGCGACCCAAAAACACGCTTGAGCATCGACGAGAGCATCTCGGCTGGGTGCGACCATAGAGGCACAAACAGCAAAGGCGGCCTGCAGTTTCTGGACTACATCGGAGCTGTCGTCCCTTGGTAGCAAACGGGATGAAGATCAAGAGCAAGCGGACGGAGACACGGGAATGACGAAGTTGATCGGTATAGAAGAGCACTTTGTGACTGCCAACATCCGTGCTGCCTGGGCTGCATCTGCTATCGGACAGGAAGGTACTGGCGGGTTTGATCGAGGGGAGATTGAGGAGCGGCTGGATGATCTGGGGGAGCTTCGTCTGGAACTGATGGACGAGAGCGGAATCGATGTTCAGGTGCTTTCCGTGACCACGCCAGCCCTGCACAATCTGGAACCGGCTGCAAGTGTGACCCTTGCACGGCGAACCAACGATCTGGTCGCCGCTACGGTAGCGAAATACCCGACACGCTTTCAGGGATTCGCCACCCTGCCAACAGCCGCGCCGGAACAAGCCGCTCTGGAATTAGAGCGTAGCGTAACCGGCCTCGGCTTTGCGGGAACGATGCTCTGCGGACGCACGCGCGAGAAGAACCTGGATCACCCGGACTTCCTACCGATGTTTGAGACTGCGGCAACTCTCGGAGTTCCGGTGTTCATCCACCCACAGATCCCACAACGCGCGGTCAGAGAGGTCTACTATTCAGGGTTCAGCGACCAAATCGATATCGCCTTTGCCACGTTTGGTCTGGGGTGGCACTACGAGGCAGGAATCCAGTTTGTACGCCTGATTTTGGCCGGTGTCTTCGATAAGTACCCCGATCTGCAAATCATCCTGGGACATTGGGGTGAAGTGGTCCTCTTCTACTTAGACCGGCTCGTTTCACTGGCACGCGTTGCGCATCTGCAAAGACCTATCGCCGAGTATTTTCGGCAAAACCTATATGTGACACCCAGTGGTATGTGGAGTGAGTCCTATCTTCAACGCAGCCTTGAACTGGTTGGGACCGAGCGTATTCTGTTCTCCACTGACTATCCCTATCAGTACCGTCCCGGCAGCCCGGGGCGATCCTTCTTAGAGGAAGCGGCGCTCTCGCCGGAGCAGAAGGAGCTATTCGCTCACGGGAACTGGGATCGACTCACCCAGTCAGCATGCCGAGGCTGATTGACCAATACTCAGTCCTTACGGAAGAACAGATTATTGGCGCTCTGAAGCAGTATGAAAGCGGCGAGAAGGTAGCAGAGATCTGCCGGAAGCTGGGGAGCAGCGAGGCGTCGTTCTACACCTGGGAAAAGCAGTGTGCCGGGATGGGTGTTTAGGAGTTACGCGAACTGCGGCAACTTCGGGATGAGAACAGCCGGTTGAAGCGGCTGATTGCGGATCTGAGCTTGGACCGGCAGATCCTGGAGGAGATTGTCTCAAAAAAGCTGTAAAGCCTCGCCAGCGATGACGGCTGGCGAGGTGGACGCAAGAGG
>DASRLI010000348.1:0-5690 GCA_035648535.1 Occallatibacter sp. | reverse complement strand
GTTTTGCCTTCCGCAGCCAACTGGAGAACCTCTCGCTGTCGCGATGTGAGGGTATCGTGTGGATCAAACGAGCTCGTCTTTGATAGTTCAATGTAGGCATTTATTGCGGTATCACTCACTGGCGGGCTAAGGAAACGCCTGCCGGCTGCCGCATCTCGTACCGCGCGGCTCAAATCCTTCTCAGTAGAGTCTTTGAGGACGTAGCCGGTCGCGCCGTTCTGAAGCGCCTGAGCGACGAACGCCCTGCTGCCATGCATCGACAGAATTACGACCCTCGTCCGTATTGATTTGTCGCGAAGGATTCGTAGAACCTCCAGGCCACTTAGCCCTGGCATCATGAGGTCAAGAATCAAGACGTCGGGCTTTAATCGCTCCGTCAGGCGAATAGCTTCGAGCCCGTCAAATGCAACTCCTGCAATCGAGAAGTCCTTCTCCTGCTCCAAAACGGCTTGCAGGCCGCGCCGGACTATTGGATGGTCATCGGCCAGAACAATGGAGATGGACATGCTCACCTCCCGACAATAATTCGATGCCATTGCTTTTGGAGAATTCGTTTTATTGTGTACTCGTATCATTCAGCGGTAATTCAGCGGTTATGGTGGTTCCTTTACCCGGGGCAGAATCGATGGTCAGGCGACCGCCGACGAGAGAAGTACGTTCAGACATTCCGAACAGGCCGCTGGATCTCGTGACTTTCATGACAATCTCAGGATCAAACCCGCGGCCACGGTCCTCGACTTGAAGTTGGAGCTTGTTCACCTCGGCCCATAAGCGAACGGTAACGCCCGCGACACCTGCATGTTGGGCTGTGTTGGTCAGTGCTTGTTGCACAACTCTATATGCAGCCGTCTCTACCTTGGACTCAAAACGTCGATCAACGTCTCGATGTTTGAAACCTACCATAATGCCCGTCTGGGACGTATATCGTTCAAAAAGCCCAAGAAGGGCCGGGAGCAAACCAAATTGGTCGAGGTCGGCGGGGCGCAAATCGAAGGAGAGCCTCCGAACCGTCCCAAGAAGGTCATCCACGATGCTCCGTGCCTGATCGAATCGGCCCTTGATTGTGTCAACCGATGCGTCTCCATTTGATTTCAACAGCAAACGAAGTCCAGTCAGCAACTGGCCAATTTCGTCATGGAGTTCCCCTGCAAGATGGCGTCGTTCGGCTTCTTGCACCTCGAGGAGCCGGCTCGAGACAGCCTGCAAAGACGCTTCCACCCGTTTGCGGGCAGTGATATCACGGTAAATTGTCCAAAGCTCGGTCCTTCTGGCGGGGAGGGTTACCGTAACGCTGACCACTAGAACATGAAGCTGGCTGCCGTCTTTTCGTTGGCGCACAACTTCCACCTCTCCCTGGCGACCCTCGGGGGCCAATTCCGGATCGGTATCCGAATCCTGACCCAGATTGCCAGGTACGATCAAATCACACAGTCGGCGGCCAACCGTCTCTTCTGACGTGTATCCGAATACTCGGGCAAACTCCGGGTTCACTCGCAAAGCGCGGCCATTCACATCCATGACGATGACAGGCTGAGGCAATCTCTCAAACAACTTGCTTAGTTGTTCGCTCTTTTCCTGGAGTCGATCCACCAAGGCCGTAATCACAGTGCCAAACAGAACGATTACGGTGACGGTGATGATAGCGGCGATGCCGAGAAGTGTGATTCGAACGGCATAGGGAAAGTCTGGAGGTGTGTTATCGGTTGTGAAACTGGCAGCGGCCATCCCAGTGAAATGCATGAGAGAGATGGCGGCGCCCATCGCCACTGCACTGGCAATTTTACGGAGCTTCCATCCTGTAGGCCGATTTCCGAAAAGGAAAGTCAACCACAAGGACAACAGCGAGCCCGCGACAGCAACCAAGACGGAAAGCCCGACAATGGGCAGAGAATAGTGGCACATTGCCGGCATCCGCATCGATGCCATTGCCGTGTAATGGAGTCCCGATATCCCCGCACCTTGGAAAAGGCTGCCTGCGATTGCCGCTCGCATGCCCAATGTCTTGCGACTCACGACAGCGAGGGCGATGATCGAGGCGACAACTCCCTCGAGAACGGATAACAATACGAGGGGCCAGTAGTATTCCACAGGCACAGGTATGCGAAATGCCCACATCGCGGTGCAGTGCATCGACCAGATACCGATTCCCAGCACCACGCCGCCGCTGATCAGCCATACCTGCCGCCTCACCATGCCATAGGAGGCGGTGATCCGCTCTGCGAGATCGAGCGCGGTGTACGAAGCCAGGACTGAGATGCACACAGCGAGCGCCGCTACGGGGTAGTTGTAACTACCGACAATTGTGCTGTCCATGGAAGTCATAGTCGGGAATGATCCGCAATGCGCTCTAGTCTGCGAGATGTGGAACTGCTTGAGTATACAACCTTAAGTGATAATGCGAGATACGAACGTAGCTCGGTTAGCGGAACCCCAGTGAGCCGATCTTGATATTGTCCGTCGGCTTTGGTTTCCCAGCTCGATGCGGCGTAACAGCGGACCTAAGCAGGGTGGCTTGGAAGTCGTATAGGCGCCCGTCAACATAAATCCTGAGAAGTCGGCATGGCAACTGGAATGTCGTGATCTGGATGCTGTCCTAGGTCGCCGTCGGCATCGGCGTTTACCGAGACTGATAGTGGTCTGCTTCGGTCGGTTTTGGGTCCGCGATCTCCCGTTCCCAAATGCGAGGCGCCTGGGGCACCCATTTCAGTGGAAGAACACACTTCCATGGCACCTAGGCCCCGCCGCCAAAGTCAGAATCCTCCGCTTCAAAACTCTTCCGCGATTCCGGCATGACCCTGGTCGTCAAATACCGCGTTTGAGGTATTCACCAGGGTTGGCCCCGACAACTCGCTTGAACGCCTTACTGAAGGCAGCGCCGGACTCGTAACCGACCGACCGAGCAACGTCTATGAGCTTTGTGTCACGCTGTTGTAGTAACTGCATCGCCTTCTGCATCCGCCACTCGGTTACATATTCCAGTGGCGTTTGTCCGAGCAGCTCTTTAAAACGTGCTGCGAATGCGGAGCGAGACATGCCCGCCGCTTCGGCCAGGGATTCGACCGTCCAGGGTGTATTCACTCTGTCGTGAATAGCACTCAGGGCAGTGCCCATTTGAGGGTCGAAAACAGCACGAAGCCATCCTTTGTTGCGTTCCGGTCCCGACGCAATATGCGTCCGGAGTACCTGGATGAACAGGACCTCGGCTAGCCGAGTCGCGACTACTTCAGATCCCGGCGCCTGTTCTGCCATTTCTGATGCCAGCGCCTGCATTGTGATGTGAAGAGCAAGCGTGCGTGCCTGATCGGCCTTCATCAGAATGAAGCTCGGCAATAACTGAGTGATTGGCTTCAGGCTGGCGCGATCGAAACTCAAGGACCCACAGACGATTGTCGTCGGTGCGCCACCACCTCCATAATGAGCGACATTGTTCTTGGCTTTGGCCCCGATCTCGCGGAAACTCCACCTCGGACGTGTTCGCGGGCTGTCGCGCAAGACAATCGAAGTCCCCCGGGCCAGCAAAAAGCAATCACCACCTGTGAGGGGAATCGGCTTCGGAATCCCTTCCACGCTCAGCCAGCAGTTGCCGCGCGAAAGCATGGCGAAGTGCGCCAAATCTGTGGGTGAAATCCTTTTGCCGGAAGGCGCGACTTTTTCTTCGGTCTGCTTTTCCTGTTTTACGCCCCACGGGGCTGTGGCTTCGAGCCTGTGCAGACCGAAAGCGGTTACGTGCATCGTTCTGAAGATGTCTGTTATCGGGTCCAACTTAGCCTCCCTCTGCTCTTGAAAGCCATAGTGTTCTGTGAGAAACGTACGAAACTGCACAGCTTCGCTTGTCGGACAAGCGCAGCATCAGGTAGAAGAGGCCTCTACCATAACGGACATTCTCCTCCCTTCCAGCGTCACCACTCCTACACTCCTTTTCTTCGAGCCGCGCGTCCCAGCTCAATCAAGAGGTGCAACACAGCTCGGTACAGCCCTCTTTTTGGACGAATAGACAAAAGATTAGGACTCCTGAGCAGTTCTCGTCCACAGCCAAAGAATCTACTCAACTGTACTGAATGCTACACATCTACCGAAGGGAGTAATTATGGGAAAGCTTGAAGGAAAAGTTGCAGTCATCACGGGTGGATCGAGCGGCTTGGCGCTGGAGAGCGCCAAGCGGTTCGTTGAAGAAGGCGCCTACGTTTTCATCACGGGCCGGAGGCAGGAGGCGCTCGATGAGGCCGTCAAGCTGATTGGCCGGAACGTGACCGGCGTGCGCGGCGACGCGTCCAATCTCGATGACCTCGACCGTCTGTTCGACACAGTCAAGCGGGAAAAGGGCAAGATCGACGTCCTGTTTGCGAGCGCAGGCAAGGGTGAAGCCGCCAAACTGGGCGAGATTACCGAGCAGCACTTCGATGCGGGCTTCGACCTGATCGTGCGCGGAACGCTGTTTACGGTTCAGAAGGCGTTGCCGCTGTTCAACGATGGCGGATCGATCATCATGATCGGGTCAGTTGCTTCGGTGAAAGGTTTTCCTGGTTTCGGCGTGTATGCGGCGAGCAAGGCGGCATTGCGCTCATTCGCACGCACGTGGCTCAACGAACTGAAGGGCAGGAAGATCCGGGTGAACGTGCTGAGCCCGGGGCAGGTCGACACACCGGATTCCCAGCGACTCGACAAGGAGACGAGGGAGATGTTCGAATCCCTGATCCCACGGGGAAAGATGGGTCGTCCTGAGGAAATTGCGGCGGTCGCGCTGTTTCTTGCTTCAGACGATTCGAGCTACGTGAATGGGGTGGATTTGGCTGTCGACGGCGGCTTCTCGGCCATCTGAAATCGCGCCGGATCGCCGGAAGTCGCTGATCCGCGGGACTAGCGTGTTCATGGTGGAACGACTTCCGCGCTGAACGGTCGGCCCGCGCTATCCAGTTGACGCACGATGAATGAACTTGCTTGGACGACTGAATGCTACACATCTACCGAAGGGAGTAATTATGGGAAAGCTTGAAGGAAAAGTTGCAGTCATCACGGGTGGATCGAGCGGTATGGCGCTAGCAAGCGCCAAGCTCTTCGTTGAAGAGGGCGCCTACGTTTTCATCACGGGTAGGAAGCAGGAGCAGCTCGATGAGGCCGTCAAATTGATTGGCCGGAACGTGACCGGCGTGCGCGGTGACGCGGCAAGTCTCGACGATCTCGACCGTCTGTTCGATACGGTTAAGCGAGAAAAGGGCAAGATCGACGTCCTGTTCGCGAGCGCTGGCAAGGGCGAGGCCGCCCCACTGGGCGAGATTACCGAGCAGCACTTCGATGCGGCCTTCAACGTGAATGCGCGCGGAACGCTGTTTACAGTCCAGAAGGCGTTGCCGCTGTTGAACGATGGCGCATCGATCATCATGACCGGATCAAATGCTTCGGTGAAGGGTTTTCCTGGTTGGGGCGTGTATGCGGCGAGCAAGGCAGCATTGCGCTCCTTCGCACGCACGTGGCTCAACGAACTGAAGGGCCGGAAAATCCGGGTGAACCTGCTGGTCCCGGGGGCGATCGCGACACCGATGCAGGAAGAAGTTCTCACCAAGGAGGCGAAGGAGATGTTCGAATCCCTGATCCCGCGGGGAAAGATGGGTCAATCTGAGGAAGTCGCGACGGTCGCGCTGTTTCTTGCTTCAAACGACTCGAGCTTCGTGAACGGGGCGGAGTTGTTCGTC
>DASRLI010000347.1:0-10205 GCA_035648535.1 Occallatibacter sp. | reverse complement strand
TCCCAATTCAGTGATGACGGTGCCGTTGACCTGAACGCGGCCCTGCTCGATCATCTCTTCGGCCTTGCGGCGGCTCGCTACTCCGGCCTGGGAAAGAATCTTCTGCAGGCGTTCAAGCTTGGCGGGAGGGCGAGGCTTGGGAATGAATTCGGGATCGGCGTCTTCGTCTTCGGACTCGTCAGAGTCGGTTTCGGCGGCGGGCTCGGCTTCGGGAGTCTCTTCAGTCGCGGATTCAGACTGGGTTTCGTCGCCGAGGTAGACTTTGGCCTCGCCATCGGTGGTGTCGCCAATGGGGTCTACGATTCCGGCGGTTAGTACCGGGGTTTCGGTTTCAGGCGCGGTTTCTGGTTCGGGTGCGATCGACTCGGGTTGAATGTCGCCCTTCTTGGCGGATTTCTTGGCTTTTTTGATGGCCATGGGGAAATGCCTCTGTTTCTGGCTACTCTGTGGAAGGAGGCGCAGTTGGCGCGGCTTCAAGGGTGGTTGATTCGGATTCTGGGCTTTCGGTTGGTTCGTCTGCCGAGTCTTCGTCCCGCGCCCCGTCCATTTCAAGGCGCAGATCTTCTTTTATCTCCGGGGCGGAATCTCCCGGGCCTTCCATCTCCGGCTCGTCGAGTTCGATGGCGGCCATCTTCTCGAACTCCTCCATGGAGGGTAGTTCGGTTACGTCCTTGAGGCCGAAGCGCAGCAGGAACTCTTTGGTGGTCTTGTAGAGAATGGGGCGGCCGATTACGGGCTTGCGGCCTGCGGTGGCGATGAGCTTGCGCGCCAGCAGCGAACCGAAGACGCCGGAGGAATCGACGCCGCGAATCTCGTTGACCTCGGGTGCGGTGACGGGCTGCTTGTAGGCGATGACAGCAAGGGTTTCAAGCGCCGGCAAAGAGAGCTTGAGAGCCGGTTTCAGGCTTTTGACGAAGGCGCGGACAGCGTCGTGGCACTCGGGCTTGGTGGCCATGCGATAGCCGCCGGCAATTTCGCGAATTTCGACGCCGCGGTTGTCGGAGGTATATTCGGCGATCAGCTCGTCGAGCAACTGGCGGAGGATGGTGCGGACTTCGCGGTCGCGCTGGCGGGCTTCGCGCCGGAGGCTGGCTGCGGCTGCTGCTTCGTCTGAGGAGGCAGTCTCGGTGTCCGCGCCGTTCGCCGGGTCGACGGTGGAATCTTCACCCTCAGCCGAGGCAGGGGCGGGTTCGACGCCGGCTTCCATAGTGACTTCTGCTGCTGGCTCTGCTGCGACTGGCTCTTCTGGGGGCGCACCTTCAGTGGCGGCGGCCTGCGCCATGGCGAGGTAGTCAAACTCTCCATTTTGAGTGGGCAGGGGCTCGCCTTCGGATCGCGACGGGTCGGCGGCCTGGGCAGCCAATTCGGCAGCTGCGGCCTCCTGCTCCGCCTTCCACTCGAGGGCGTCGGCGGTGAAAAGGAGGGCGAGTTGAGCCAGCGTAACCGGCTCTTCGGCGGCGTAGATAACGGCTTCCAGCTTTGCTTTAAGGCTCATTCGACAATAGGTACCTCAAGTATGGTACCGGAAGTGGAGCGGCCCTGCGTGTCGATAGGGCTCCGGTGCTGTTGAAGAACGCAAAAAAGGCGTCCGGGAGGGGGCAGGACGCCTTTGCACGTGGAAATTGTGGTTGTTTCAGGCCGTGGAGGGCCCGGCGGCCCAGGTGACTGCTTCGAGGTAGCACTGGACCAGCTCGCTCGAATTGAGGCCATGGGTTGCGACGATCCGGTCGCAGGATGCCCAGTCGCCGCGTTCATGAAACTCAAGCCATCCAAGAAGTTTTCGCTCCGAGTTCCTGGTTCCTGCAAGGGCCTCGCAAACCTGGCCGCGCAAGGGAAGGATGGGAACGATCTCCTCCATTGGGAAGCCGAGCATGGCCGGTAGGAGGCTGAGCATGCCGAGCAGATACTGTTCGGAGGCGTCGAGGCTAAAGTGGCTGGCGGCGAGTTCACAGAAGCGAGCCCGAATGAGAGCCACGTGAAGAATCTCGGCCGGC
Source organism: Occallatibacter sp. (assembly GCA_035648535.1). GTDB lineage: Bacteria > Acidobacteriota > Terriglobia > Terriglobales > Acidobacteriaceae > Telmatobacter. The sequence goes on along the minus strand of DASRLI010000347.1, from coordinate 8,211 downwards.
TGGTCTGTGTTGAGTTCGCTCAGTACGGCAAGCGACACAATACGGCGAAAAGTGGCCTCGCCCAGAACGGTGATGGCCGACTCGACGGAGCGCACCTCCCGGTAGATGCCATAAATGGGCGAATTGACGAGTCGAAGCAGGCGGTAGGTGAGTGAGGCATCGCGCCGGACCAGCTCGCTTACCTTATGGATGTCGATGGGATCGTGATACAACTCGCGCACGATTTCAAAGTGAGCCAGCCGACTGGCGGGCACTTTGCGCTTTTTCAGGAGGACAGGTTGGCAGAGGTAATCCCCTTGAAACAAGGTGAAGCCCATTTTGCAGGCTCGCTGGTAGTCGTACTGCGTTTCCACCTTCTGCGCCACCAGGGCCACTGACCCCAATTCATGCTCCTGCAATTGTTGAAGGTCTGCCTCGCGGAAGCCTCTGAAATCGAGACGAATGAAGTCGGCGCAATCAAGGAGCGGATGCTGCTTATCCCACTGGCTGAAATCGTCCAGCGCGAGCCGAAAGCCGCGAGCACGGAGCGCCACGCAGGCCTCGATTAATTCCGGAGCCGGATCAAGATTTGCCGGCACTCCGAGGACCGTCAATCCCGGCGAGAGCACCAGCACCCAGCCCTCGATTAGCGCTTCGGCAGTGCAGGTAATAAAGGCCGGCAGACCGTTGGTGAGGCGCTCGAGTCCGAAGATGACCTGGTTGTCGAGCATGGTTTCTACTGCGAGGCCGGCATCGCGGCGGAAGACAGAGTCGGGAGTATTGCGGAAGATCAGATCGTATCCGTGGACGCGGCCCTGGAGGTCCAGAATCGGCTGCCGCGCTACACAACGGAGCTCACCAGTCAGCTCCCTTTGAGCGGTTCCCAAGCAAATTACTTTTGCAGCTTGCGCAGCCATGCGATTCTTCCCCTCAATTGCAGATCGACTCATTGCAGAGGGAAACCGCAGCTACGCAATGTCGTTTCGGTGACGAGAAAACTTGCGCAATGCGGGAATCGCCCTGCAAACTGGAGGACCGCTCTGGTGTTCATCGGCTGGGTGCGCGGCGTACTTGAGAGGACGTTAGGATTTGAAGAAGAGAGATCGAGGAGAATCCTGACAAATGGTGTGACACTCCGCAACTGAAGCCGCACCGTTTCAAATCATCCCGCTATGCTGGGCTGTGGAATCCCACCCTTGCGACAAAAAGAAATCGCAAGGATAGGGGCACCCGGCACCGGGCACGATGGGAAAGCTCTCACTTTGAATGGGCGTGGTTTAAAGTCGGGTCTAGGAGATGGTGCGAAACACCATGTAAAGCAGGCAGGAAAGCAGGGCGGCGGCGGGCATGGTGAACACCCAGCCGGCGGCGATATTGCGGACCGTGGACATGCGCAGGCCGCTGCCGCTGGCGGACATGGTGCCCGCGACGCCGGAACTGAGAATGTGGGTGGTGCTTACGGGCAGTCCGAACTGATCAGCGGCGAAGATGGTGGCCATGGTGACGATGCCGGCGCAGGCTCCCTGCGCGTAGGTCAGGTGGTCCTTGCCGATTTTTTCGCCTACTGTGATCACTACACGCTTCCAGCCGACCATGGTGCCGAGGCCCAGGGCCAGCGCAACGGCCACTTTGACCCAGTCAGGAATGAACCTGGTGGCTTTGTCGAGCTTGCTCTTGTAGCTGTTAAGCGCGGCGGTCTCGGTGGCTGTAAACCCGGGGTTGTGGTTCTTCGCCATGAGCCGGAGTGCCTCGCTGGTGAGGTACATGTCGTTGCGGACGTTGGTCTGGTCTTTCGCGGGAACCGATTTGAACGCTTTGTAGAGCACCACTTCGCGGTTTACGTTCTCGACCAGTGCCTTGACGGAGACAATGGTGGCCGGCTGCAACTGCTGGGTGCGGATGTAAGCGGTAACTTCGGCGCGGGGATCGGAGCTGGGGACGACGGTCTTGTCCACGTGCTCGTCGAGGATTTGCCCCGCGTACTGTGAGGCGGCGATGAAGTCCTGCGTCTGCATGGGGCTGACGGCATGGTTGAGAGCGTAGGCCGTGGGGACGGTGCCGATGAGGATGAGCATGATGAGGCCCATGCCCTTTTGCCCGTCGTTGGAGCCGTGGAAGAAGCTGACGCCGGTGCAGGTGAGCACCATCAAGGCGCGAATGGGGAACGGAGGCGGCTGATTGTCCTTGGGCGCCTCGTAGAGCGAGGGGAACTTGATGAGCCGCTTTGAAGCCAGAATCAAAATGCCTGCGAGCGCGAAGCCGAGGACGGGAGAGATGAGTAGCGCCTTGAGAACTTTGACGACCTGCTGCCAATCCAATCCAGAGGCGCCGCCGTGGGGAGACAGAAGCTGATTGGCAAGGCCTACGCCGATGATGGAACCAACCATGGTGTGCGAACTCGATGCCGGCAGTCCTAACCACCATGTGCCGAGGTTCCACAGGATGGCAGCGATTAGCAGGGCGAAGACCATGGCGAACCCGGCGCCGGAGCTGACCTGGAGGATGAGCTCGACAGGCAGCAGCGTAATAACGGCAAAGGCGACGGTGCCTGAGGAGAGCAGCACGCCGGCCAGGTTGCAGATTCCGGACAATACCACTGCAACGTTGGGACTGAGCGAATGGGTGTAGATGACCGTAGCCACAGCGTTGGCGGTGTCGTGAAAGCCGTTTACGAACTCAAAGCCAAGGGCGATGATTAACGCCAGAGCCAGAAGAACATAAGGCCACACGCTGGTGATGACGACGTTGTCCAGGTCCTTTGAAACATGAAAAGCGATAAAGCCGAGGCCGCCCAACAGGGCCGCCAGGAATGCAACAATGCCCAATTTGCTTGGGGACTCCTTCATCTTGCCGTCAAGCAGGGATTTGCGTGCGGGTCTAGCTTCAACGACCGTCGCGAGGTCGGCCATTAGAAATCACCACGGCGACCGGAAGAATTCCGGTGACGCCTGGGCCTCCAGTATTGAAGCTCAGGAACGGGACTGCATTGGAAATAGAAAGGGGATGGCGTGTGCCAGGTGTGTGAAGAGTCGGCTAAGAAGGCGTCCATAAAACCCCAACAATCGCATCATGTCACGATTGTTTACCCGGCGATTTGGAAGCCGATACCGGGCTAGAATCGATTCTACACCGGAAGGTAGGGGGGCAAGGGAAAAGCTTGGCGGGAGCGGTGGAAAAGCTGGAGAGGGTCAGCGGGGGAGCTGTGGTTTGCTCAAACCACTGGGAGAGCTGTTCCTCGCTGATTTCTCCGGCGGCAAGACCGAGAATGGTGAGAAACGCGTCTTCCTGGCTGGCATTAACCTCGGAACCATTCACGTCAAGAAAAGCGAACGAGACCAACAAAGCGGTACGCTTATTGCCATCGATAAACGGGTGATTGGAAGAGATGCCAAAGGCGTACGCGGCTGCGAGAAGAGCAAGGGATGGCTTGGATTCGGCGTAAGTCCATATATTTATGGGACGTGCCAATGCGGATTCAAGCAATCCTGCGTCCCGAAGGCCGAGTGAACCCCCGTGTGCAGCTAGCTCAAGGTCGTGGGCGATCACCGCGTCTGCGGTTTCCATCCAAATTGACTCTTGCATTACTCAGCCAGTTTCCGGAGAGCGTCACGGTATTTCCGCATCACCCGTTCAGTGGCCTCCAGCTTGCGCATGAACTGGTCATCATAGGGAGTCAAGTGGGCACCGAAGGGGGTCTCTGAAAGACAGATCGCATCGCCCTTTTCCACTTTCAGCCTGGCCAGAATCTCTTTTGGCAGAATGATTCCGGCAGAGTTGCCAATTGCAATGATCTTGGTTGTTGTGGGCATAAGGACCCTCCATTTCGCCTCGAGTATAACATTAGTTATAACAAAAAGTCTACCGCCAATCGTCTCGGGCGTTGGCGAGGCCGTCATTCATCACGGTTTCGAAGCCGACGTGCTTCTTGATGAAGATCTCGCTGAAGGCGCGGTCCTGGCGGAGCAGGATGGCCTGAAGGCGAACCAGTTCGAGCAGGGCGAGGAACATGGCGATCAGCGCCCGCTCGGAGCGGGTGTGGCTGAGGAGGCGGCGCAGGGCCACGGGTTTGTCTTCCATGGTGAGGCGGCGGGAGAGGAACTGGATCATCTGGCCGACGGTCACCGAGTCTTCCTGTAGGTTGATGACGGGGCGGTTGCGGGCGCGCTCGAGGATATCGCGGAAGATGCGGACGAGGTCGACGGTGTCTGCGGCGATCTCCGGCTCGGCAGAGGTGTCGTCCTGGAACTCGCGCAGGCCGGGATTGCTCCATGTAGCGGCTTCGAGCATCTGCTTCTGCTGCAGCATCTGCGCGGCGTTTTTGAAGCGCTCGTGTTCGAGCAGGCGCTCGACGAGTTCGCGGCGCGGGTCTTCGGCGGCATCGTCGGGGCCGGCGGGCGCGCGCGGGAGCAGCATCTTGCTCTTGATGTGAATGAGTAGTGATGCGATGTAGATGAACTCGCCGGCCACATCGACGTCCGTGGCCTTCAACTGGTTTACATAGCCCAGGAACTGGGACGTGATGCGGGCGATGGGAATGTCGTAGATGTCGATGTCCTGCTTGCGAATCAGGTCGAGCAGGAGGTCGAGCGGGCCGTCGTAAACCTGGGAGACGACGACGGAGAACGGAGACAGATCGGCTTCGTTGTCGCGGGATTCAAGCTTGATGAATGGCTTGGGTGCGGGTGGCGGCGGAGTGGGCTCATCGGCCGATGCGTCTGGCGGAGCGGCGCTGGGAATGGCTGCGGGTTCCTGGGCTGGCCCAGGTGCAACCGCAACGGCTGGTGCCTCGATACGCGCTTCGACAGGAACGACGGGGTCTGGCGCAACCTCATGGGTTGGTTCGGTTGCTTGCTCCGGGATTGGCTCAATCAAGTCCATGGGCATGGTGGCGGGCTCGGGGGAAATTTCTGTGGCTTGCTCGGTTGCCTGCTCAGCGACAAGTGTAGTTTCGACCGCGGGTGCTGGTTCGTCAACAGATTCGATTTCGACCTCGGCGGGTTGCACGACCGTCTGCTCTAGTGTCGCTTCAATTGCGGGATGAATCAACTCTTCTGAAACGGCAGTTGGTTCAGGTATCGGTTCGTTGGCTGGTGGGTGCTCCTCGATTGCGGGCGGCGCTTCGGGTTCGGCGACTGCTTCTACCTCAGGTTCGGGGGCGGGATCGAGGTCGGAATCGAACTCAGGTTCGGCCTCGGGCTCAGGATCGAGGTCAGGTTCAAACTCTGGCTCAGATTCAAACTCTGGCTCAGGTTCGGGCTCGGGATCAGGACCGGGGTCGGGGTCAACTTCAGATTCAAACTCAGGCTCGGGTTCTGGCTCAGCCGCAATCTCAAACTCGGCTTCAGGCTCAAGGTCTCCTTCAGGGTCTGCTTCGGGCGCGTCTTCAAAATCGGCCACCCGATCAAACGGGACGATTGGGTGGTCGACCTGCGGGGGATCTGTCTCTTCGCTCGAAGCTACCTCAGACAAGGTTTCGGCGGCAACGATTTGCTCTTCGATCAATTCGGTTTCCGGGAAAGTCTCTTCAGCAACCGTGGGCGAAAGAGGGGCTGTCGCAGCAGACTCTTCGAGAGTTTCGGTCGCGAGGACGACTTCTTCAACGCGTTCTTGCACCGCAGGCGCGGAGGACGGTTCGTGCTCGGCGACGGCTTCTATGCTGGATTCCGGCTCGGACTCTGGAACAGGCGGAGTGAACGCCTGCACGGGCGAGGATTCTGGAACTGCTTCCACCGGCGTTTCCGGTTCGGCAGTCGCAACTGAGGCTTCAGGCGCCAGGACTGCCTCAGCTTCAGTTTCTGCTTCGGCGATGGGTTCCGGCTTAGGGGAATGACTGGTCAATTCTGCTTCTTTATCTGGATCGTCTTCATTGCCGCTAGCGATCTCCGGTTCGATTGCAGCTTTGCTTTTTGCAGATCGCAAAAAAAGCCCGAAACCTGAGCGAATTCCATCCAGCGCGTAACTCAGGGCCCTGCGCCACCACGGGGCTGATCTTTCTTCCATCTTCTTTCCCCTGGCGGCTTAAACGACGCTCACCGACTGGCCTCGCCTACGACTTCAATCGCATTGCCGAGCGCACTTGTTGCATGGTCTCTTCGGCGCGGGCGCTGGCGCGGAGCGAACCGTCATTCAGAATTTCTTCCACCTGCGCCTCGCTGAAGCTTGCGCGCCGCTCTTGTATCGGCTGCAGAATCTGCACCAGTGCATCGGCGGCCCAGCCCTTGCACTCGATGCAACCGATTCCGGCGGAGCGGCAGCCATCGTAAACCTTGGCCATCGTTTCCGGCGTCGAGAAGACCTTGTGCAGATCGCCCACCGGGCACTTGTCGGGATCGCCTTTGTCTGTGCGGCGAACGCGCGCCGGGTCCGTGACCATGGTCTTCAGCTTCTGGCGTACCACCGGTTCGGGGTCGGTCATCTGGATGGTGTTGCCATAGCTCTTCGACATCTTGCGGCCGTCGGTGCCGGGCAATTTGGGTGAGGGTGTGAGAAGAACCTTGGGCTCGGGCAGAACTTCCTGATCTCCGAGCTTGCCCGCCGCGGCGGGTTTGTAGAAATGGTTGAATCGGCGGGCAATTTCGCGTGTGAGTTCGACGTGCGCCTGCTGGTCCTGGCCCACGGGAACAAACTGCGGCTGGTAGAGCAGGATGTCTGAGGCCATCAGCACCGGGTAGCCGAGGAAGCCGAATGTGGTGAGGTCCTTGTTGGCGAGATTTTCCTGCATCTCCTTGTAACTGGGCACGCGCTCGAGCCAGCCGAGCGGCGTAATCATTCCCAGCAGCAGGGGCAACTCGTAGTGCTGCTTCACCTGGCTCTGCACAAAGATGGTCGATCGCGCCGGCTCGAGGCCGGCGGCCAGAAAGTCGAGCGCAACTTCGAGCGTGTTGGGCGCGATGGCCGAGGTGTCGGCGTAGTCGGTGGTGAGTGCGTGCAGGTCGGCGATGAAAAAGTAGCAGTCGTACTGGTCGTCCTGATTTTGCAGCTTGACCCAGTTGGCAAGGGCTCCCATGTAGTTGCCCAGATGGAGCTTGCCGGTTGGGCGCATGCCGCTGAGCACGCGGGGACGGAGAGATGAAGTTACGGGTTCAGGCATCTTGATCTTCGATTCCAGGGTGGCGCGGGAAAGTGCCGCCGTCTCTCAAGAAATATTAATGAAATGGCTCCTACCATTGTAGCGGGAAGCTAGCCAGCGCTCGAGGGAGCGGGCTTTCTAGATGTGGATAAGAGTGAAGTAGACCAGCGCCAGCGCCGGGCGGAGCAGGGCCGCCATTACGAATCCGCCCACAAAGATCATGAGCAGGTAACTGACCCAGATGGGAATGCGATCGTAGGTCTGGACGGCGTTGTAGGGTAGCACGTTGCGCAAAACGCGGCTGCCATCGAGCGGCGGAATCGGAAGCAGGTTGAAAAAGAAAAGCGATAGGTTGATGAGAACAGCCAAGCTGCACAGCAACGCGACCGGATGCACGGGCAAGGGGGTTCCAGGGCTGAGGGCGGCGATGAAGGACGACTGAACCAAAGCGCGGCCGTTGGGGAGCGCAATGGCCATGACCGCCAAAACGCAGAAGGCCACAATGACAAGCAGTATGTTCGAGATCGGTCCGGCCAGAGTGGTGAGGTTGTCGTCGCGCACGATCTTGCGGAAGTTGCGCGTAATGATCGGAGTGGGCTTGGCCCAGCCAACCAGGAAGCCGCTGAAAAAGGTGAATCCGATGAACGGCCCGAAGATGATCAATCCTGGAAACAGAAGCGTGCCGATGGGGTCCACATGGAACATGGGGTTTAGCGTGATGCGGCCTTCGAGACGGGCGGTTTGGTCGCCGAGGCGCGAGGCCATCCAGGCGTGAGCACACTCGTGAAAGCTGAGCGAAAACAGCAGTAGAACAAACTCGAAAACGGCAATGAGAAAGCGGGTTTCTAACAAACGATCTCTCCACGGGCTGGAAAGCTCAGGTTAGCACGGTGGGTCCAGTGGTTCCGAGTGGGGATGGCGTCTGGAATCTGCGTTGGTGGGGCTAAAGCGCTTTCGGCCGGGGTGTTTACAGTTGCGATGGATGTCAGAGGTCTCCCACCCATGCGCAAAGAACGCACAAAGGATGGGGCACCCGAAGTTGTGTTAACACTCAACTCGAAAATGCACTAAGATTTGCGGGGTAAGATCAGCGGAATAAAACGTACTACATTCCGCTTGCGGGGAACGTGCCCACTGCTTCGCCCTCTGCTACGTGGTGGCCG
>DASRLI010000346.1:0-5698 GCA_035648535.1 Occallatibacter sp. | reverse complement strand
GCCTGCCGCGCTCACCACGCCCACGCGCACGTCGGGGTTGAAGTCGCCGGGCTGCGGATAGAACTCGAAATCTACCTTTGCGTGGTTTGAAAGCCAATCCTCAATCGGGTATTGCGGCACCTCGGTCTCGTTCATTTGCAGATAGGCCAGGCGAGTCGAGTCCGGCGACCAATAGTAATTGGTGCGCGTCTCCAACTCTTCTTCGTAGAGCCAGTCCACCTTGCCGTTGAGCGTGGCCACGTTGGTTGAAGGGGCAACAACGCTAGTGGGCGTGCCGACCTCGCGCAGCCGTATGACGGTGAGGCTGTTGCCTCGTAGGAATGAGATCGATTTGCCGTCGGGAGAGAACTGGGGATCATCGCCGGAATCGGCCCCCGTAAAACCAACCTCCAACCCTGTGCCGTTGTGCAGATCGTAAACCCACAACCGGCCGTTGGAGTCGAACATGAGATGCGCCGAGTCCGGCGCCCAAATATAGCTGGCCATCTTGTAGCGTTCGCGATGGTCGCGGTCCTGCTCCGATTCGTTGCCCGCAATCAGCATGGTCATTTTGGCGTGACTCACCAGCACATGGGGCTTGCCCGTGCCTGGGTCCAGGTCGATCAACTGCCCTCCATCGAGATAGGTCAGGTGGCTTCCGTCCGGCGACCAGGTCAGCTCTCCGGGCGGGTGCCCGATCAGCGATCCGTGCGCAAAGATCGCCTCCACGGTGAGAGGCTTCGGAGGGGCCTGCGCGGCGAGGGGGATGGTTGCGAGCGCGACAGCAACCAAGGCGGAGAGCAAGCGGGCGGGTGCAAGGGACACGGGGAACTCCTCAAGAAGCTGAGCCGGGCATGGTTTTTCAGGTCGCGATTGAGAACAGCGGGGCTTCCAGAAAAAGTGTAAATCAGATGCTCTGCCGTATTGCACGCCGCACTCGGACAGAGTATGTTCCGGCTATGCAATGGGCAACTCCGGAAGAACGTCGTGCTTTGGGCCAGGCGCGGCGCAAGCAGGTTGGGCGCCAGAAACACAACGAACTGAGCCCGAAGGCGCGGAGTTCGCCGGCGCCCGTGCTTCTTGCGCGGTCGATGCACGGCCGTCTGCCTGCACTCGTGAAGCTGAAGTACGAGTTGATGGCGCAATCGCCCTTCGGCTATTTTCGCGGCGCTACTCCGGTGATGGCCGCGGATCTTGCCGTGCTGCCCTCAACCGGCATCGTCTCGCAAATCTGCGGCGATGCGCATGTGCGCAACCTGGGCGCCTTTGCCGCTCCCGATGGCCGGCTGGTCTTCGACATCAACGACTTCGACGAAACCATCCGCGGCCCCTTCGAGTGGGATTTGAAGCGCATGGCTGCCTCACTGGTGCTGGCGGGGCGCGAGTCAGGGCACAAGTCCTCGTCATCGCAACAAGCTGTCGTCCAGTGCATCGAGCGCTACCGCGCCAGTATGCGTGCATTCGCCAGAATTCCCGGCGTCGATGTGGGTCGATTTCAGGTGCATCGGCTCAGCGGAGTTGAACCAGTGCACGCCGCACTGCTAAAGGCCGAGCGGGCTACACCGCAGCACGCGCTGCAACAGCTGACTGAACCTGCGTCCTCGAAACCCGGCGCACAACGCCGCTTCAAAGAGGTGAAGCCCATCCTCACCCGCGTCACCGGCTCCCAGGCCGCGGCAGTGCTGGCCTCTCTGGGTCCTTACCGCGAAATGCTGGAACCGCAGCGGCAACACCTTCTGTCGTTTTACCGGCCGATGGATGTGACCTTCAAAGTGGTGGGTATGGGCTCGGTGGGCCTGCGAGACTATTGCATCTACTTTGAAGGAAATGGGCCCGGCGACCCGCTGTTCTTGCAGATCAAGGAGGAGTCGGCATCGGCTTACACGCCGTATCTGCCTGATGCGCACCCCGTCCACGACAACGGCCAGCGTACGGCTGAGGGGCAACGAGCCATGCAGATGCAGTCCGATCCGTTCCTGGGCTGGACGCACATCGGCAGCCGCCAATACCTGGTACGCCAGCTTAATGATCACAAGGGGTCCATCGAGCTCGCGGACCTTGCCGGCAGCGGCCTGGCGGCCTACGCGGAAGTTTGCGGCGAGTTGCTGGCCCGTGGGCACGCGCGTTCGGGCGACCCACTGGTGATTGCCGGCTACCTGGGTTCAGGCGGCGGCTTTGCTGAAGCGCTGGCAAAATTCGGGTCGCTCTATGCGGACCAGACGCAAAAGGACTGGGAAGAGCTGAAGAGATCCCGAAAGGAGAGGAAGACGTAAGTTTTACAATTCGCACGACCGAGTGGCGTTATGATTGAGCGCCGGGTGCCCGAGGTCCCGCGTTTGAGACCTCTGAATTCACCAACCTCGATCCACCTTCTCACATTCCCCATCATCGCCGGTACACATCGTACCCATGCAGCCGGGCTGCCAGCTTGAAATCACTCATCAGCAAATTCATCGTTGCCTCGCGCTGCGGGGTTGGATCCTCTTTGGTCTGCAAGTCGCGCTTCACGATCAGCCAGTGGATGTTGCACGACCGCACCAGCGACGCGATCTCAGCGGGCGAATACGGATCGATGGTCGGATCGAAGAACGGCAATGGAAAGCGCGGTACGCGGCCGGTGGCAAAGTAGAACGGTTCCTCGCCAGGGAGCAGAACGATCCCGTCATCAAACGGGATGTTGGCCTGGGTGTAGCGCAGAAGGTCGTCGATCTCCGGCAGGTACGGCCCCGGCGTGGCCAGGCCGGCAAGCTGCGAAAAGGTGGAATGCACTGGCGGGCCGTCAGGAAAATACGCGTACGAGAGCCGTTCCTCGCTGGCGGTATAGAACCCGCCGCATGCGAGCAGCGTGACGGAGATGAGCGCTGCGAGCGCGGGCACAAACCATGGCGACGCGGCGCGCGCTGCGAGTCCCTCCCTGATCCCGTCAAGGAACCCATTCAGGAACGCGAGCATCTCTGCCACCAACAGCGCGAGCAACGGCCAGATCCCGTACGTCGATCCCCAAAGCTGCTGCGACATGAACGTGCCGTGGATGGCGGCCAACAGAACCAGCGGCAAGAACGCGCGCAGAGATGTTTCACTTCGCAGGCGAAACAGATTTGCGATCGTCAGTGCCGCGGCGAGAATCAGCAGCAGCGGCCAGAGCGCCAGCAGGCTGTCGCCGCGCTCGTCGGCGTCGTCGTAGAGGAACAAGGAAGCGAGCGTGAAGACGAACGGCGCGGCCATCAGGGCGAAGGCCGCGATGCGCGTCCAGCGGAGTTTCGGTCCCACCCTTCGCGCGATGAAGCTGCGCGAAGGATGGGGCACCCACAAAAGCACCAAGGCAACGGTGACGCACGGCAGCGTCCACAGCAGCGAGGGGTCGCGATAGACGCCGAGCATGAGGCTGAATCCGGGCAATCGCCGCTGCCCGGCATACTCAATCGTCCAGTGAACGTAGTTGCCAATGCCGGCCGTCCAATGGAGCACAAGCACGGCTGTCGCGAGCGTGGCGCACGCGCCGGCAAGAACGGAGAACCGCGTAAGCGAGGTGGGCCCAGTGGCCGGATTTTGCCAGTGCCGGCGCCAATTCAGCGCCAGCGACAGCAGAACGGCGACGATGGCTACCAGCAAGAACGGCAGGCCCATGTTTTGCTTGAAGAAGAGCGGCACGCAAAGCGCCGCTCCCGCGGCAAAGCCGAACCGAGCGCCGGTCTCGGCATCGAGCCGCAGCAGCATCCAAACCGCAACCAGGATCCAGAACCCGCAGTCGCAGTCGTACTCGGGATTGGGCACGATGCAGTAGATGCCAAGAACGCAGAGCGGCGCGGCGACGAGCAGCGCCGCGGGCCAAGCTGCCCTCACGCGCCCGTGCAGCGAACCGAGCGCGATTCTCCACGCGAGCACCGAGCCCAGCCCGCCGATCAAAACCGTGTAGAGCACGTGGTGAAAGATGACGCGGCCGGTGAGACGAATAATCGCGGCCTGAATGAGAAACGTGAGCGGCGCGTGTGCCAGGGGAAAGTCGCGGTACGGCATCTGGCCGAGGGCGATGCGCGCCGCAGTGTTGAGAATGTAGCTCAGATCGAACAGGACCGCCACGTGCGCGTTCTGCCACAGTACGACGCCCGCCGTGGCCAGAAAGAGTCCGGCTGCAGCGAGCCAGTCGCGCAAAGTCCAGTGCGGCTGAGGCGAGCCGGCTCCTGCCCTCACCATCCGCGACGATAGAAGTGGACGTAATAGGGGGCCGAGCAGATGGCCATCAGGAACGCGACGAACCAGCCGATCACGGTCCAGCCAAAAAAGACGTTCAGCAAGAGGATTCCTGAAGCGTTGTGCGTTTGCCGGGCCGCCGCAATGATGGCCGGCACAAAGTAGAGTGCGATGGCAAAAACAAGGAAGTGCATGGAAGCTCCCGCATCTGTTCCCAAAGTTCTACGCAGAGTTTACTCCCGAAGTTCCCTGTTTTGATAAGGCTTTTGGAGGTGCGGCCGGCAGCTTTGTGCTGGGCTGCGCCACTTTCAGCTTCTCACTCTAAATGGGGCAGGCCCTACAATGAACCGGTATGCCCACCGCCGTTCGTTCGCACGCGAAGATCAACCTTGGCCTCGGTATTGGAGCGCCGCGACCCGATGGCTTCCACGCACTGGCCACGGTCTACCAGACCCTTGAGTTGTACGACGTTGTAACGGTGACGGCGAGGCCCGCAGATACAACTTCGTTACGTGTGACTTCGGACGACATTCGTGTGCCCACCAATAGCCGCAACACCGCCTGGAAGATGGTCGAGCTGGCGCTGAAGACATTCGGGCGTAAGGCTGAAGTTGAGATCCACATCGAAAAGCGGCTGCCGGTTCAGGGTGGCCTGGGGGCCGGCTCGGCGAATGCGGTGGCGGCGCTGGTTGGTCTGGAGGCGGAACTCGGAATTGAGGATGGGGTTCGTGGTATCCCACCCTTCGAGCAAGAAGCGCTCGAAGGATGGGGCACCCAGCAGGCGGTGGGAGATGAGGATCGTCGAATCCCGGGTCTCAAAAGCGAGACCTGGGGCACCCGGATGGTTGGTCTGGAAAACGATGTGGATACGGCCCCCGGGGGTCCGATGACGAGCCGCCTCCAAATCGCCGCTCAAGTTGGGTCCGATGTGCCTTTGTTCCTGATCGGTGGCACGGTCCTGGGCCTCGACCGGGGCCAGGAAGTTCACCCCCTGCCGGACATTGAGCCCGTCTGGTGCGTGGTCGCCACGCCCGAAATCGGCGTCTCCACGGCCCAGGCCTTTCGCGACTGGGATGCGCTCTGCGCCGTCGAGGGTTTGACCGCCGAGGCCAGTACAGATAAACTGAATGAGTTGAGCCGTGCCTATGCCAGCGCCTTTGCGGGAGAAATTCCGCGGGGACGGCCGGGAACAGGCTCCTCCGGTGTTCTCCCTGTTGGCGAGAACCTGGCCGGACCACAAGAGTCCGCGCTTGTCCGCACCGGGATCAGTAGCTGGATCCAAAACGACTTTGAACGCGTCGTCTTTCGCCAGCATCCTTCCCTTGCAGAAATCAAGCGCATTCTTGCGGCTTCGGGCACTCCGGAGGCGGCCCTGCATGCCTCGCTGTCAGGGTCCGGTTCGGCGCTCTTCGGGTTGTACCTGACCCGCGGAGATGCGGAAGCGGCCCAGGAGCGGTTGCGGGCGGCGGGCGTGGAAAGCGAGTTGACACGCACCTTGACCCGCGCACGGTATTGGGCAGACATGCTG
>DASRLI010000345.1:0-7287 GCA_035648535.1 Occallatibacter sp. | reverse complement strand
GGCGACTCGGCCGTCGCCCTCATCAAAGCCACTGAAGTTATGATCGGCCGGCCTTAGGCCGATTGGCACGCGAAACATGTTGGGCGCAGTGGATCGACAGCTGCCGGCAAGACTTGGCAGATACGTGAAGTCTCATCCACGCCCAAGGCATGTTCAGCAGTTGGCGAATTAGTTGCTGACGAATTGCCGGTGATACAGGAGTTGCTCACTCATGCAGGGGACGAGCCAAGAAATGGCGCGAATGGACTATACTGGCTTCCGCCTTTGGGGGTGCTTCATGAAGTATCACAGGAGCCTTTCAGTCACCTTCCTTGCAGTTGCCTCATTGATGTTGTGCTGTTTGGCTGCAGCCGGCAAGGAGAAGAAAAAGGTCCTCCTGCCAGCGGATATTCTTGAGGCGAGGACGGTACTGGTAGTTGTCGATCCCGAAGCTGGAGTTGCTGTTGATGCCCCATACGCCAACCGCAAAGCTCAAGAGGACGTGGAAAAAGCCATCATGAACTGGGGCCGTTTCACCATGGCAGTAGACGCATCAGATGCCGATTTAATCGTTACAGTTCGCAAGGGGAGCGGAAAGATTGCTCAGCCGACGGTTGGCGGTGTCCCAATCAACAATCGCCCGGTCATCTTTGAGCCCTCAGATTCACGCGTCCGGATTGGTGGCCATACAGGAAATCCAACGCAAGGTGGCGATCCTACTAATTCTCCACCTCAAAGTCCCAGTACGCGTGTAGAGGCCGGGCCGGCACAGGACATGTTCGCGGTATTTCGTGGCAAGTATGGCAATGGGCTCGACTCTCCTCCGGTTTGGCGGTACAGCGCGAAAGATGCGCTTCGATCTCCAAGCGTTCCGGCGGTCGACGAGTTCAAAAAGCTGATTTTAGAGGCGGAGAAGCAAAAGGCCGCCACGCCGTGATTCCGTTCTAATTCAATTGTGCAGAAGCCGTAACGCGCGGTTGGTCGCCTAAACTGCGGCTACTTTTTCGTTAATAATATTGCTGGCCCCTGTTACGAATCCCTGCTAAGAGACTCCAAATTCCACGGAGCCCGCGGTCTTCACCCCAGGCCGGATTCATATCGCATTGACCCGACCTCCAAATATCGTATAAATTCGTATTGAGTCGGACGAATCCACCCCATCACTTCGAGCGATCTCCTGTCCGCCGCAGCCCCTCAAGAAAGCACACTCGCCATCCATTCCCGATGGCCCCAAGGCAATTCAGGAGTCCCTGCTGATGAAGCTTTGCCGCGCCTCTCTTGTGATCCTCACCTGTGGACTCGCCGGCGCAGCCGCCACCAATGCCCAAATCGCCGGAGTCCTCCGCGGCCGCATTCTTGATGGATCGGGCTCCGCCGTCGCCAACGCCCGGATCGAGCTCACGCAATCCTCCACCAGCCTCCAGCAATCCACCCTCTCCACCACCCCTGGCGACTACGTCTTCATCAACGTCGCATCCGGTTCCTACCGCATCGACGCCAGCGCGGCCAGCTTCCAGCACCTCACCCGCACCGGCATCACCGTCATAACCGGTCAAACCGTCACCGCCGATCTCAATCTGAGCCCTGGCACAGACCAGCAAACCGTAACCGTAACTGGCGACCTTCCTCTGCTCCAATCGGCGACCAGCAATATCGGGACCAACATCTCCCAACCCCTCGTCGTCGCCATGCCGCTCAACACCCGCAATTTTGTGCAACTCACCACGCTTGCCCCTGGCATCGAGCTCCCTCCCGGCACCCAACTTCCCCGCATCAATGGCGGTCGCCCACGCACCAACGAGTATCTCTATGACGGCATCTCCGCCCTCCAGCCCGAGCCCGGCCAGGTCGCCTTCTTTCCCATCCTCGACGGCATCCAGGAATTCACCATCGAAGCCAACAACGTCCCCGCCGAGTTCGGCCGCTTCAACGGAGGAGTGGTCAACGTCTCCACACGCTCCGGAACCAACGCATTCCACGGTAGTCTCTTTGAGTTCCTGCGCAACGAACAGCTCAACTCCCGCAACTATTTCGCCCCCGCCGGCCGCACGCCTGAATACCGCCGCAACCTCTATGGCGGAACGCTCAGCCTCCCCATCCTCCACAACCGACTCTTCTTCTTCGGTGACTTTCAGGGAGTGCGTCAGCTCATCGGCGTTACCCACATCTCCACCATTCCCACACTCAATGAGCGGCAAGGCATCTTCACCGGCGTTTCGAAGATCTACAACCCCGCAACCACCACTTTGGTCGGCGGCGCATACGTCCGTCAGGAATTCCCCAGCGACACCATCAACACCCCGCTCGATCCCGCAGCGAAAGCGCTCCTGGCCCGCTTCCCCATGCCCACCAATCTCACCGCCGCCGCCAACAACTACACCCGCACCGCCAACGACGCTGACCACCAGGGCCAGTTCGACTTCCGCATCGACGGCGCTTTCCGAACCAGCGATCGCGCCTTCGGCCGCTACACCTTTTACAACGAAGTGGAACAACCCGTAACGCCACTACCCGATGGAAGCGGTCTGCTCTCGGGCTCCGTGCTTGGAACCGGAGGCGTAGCCGGTCTCTCCGATGTCCTCGGCCAGCAAGCCGTCTTCAATGAGACGCACACCTTCTCTGCCCGCCTCCTCAACGACCTCCGCCTCGGGTATACCCGCCGCGGCAACTCCGTCGTCGGCACAAATCTCGCGAACACTGCGTCCGCCGCTCTCGGCATTCCCGGAATCCCCACCAACGCCGCCGTCAACAACGCAATGCCCCTCTTTACTTTCACTGGATTCCAGCAGCTCGGCCCCTCCGCCAGCACCTTCTCCAACTATCAAACCGCCGTCTGGCAACTGGTCGACAGTCTCGTCTTCACACGCGGCCCGCACACCTTCAAGGCCGGCAGCGACCTGCGCTGGTATCAGCTCAACGCCGTCGCCCCGCCCAGTCCTACCGGATCGTTCGCCTTCACTACTACGGGGACCAACCAGCAGGGCGTGACCAACAGCGGCAACGCAATCGCAAGCTTTCTCCTCGGCCAGGTCGACACATTTCAGATCGATTTGCAGGAACGCAAAATCCGCCCCCGTGACCACATCGAAGAATATTTCGTTCAGGACGACTGGAAGCTGACAAACCGTCTGACCGCAAACATCGGCGCCCGCTGGACACTCCACTTCCCGTCTGTTGAGAAGAACAACCAGGGCGCCGTCTTCAATCTCCAGACTCAGCAATTGGATTATCTCGGCGTCAACGGCAACTCCCGGAGCGCACGCGAACTGCACTATGGGAATGTTGCTCCGCGCATTGGGCTCGCGTTTCTTCTCACTCCCAAAACCGTAATCCGCTCCGGCTTCGGCATCGTGTTCATCGACCAGTCCGGCATCACGACGCCCTTCACCACTCCGCAATTTCCGTTCATCCAAAACGTGCAGCAGAAAACGCAAGACAGCGTGAACGCCGCATTCACTCTCTCCAACGGTCCTTCGGTGGCGCCCATTCCCCTCACCGCAAATGCGGGCCTTGGCCAAAGCGTCTACACAGCCATACGCACCGCCGGCTCCGGTTATGCGCAGCAGTGGAACCTCGCCGTACAGCGCGAGATCACCAACAACTTGTCTGTTGAATTTGCTTACACCGGTTCGCACATCGTGCACGTCGGCATTCCCGACTCAAACCTCAACCAGCTCACCACGGGGCAACTCGCCCAGGGCTCGTCGTTGCTCACCCCGGTCACAAATCCCTACTACAGACAACTGCCCGCTTCCAGTTCCATCGGCGGCAAAACTGTCAGCCAGGCCCAACTCCTCAAGCCCTATCCGCGCTTCCTCAACGTGGCCACGTACCGCCATAACAGCGGCGAGACTAACTACAACGCCGGCCAGTTAAAGGTCGAGCAGCGATTCGCCCACGGATTTGCGTTGCTGTTTGGATTCACGCATTCCAGGCTGATCGACGACGCATCTTCCGTATTCTCCACGACCGTGTTGTCTTCTCCAGATTCGAACAGTCTCATCGCCGCAGACACCTTCCACCCCTTGCTCGAACGCGACGTATCCAGCGGCGACATGCCCAATGTAACAACGTTCAGCGGCATCTACGATCTTCCAGCAGGTCGCGGTCACCGGTTAGCATCAACCGGATTTGCAAATACCCTCATAGGTGGTTGGTCTCTCAACTCCATTCTCTCACTGCAATCAGGCATGCCCGTCACCATCACGCAGGCAACCAACAACAACTCGTTTGCTGGATTCGCATTGCAGCGGCCAAACCTGGTGGGCAAGCCGAACCTAACACCCGGCCAGCGCACTCCTGCCCGCTTCATCAATACCGCCGCGTTCACCACCGCTCCGCAATTTGTGCTCGGCACGGCCTCGCGTAATCCGGCACGCGGGCTAGCCTATCGCGATCTCGACTTTGCGCTGTTAAAGCACACCACATTGCGCGGCGAAACCGACATGGAGTTTCGCGCAGAAATCTTCAATATCTTCAATACGCCGGAATTCTCGCAGCCTAACGGTTCGTTCGGCTCGTCCGCATTCGGCAGCATCACGAGCACGGTCACCGATCCGCGAGTGGTGCAGTTTGCAATCCGTATAAGTAGATGAGGCAGGAGCGCCGATCTACTCCACTGGGATGTCGAATTTGTCGTCGGGTAGCTGATCCTGTAAATCTTCTTTGTTCGGGTCGCGCACTTGGCCTCCCGGCAACGGATGCAGCTTGAAGAGCACCAGCAGGTTTCGGTCCGGATCGTCGAAGGCCTTGAAGCTCGCCACCTGCTCCAGAGAGTAATGAATATGCAAGTCCTCGAGGGTGCCCGGATCCAGATCGTTCCATGCTGCGTACCAGCCCGGCTGATAGGTGGCAAGCTTCCTAGGCAAGTCGGGAATTGCCTCGCTCGGAGATACGAAGTCGTCGCACAGCGCCGGGACGTGACTCACCAGAGATATCTCGTCACCGCTTATCGATAGCAGCAGCCGATTGCCGTTGGGGTGGGCATCGATATATTGCGTGAGTTGCTCCGCTGCGTTCACGAATGAGTATTCCGGGTGGAACGCGTAGTGCATGGTCCGGGCGCCATTCGTAATGGCTGCCAGCGCCGCAAGCACGATCATTGCACCGCCAACAGCATGTGCAGCTGGTAAGCGCGTGAAGGGTTCCCCCGCCAGATGACTAGCCAGCGCCTCTGCCCCGCGTGCCACCAGAATGAAGCAGAAGAACGCCACCACCGCAAAGTACCGTGGTTGAGGATGGTCCTGGAGTGTCATGAACAGGATGTAGCCGGCTACGGCCCAAATTGAAGCCCCAAACACCGGGTCCAGCAACAACTCGCGACCTCCAGCGTGCCACCACGTCACCACCGCACCCAGCACCATCATTCCCGCCAGCGGAATCAGAATATGATCCGCCCACAGTCCGCCGTGGACCGACCATATGGCGCTAACCAACGGCCAGTAGATCTCGCGTGGTTTGGGGTAATTGTTCACAAAGAACAAGTAGCTGTAGTCGCCGAACAGGCCAAGCCGCACCACCCCCGCCATCCATATCCCATACGTGATCGCGAAGGCACCCAGCGCTGACAATGCACAACGCAATGCCAGCGCGCGCATTTGCCGAAGTTCCATCAGAAGCGCCCACCCCAATGCCGGCAGCAAAAAAACCGCTGTCGTCTTGGTAAGCATCATCACCGTAGACAGCAGGCCAATACAGATTGAAACGAGTATTGGCCGGCGCATATGCGGCAGCCGCACCGCCAGGTTCATTGCGCCAAGCGTAAATGCGGTCAGCATCGGTTCCAGAATCGCCAGCCTGCTAAAGCCGTACAGGAAAGGGCTGGTCACCATCAACGTAACTGCCAACAGTCCAGCCCAGTGCGGTCCCTTAGCCCTTAGCAGCAGGTAGCTCAACAGCAGATTGGCAAAGAAGAATGCGACGGCCAGTCCCCGCGCAGCCTCCGGAGTTACTCCAGTTACGAAGAAAAGCATCCACTCCAGAAACGGCAGCACAGGAAGCGCGACGGCGGGATTGAAGTCACCCTTCACATACCAGTTTCCGAACAGGTGTGCGCGAATCGCCGCGTTCCCGTACCAGCCCTCGTCGGTGTACTTGGCCCAATCAAAAACCCACGGCGAATGGTTAGGAAAATCGGCCCTCAGATGCAACGCATGCAACACCGCAAACACTACGATCAAAACCAACCAGCCGCCGTAGCACCAACTCCTGGTCTTGTTAGTCAATGGCCACTTCTCCCGGGCAATGCTGATTGAGTGAGGCGACAGATGAAATGTGTCCCAGGATTCTTTGATATCTAGCTAAGCTGGGATGTATGACGCCTCGGGGGAATGCATCGAGTATATCGTGGTTTAAACTTTTCCCCAAATCATCGAATGACTTGCGCCTAAGTAAAATTCGTCGTAGCCACATGGGAAAGACAGACGCAGATGCGAGAGCCCTGGATTTCCACTGTCCAACAAAACATCCGTTCTCGCTTCCCTTCATGTTTTCTTGAACATCGCCGATGAAACGACTGTTGGCCCGATACATCCTCTAGGGCCGACGGAAGTGAGGCACATTGAGAACGATGCAAAGCGCCGCTCACTACCAGCCCCAGCCTTTCGTCTCCGGGCTCACTCTTGTTGAAGCCGACTCTCCGCCCGTCATCCAATTAGTGGGCGTAAGCGCGGCCTGGCGAAAATTGCTGATGCAGGCAGAAATGGCCGCACCACACTTGCAGGTGGCCGCTATCGAAGGCGAGCACGGCACGGGCAAGAACACACTTGCTCGCTATCTCTTCTCTCGCTCTCCATTGTCTGGATCGCTTTTTCAGCGTCGCGATGCGCGGGAATGGCTAGCCACCGATGGTGACCCTTCCACGCTTGCCGGCTTTATCCATCTCGACCGCGTCGATCTGCTCGCCCCTCCGGGGCAGGGGTTGCTGCTTGGTGTGCTGAGAGCGCTCCAGGATCGTCCGCCGGGCCGCGCCGTTCTGCTGGCCTCATCGCAGACTTCGCTTCGTCAGATGGCCGGACAGGGGCTGCTGCTTCCCGACCTCGCGTTTCGGCTCACCGCGATTCGATTTGGGATTCCGCCGCTGCGGCAGCGCCGAGAAGACATAACTCCGCTCGCGCAGTCCCTGCTCGACCGTATCTGCACCCGCTACCAGCAGCGGCCTGTGCTGCTTGGCCCTGGCGCGCTTGCCCGCCTGCTTCAGCACAACTGGCCGGGCAATGTGCGCGAACTGGCCAGCGTGCTTGAAACCGCTTTGCTTGAAGCCGACAACGGCGTCATCCTGGCCGGCAATCTTGCTTTGTCCTCCGAAGC
>DASRLI010000344.1:0-4458 GCA_035648535.1 Occallatibacter sp. | reverse complement strand
CATGATCGGTGTAACAGCTGCGGCTAGTGCTGGATTCTATCTAAGCCGCGGATACATTCTCCCAAGCCTGTCGATGCCGGTCGTACTAGGAGTTCTCGCGGGCTCTCTTGTTGGATCTCGCATTCTCGTCAATGCTCATGTCCAGACACTCCGCCTGGTATTCAGCATCGTCATTGTCGCGCTGGGGGCCGAAATGATCTTTAACGGCCTGACAGGGAGGCTTTGAGTGTCTGATCAAGGGGATCAACGGCTTGAGACCGCAATGGGGCGCATGCTTCAAATCGGGGTGACCGTCGCGGCACTGGTTGTCCTGTTCGGTGGGGTTCTATATTTGAGACGCTTCACAGGCCCAATGCCCAACTACAAGCAGTTCCATGGTGCTTCAGCCGCATATGAGTCCATTCATGGAATCTTGGATGGTTTAGGAAGCTTCGACAGCCAGAGCCTGATTGCCTTTGGCATCCTGTTGCTGATTGCGACGCCAATCTGCCGTGTCATCTTCGGCGTAGTCGGATTCTCCCTCCTCCGCGACCGTTTCTATGCAGCTGTGAGTGTGATCGTGTTGATCATTCTGATGTTGAGTCTTTTTTCGAGGAGATAGCCACCATGCCAGTGATCGGCGACAGGCCCGAATTGAATCTTAAGACGGTTGTCTATGCAACAGATTTCTCTCTTCGCTCCAAGAACGCCGGCCTCTACGCCGCGCGTATGGCCGCCTATTTCTCTGCGAAGCTGCTGGTAACTCATGCCTTCACGCTAGCGCAAGCCGCCCTGGAGGTTGAGATTGGCGATAGAAAATTAAGCCAGCAGAGAAAGGACTTGACGCATCTACTGTCGAAAGAGGCTGCTGTCCTGGGAAAGGACTCGATCGAAGCCATTCCGATCCTTCTCGAAGGAGATCCTGAAGATGTGATTCCAAATCTGGCGGATAGACATGAGCCGTCTATGATCGTCCTGGGAACGCACGGCGGAGGCAGGCTTGAACGGGGAATGATTGGCTCAGTCGCAGAGAAAATCCTACGGTCTACGCGCTGGCCAGCGCTCACCGTTGGCCCTCAGGTTCAGCCTTTGTCGTCAAAGACGTTCCCGTTCGACAGGATTCTTTTTGCTACCGACTTTACTGTGGCGGCCGCCAATGCAGCAACCTATGCGGTGATATTTGCGGAGGTATTCGGGGCGAAGATTGATGTGCTCAATGTGATTCACGACGATGCCAGCGAACATCCAGACCGACTCTTCGATCTTCAGACTCGCTTCTTCAGCGCTCTTGACTCCCTCGTGCCGCAGAGTGCCAGAGAATTCTGCGATCCAAGGACCTTTGTGGCTGTCGGCAAGGCGCACGATAAAATCCTCGAACACATCAAAGAGCAATCTATCGACCTCTTGGTGCTAGGTATCCGTAAGACTTCACATATCAGCATGGAAATGAGAACATCTAGGGCTTTCCGGATCATAGTTGATGCTGCATGTCCAGTCCTGACGATTAGAAGCTGAGAATCAGATCGCTTTGCTGGAGAATTGGATGGGGAAACGGAAGAAGCGGTCGAGCTACGAATATAATCACACCCCGACAACACTGCTGATGGCATTGTTTGGAGGCGCGTGTGCCTTCATTGCCGTCGAGACAACACTTCCGGACTTGATAGAGTCGTGGGGGCGTCAGATGAAGAAGCTCCCAGGATGGCAAGTTCATATGGGATCGGCGTGTAGTGGAATCATGATGTTCTTCACATTCTTGTTCATTCTGGAAGTACTCGAAACAAGGTCACGGATAACAGCGTGGCGATCGAGTGCACCGTGGTTGCCTCTCGTTGGGCTCACTTTGTTGGCAACAATCATCCATATCCCCTACTACATCGTCATCCTGATTGGGATCACTTATAGTATCTGGGCCTACCGTCAAACTTTTAACGTACGTCGATCGTCCCGCCTACCATGAATGGAATGAGTGGGAAGTGAGGCGGAGCGATGAGAGCTTCGTACTTCGCGTTGATGCGACTTATGCGTCAACCGCTTCGATTTAAGCTGACAGGTAGTCAGTGGCTTATCAACGATAAGAGAAAATGCCAATGCTGCTTATCGGGTCGTCTTATTTGTCATCAACTCAATTGCGAGCCAGTATATGTAATTCGCCTTATACTTGCCTGAAGGTGAGATGAATCGAGGTAAGAGCAACATCATCGAAGCTCAGGAAGTGACTTATGAACAACGGTGCACGGTCGGACATCGTGAAGACTAAAGCAAAGTTCGGCATATGCTGTGTGTTCAGTCCTCTTAATCTCAGCCTGATTGGATTGGCAGTCGCGGTTACTTTGTGGGGCTTTGCGTACAAGCTGTCGCTATACCATCCTCACGAGGTTCACTCTTCGCGAAGTTTCGTTGCAAAAATGTGGCTGGGATCAGAAGCGGCTTCGGCTACAGTAAAGAAACGAGCCCAAAGGTGCTCGTATCCGAGAACGACTCTGGAAACGATGCCGAAGCGTCAAGCCAGAACCAGGCTTACCTCGAGCAACGGGTTACGGACGTTATCTGAATGTGTTTATTCCGCTAGAGACTGCCTTTCAATCTGCACACCCCGCCCCCCTCCGTCACATGCTATCCCGCCAAATGATAGTGCTGTGGCATAGTCCTTGGAGTTGGACAGCGCGTTGCTCTCCGGTCTAGCCACTCCATGACAGCAACGTTAGGTCATGTGTTTGAGGAGAGCAGATCATGCAACTGAATTGGGTACTAATAGCGCTAGCATTGGCATCGCTCTTGTACTTCGCATGGGTTATTGGCTGGTTAAGACCGAAAGCTCATTTTGCTTCGCAGATGCCTGCGAACCTCTCTCCTGGAAGCGATTTACGGACGTTTCCGTGTAGCAGGCGCACCATCAGGTGGATCTCGCCTGGAGAGTTCGAAAGCGTCATTAGTAAGTTTCAAGATGTGATCGTCATAGACCTATTGCCGAAGTGCAGCGATAGGCCGCGCCCGTTCCCGGAGGCCAGGTTCCTCTTCATCGAGCCGGACGAGTTCCACGATGTGCTGCGATGGGCTCCGCGTAGCAGTTGTGTCGTGCTCTATGGACGCTCGAATTTCTGCAAATCGATGATACTGGCGGCTCGCGACATCGCAGGTCATGCGCCAATCTTTGTTCTCGCAGTAGAGTCGTGAATTCGGGAAGAAGGGTTGCTGAATTAGACGGCGCGTGAGTTCCGACGGCTCAGACGATTCCGAAAGAGAGAAGGGGTATAACGTCTCCACAATTAGTGCCCCAGTGCTGGCGTACGTCCGTTTAGATTTGGGGCGTTATTTGTTGGCGGATTGGCGGGTGCGCAAACCACCATATCTCGCGACGATTCCATTCTTTCCGGCGCCGTGACTGCCAATCAGGGATGGGAGCATTCTGACGAAGTCCAGGTGGATTGTTTCATGGGCGGTTCTAAGTGAGGCTCGCAGAGGCGGAGTTGTAGAAATGTTGATGAGTCATTGCAAATTGTTATTTTCACGCCACGGAACTCAACTTGTCGACCGACCATTAAACAGCAGAACTTTTTCCCACTACCCGCATTTGAAAACATAGAGGTATAAAACGATGTTGCCAAGGTTGAAGACGATAGCGCTACTCGGCATAGGAGTTCTATGCGCGCCGGCATTTGGCGCAAATCCAGCCCGCCCAGGCACGGTGAACTATGTAGAGGGCGCGGCCTTTCTTGAAGGGAAGCAACTGAACGAAAAGAATGTGGGAAGTGTCGACCTCAATGCGGGGGAGGTGCTTTCAACGACAGCGGGAAAGGCAGAGGTTTTGCTCACGCCCGGGGTCTTCCTGCGGCTCGACGATAACAGTGCGTTGAAGATGGTCTCGCCTGACATCACTCCAACTCGTGTGGAGCTGGAGCGCGGACGAGCGGCATTGGAGGTGGATGAGCTATACAAGCAGAACGATCTGGAGATTGTGGATGCTGGCGTAAAAACGCAAGTGGTCAAGACTGGCTACTACGAGTTCAGCGCCGACAATCCCACTGTAGAAGTCTTCGCGGGTAAGGCTGTAGTCGCGTTGGGCGACGGAAGGTACAGGGTGGTGAAGGGCCATCATGAACTCGCGCTTGCAGACGGAGAAATGGGAAAGCCGGTCAATTTCGATGCACGCGCGGCCGAGGACGAGTTGTACAACTGGAGTGGCCTGCGCTCGCAGTACCTGGCTGAGGCTAACAATCAGATTACCGGAGAATACGCCGGTGTCTCAGGCTTTAATCCAGGCTGGTATTGGGATCCTTATATGTGGGATTACACCTTTATCGGCATGGACCCGTTCTGGAGTCCATTCGGCTTTGGCTTTTATCCGCCATGGATGGGGGGCTTCTATGGAGGAGGGTTCTATGGACACCGCTACTATGGCCGTGGATTTGGCGGTGTAGGACGAGGAGGCCTCGGAGGCGGTGGCTTCCATGGCGGTGGCGGTGGGTTTCATGGGGG
>DASRLI010000343.1:0-6393 GCA_035648535.1 Occallatibacter sp. | reverse complement strand
ATCATCGATTTCAGCCTGGAGATGCTGGACCTGATTCACCGTATTTATGAAGCTGATGAATCGTTCCGCAGCCTGGACTTCCTGGTCCACACGCAGCTCTTCATCCCGCACATCGTCATCCAGATATCACTCGGCACGCTCGTACCAATCATCCTGCTGGGCATTACTCAGGTGACCAAACTGCCGGAGATTGTGCGCAAGCGCATTTATGCGGTGGCCGGAAGCCTGACGATGGTCGGCATCTTTGCGATGCGCTGGAACGTGGTGATCGGCGGACAGTTGTTCTCGAAGAGCTTCCTGGGGTACACGACCTACAAGATGGCCCTGGTGACGCGCGAGGGACTGTTGGCGGCGATTGCTTTAACCATTTTGCCCTTTATCTTCCTGTGGATACTGATGAAGCTTCTGCCTCCGTGGGGTGAGAACCACGCGCATAAGGCTGTTGCCGCGGACTGAGAACAGCAGGACTTGAACGGGATCGAGTGGAAGTGATGGTGGATCTTCCCGACGAAATAAATCGGCTCGTGACTCGCCTGGAAACACTGGAGCGCCGGGTCTATGTCCTTGAACATCCAGCCGGAGTGTCCAGCCCACTTCCGGTACAGGAGCCAGGTTCATTTCCGGCGGCCCAGGCCGGCGAAAAACTTTCAGGATCGCTGACCGGCGGAGTGTTTCCGGTGCTGGGCAAGGCCATGCTCGGCATTGCCGGAGCCTACCTGCTAAGGGCGGTGGCGGAATCGAGTTCGCTGCCAAGGACGGCAGTGGCAGCAGTTGCCATTCTGTATGCGCTTGCGTGGCTGGTGTGGGCTTCGCGCGCAAAGGCCGGAGATTGGCTGGCGGGCACAACCTATGCCTGCACATCCGCTTTGATCCTGGCTCCGATGCTCTGGGAGCTTACCCTGCGCTTCAGCGTACTGCCTGCGCCGCTGACGGCTGGAGTAGTTTGCGGTTTCGTAATTGCAGCGTCAGCGTTGGCATGGAAGCGCGATTTTGCCCCGGTGTTGTGGGTAGCCAACGTTACAGGAATTGCAATCGCTCTGTCGCTGTCGATCGCCACGCACCAGATGACGCCGTTCATCGCGCTGCTTCTGCTGATGGTGCTGATCTGCGAATACGGAGTGGTGCGCGATCGCGAAACTGGCGTGCGAGTACTGGTCGCTCTGGCTGCCGATGTTGCAATCTGGGCTCTGATTTATATCTACGCAAGTCCGCAAAGCACGCGGGGAAATTATCCGTCGTTGAGCACGGCAACATTGCTTGCGCCGGGCCTGGGGCTGTTTCTGATCCTCGGTGTGAGTCTGATCTATAGGACCGTGTTGAAGGGGAAGACAATCACGGTCTTCGAGACGATCCAGACCATGATTGCGTTCCTGCTGGCAGCTTGCAGCCTTATCTACTTCGGGCCGCCCGCGAGTGCAACTGCTTTGGGGATTTTCTGCGTGGCGTTATCGGGTGCAGGTTATGCTGCTGCGCTAGTCCACTTCGATCGTGCTGCTGAACGGCGCAATTACTTCGTGTTTGCTACCTGGAGCGCCGCGCTTTTCCTTGCCGGCACCTTGTTGTGTCTGCCGACGTTTTGGCAGGGGCCGTGGCTCAGCGTGGCTGCTGTCGTGGCAACCTTTGCGGGTGTCAGGTTGCGCCGGTTGGCTCTTCAACTCCACGGTGTGGTGTTTCTTTTGGCGGCGGCAACGGTCTCCGGATTGCTGAACTATATCTTCAGCGCCTTGGCCGGGGCGCTTCCGGGCGCGCCTGGGTGGGGCATATACCTTGTCTCGGCCTGTGCAGTGCTCTGCTACGCCGTAGTGAAGCCTTGCCGCGAGGAATCGTGGCGGCGGCAGTTTTTGTCTATTGTCGTTGCAGCTCTGGCCGTTTGCGCTGCTGCGGCGCTTCTAGTGGAGGGACTGGTGGGACTGGTTGCGCTTGGGATCATTCCAGCCGCCCATCATCTGGCCTTCATTCGCACATTCACATTGTGCGCGACGGCGATTGCACTGGCCTTCAGTGGCTCGCACTGGCGCCGGATGGAGTTGACCCGGATTGGATATGCCACACTTGCGCTCCTGGCAGTAAAGCTGGTGTTGGAAGATTTGCGCCACGGGCATCTTGAGTTCATTGCCGCTTCAATCTTCCTGTTTGCGATCACGCTCATCGTGGTTCCTCGCGTGGCCCGCCTGCTACCAAAATCGTGACTCTTGCACACTTATAATGATGGACGGAAGGGCGCGGAGTTGTGCGCGCGGGTTGACGAGAGATTTATGGCGAACTTGCAGGGGAGAATTGCGCTGGTAACTGGCGCTTCGCAGGGAATAGGGCGGGCGTGTGCGCTGGAGTTGGCGCGCGCCGGGGCAACGGTGGCGCTGGCGGCGCGGAACCAGGCAAAACTGGCCGAGGCGGTGGCGGAGATTGAAGCGGCCGGAGGGCAAGCGGCGGCGTTTGCGCTCGATGTGTCGAACGAGGAGTCGATCAAGGCCGGAGCAAAGGCGGTGCTGGAGCGCTTTGGCAAGGTCGAGATCCTGGTGAACAACGCGGGAATCACGCGCGATGGGCTGATGATGGCAATGAAGCGCGCCGACTGGGACGACGTGCTGGCGACCAACCTGACTGGAGCTTTCCTTCTGACGCAGGCGCTTCTGCGTCCAATGCTGAAAAACCGCTGGGGACGCATCATTAACATTTCGAGCGTGGTGGGCCGCACCGGCCAGGCGGGCCAGGTAAACTATGCGGCCAGCAAGGCCGCGCTGATCGGGTTCACGCGTTCGATGGCGCGCGAGGTGGCATCGCGGGGAATCACGGTGAACGCGGTGGCTCCAGGCTACATTGAGACGCCGATGACCGCGGTGCTGGATGAAAAACACCGGGTGGCGATGATGGCCCAGATTCCGCTGGGACGCGCAGGAACGGACGCGGAGATTGCGCAGCCGATTGTTTTTCTGGCTTCGGATGCGGCCGCATACATCACAGGCCACGTGCTGGACGTGAACGGCGGAATGTTCATGGGCGGCTGACGCCGACCCCGAGAAACAAAATTCTTCAAGTTATGACTGCGACCTTCCGATAAGGATTACGGGAAGGTACGCATGGCTGCACAGTTGACACCCGCTCGCTGCCCCGGTCCTGTCCTGCCCGAGTTTGCGGATGGACTGCGCTATGTGGCGCGACAGCCAATCCTCGATCTTCGCGCCAGAGTGCATGGCTACGAATTGCTTTTCAGAGATGGCCAGGGTGTGGGCTTTCGCGGAGACGGCGACCTGGCCACCCGCACCATGCTCGACAATTCAGTCATCTTCGGGCTGGAAAAGCTGACCGGCGGAGTGACAGCTTTTGTGAACTGCACAGAGGAGTCGCTGACTGAGGCCCTGGTCGATGTTCTGCCGCCGAGCATGACGGTGCTTGAAATTCTGGAAACGATTGAACCGACGCCCGACCTGGTTGACGCTTGCCGCAGACTGAAGGGTGCGGGCTTCCGGCTGGCGCTGGACGATTTCACCTGGCGGCCCGGCATGGAGCCGCTGGTGGAGTTGGCCGACTACATCAAAGTGGATTTCATCCTGACTGGCGCCGACGAGCGGAAGAAGCTGCTGCAGCGACTCAGCAGCTACGCCGTGGCGCTGGTGGCCGAGAAGGTGGAGAGCTACGAGGAGTACCAGCAGGCGCGTGTAGAGGGGTTCAAGCTTATTCAGGGCTACTATTTCTGCCGGCCGGTACTACTGAAAAACCGGAACGTGCCTGCCAACCGTTTGTCTCATATAGAAATCCTTCGCCTGCTGCACGAAGACTCGATCGATCTGCGCAAGCTGAGCCGGCTGGTGAAGCGCGACGCTTCCCTCACCTATCGTTTGCTGCGCCTGATCAACTCGCCCCTGTGCGCAGTGCGCCAGGAGGTGAGTTCGGTGCAGGGGGCGCTGATTGCGGTGGGAGAAGAAGTGTTTCGGCGAATTGCCACGCTGGCTATTACCAGCGAATTGAATGCCGACCAGCCTGAGGAGGTGCTGCGGATGGCGTTTGTTCGTGGACGATTTTGCGAACTGGCGGCCGGGCAGCGCGCACTTAACTCCACCGAGCAGTATCTTCTGGGGTTGCTTAGCCTGCTGCCGGCCATGCTGCGGCTCCCGATGGAAGAACTCACTCCGGCGCTGCCGTTGCGCGAAGAGATTCGCCAGGCGTTGCTGGGGGCACAAATTCCCGAAAGGAGCCTGCTGGCTTGGCTGGTCAGTCACGAACGCGGGGAGTGGGCGACCTGCGATGCGATCGTGGAGGCGGACGACCTGGACCAGGAACAACTCCAGCGCTGCTACGCGGAAGTTGTGATCTGGGCTGAGGCCGCGCTTCACTTCTCTTGAGCGATCATTGGCCGTTGGCACCGCAGCAGGGTGGCTACTTCACATGCAGGCTCTCTTCCGGCAGCAGCTCGTAGCTGACAAAGGCGAACCTGTGGCTGTCTGGTGACCAGGAAGGAACGTTGATGGTCCCCTGCCCTCCAAAGAGGCGGGCCTGCACGTGCACCGACTTGTCCTTCATCGACATGAGCCGTAGTTCCACCTCCTTCTCGCCGGGGTGTCCCGTCACGCCTGCCTTGTAGGCCAGAAAAACCATCCATTGCCCATCGGGCGAGATGTGCGGGAACCAGTCGTTGCTGTCGTCGTTGATGAACTGTTCCTGCCCGGTGCCGTCGGGCTTCATGCGCCAGATTTGCATGTGACCCGTGCGCTCAGAGTTGAAATAGATGTATCCGCCGTCTGGCGAGTATTCGGGACCATCGTCCAGGCCTTCGGCAGTCGTGAGCCGGGTTTGTTCGCCGCCCGCTACGGGGACGGTGTATATGTCGAAGTTGCCGCCGCGCTCTCCGGTGAAGGCAACGGTTTTGCCGTCAGGCGACCAGCCATGCCAATATGACGGACCATCTTTGGTTAGCTGCCGCGGAGTGCCTCCGGCGAGCGGCACAACGTAGACGCGTGATTTCTGGTCTTCTGGTGAGCGGTCGCTGATGGCCAGCATCTGGCCGTCGGGAGAGAGGCCATGATCGTTGTTGCAATGGATCTGGGGAGCGGTGTCAATCGTCACGGGCTCGGCGCTGCCGACGGCCAGGCGGCGGAGGGTGCCCTCCTGATTGAAGATGAACGCCGAGCCGTCGCGGGTCCAGTTTGGCGCCTCAAAGTGCGCGGCCGCAACGTATTCGACACGACGGTCAGTGGAAGTGACGGCGACGGATTCCAGCGCGCTCAGCAGAACGGGCTTTCCGGTCGCTGGCGAGAGTGGTTCGAGTTTTACATGGGAGAAGACGGCCTTCTCGACCGCATCCTTGTTATGCGCGCAGACGCCGATGCCGATGTAGAACTCGCCGGTGATCCCGACCTTTGTGGAGGCGCCTGAGGGCCGTAACTTGCCGTCCTTGCCGGAGACAAAGGCATAGAAGAAGTCGCCGCGCTTCTCGAGGCGCACCGTGGGAGGAGCAGATACGTTGGATTGGACCTCGTGCATATCGGCGCCGGGAGCGTCGCGGAATTGCAGCGAAGTAAGCCCGACTCCGTGCACAGCCAGATCGACTTGGGGCGAGTTACCATCCAGGGTCTGTCGAATCATGAGAACCGCTTTGCGATGGGGATCGCCGCCGGTGCCAAGGATGGCGATGCTGGAAGTGAGGGCAACATCTCCGGAAACTTTCTTCCAGACGAAGTGAATGTCGTCCATCCCGAACCACATGTTCTCGCCGCTGCCGCTCACCGTATATGTGTCGTGCGCTTTGTCGTATTGCGCGGAACCGGCATGAAGCACTGTACCGACGTCCTGCTGGCCTGAAAAGATTCCGAGCGGCTGGGAGGCGCCGAGCACTGCGACGGGAGCAAGCGCGAATACGGCAATAGCTCCAAGATTTGCTATTGAAGATAAAGAACGTGGATACATTGAAAACCTCTCTTAACAGTGGCGCAGTTGCGATGGAAGAATCGGCTTCAAAGCTGCCGATTTGCTAATCAGCATGGATTCAGGGCGTAGATTGAAGACCCGTTCTCAAGCCGCAGAGAAGAATATCTCATCCTGAAGACACAGGCCAGTTTTGGCTGCGCGTGAGATTCAAATCTGCGCCAGCCGGCCGTGGGTCGATGGCACCCAAAGCCTGACGAGCCTGCGCCAGAGCGGCCGGCAGTATACTGGGGCGTTCCCGGAACACTTAGTGCCGTTGCATCCGGGCCGTACGGAGAAACCATGCCAACTCTTCGCGCAACTCTGCCATATTTGCTGGCGATTTTTACCGCCGGAACTCTAACTGCTCAAACCGCCAACACGACGCCTGTGAAGGTGACTTCGCCCAATGGCCAGATCACGCTTATTCTGTTCGATGCCGCGGCGGCAAAGGGCAGCGGCGAACAGTTGAATGCGGCCGATTTGCGCTACGCG
>DASRLI010000342.1:0-13694 GCA_035648535.1 Occallatibacter sp. | reverse complement strand
CGGCCCAATCTGAACCATTACCTGGGCCATAGAAGCTACAGGGGCCATCGCGATAGAGAGCAATATTGCAAGTGCAATTTTCTTCACGGTAATTCACCTCGTAGAGGGTTAGGCGTCACCGGAATACTTTGCGTGCTCCGGCTATTCGCGCACATCAACGTGGAACGGCGGGAAGAGTTGCGGACTCGCCGAATGCCGCGCATGTCTCGTTGTAGCACCCGGCGATTTCAATGCGATGTACCGCATTGCTCACGCTTGTTGTTGTTGGCGTTGATTGAATTTGGGCGATGGCTGCGGGCTGTGGTTTCAGTTGCGCAAGGGACTCTCGAGGCAGACGCGCGAGTGCAGCAATTGTGTAGAGGCCAATCAGTGATTGGTAAATCAAAGACACGCTGAAGGCAACGGGGAAGAATATACGTCAGTGCCTAAAGGCCGCGATTGCAAGACTTCGGCCTGTTCAGATGTCGGCTGGAGATGGAACCGGCGGGTTGTCCGTGGCTCTTCTCATCTTGCCTTGAGGGAAGATGTCTCCCATGCGGCGAATCTGGGCGCCGACGCCGCGGAGTTTTTCTTCGATGCGCTCGTAGCCGCGATCCATGTGATAGACACGGTCGAGGATGGACTCTCCATCGGCGACCAGAGCGGCCAGCACGAGCGATGCCGATGCGCGCAAGTCAGAACACATGACGGCGGCGGCGGAGAGGCGGGCTGGACCGCGCACAGTGGCTGTGTTGCCGTCTACTTTGATGTTGGCGCCCATGCGCACCAGTTCCTGCACGTGCATGAAGCGATTCTCAAAGATATTTTCGCGGACGCGGCTGACGCCCTCGGCCTGCGTGGCCAGCGCCATGTATTGAGCCTGCATGTCGGTCGGAAAGCCGGGATATTCTTCGGTGGAGATATCGGCTGCGCGAAGCGGGCCGCCGGAGCGCACGCGAACTGTATCGGGACCGAGGATGTCCACGAGGACGCTCGCTTCCTGAAGCTTGGCGATCGCGGCGCCGAGGTGATCGGGCTTGCAGTTGGCGACGACGAGATCGCCGCCGGTGATGGCGCCGGCGATGAGAAAGGTTCCCGCCTCGATGCGATCGGGATTGATGCGATAGCGTGCGCCATGGAGGCTGGTTGCCCCCTGGACGCGGATGGTGGAGGTGCCTGCTCCCTCAATGTTGGCGCCCATGGCGGTAAGCAACGCGGCGAGGTCTGCGACTTCGGGTTCGCGCGCGCAGTTTTCCATGAGGGTTTCTCCCTCGGCGAGGACTGCGGCCATGAGCAGGTCTTCAGTTCCGGTGACGGTGATCTTGTCGAAGACTAGATGCGCACCACGGAGGCGATCGGCGCGGGCTTCAAGGTAACCGTGCTGCTGGGTGATGGTGGCGCCCATTTTTTCAAGGCCCTTGATGTGGAGGTCGATGGGGCGGCCGCCGATGGCGCACCCGCCGGGCATGGCGACGCGCGCCATTCCCGCGCGGGCGATGAGCGGGCCGAGCACGAGCGAACTGGCGCGCATGGTTTTGACAATCTCGTAGCGGGCCACGGGATCGGAGAGGGTGCGACAACTGATGGTGATGCGATCATTGGCGCGGCCTTGCCGCGGCGAGACTTCAGCGCCCATGGAGGCAAGCAGTTTGCGCTCGGTTTCGATGTCGCGGACCTGGGGAATGTTCTCGAGCGTGACCTCGTCCTCAGTGAGGATGGCGGCGGCCATGCAGGGCAGAGCCGAGTTTTTGGCGCCGGAAACACGGATGGTGCCCACGAGGGGATTGCCGCCGCGAATTACAAATTTATCCATAGAACAAAAAAACTCCGTGGAGTGGGCCAGGGATTATTGCAGATGCAAGTTGCCACGTCAGCGTGGAAGAGAATCCATTGGCGGGACACTCCCAGCCTTTAAGTGTAAATGTGGTGGGGCGGATTAGCAGGCCGCGAGTGTTTCGAGGATTTCGCCCCGGCCCTACGGGACGGGGTTGGATGCGGATACCCCTTACCCAGGGTTTCGCTGCGCTTCACCCTGGGCTATTCTCGTGTTCTCCCTAACGGGAGAAAATGGCGGCCGCACACTCTCAATGCGCGGCCGCCGTGTCTGTTCGTAGAATGCGGGATCGTCTTACTCCTCTAGTTGCCGCTGTTGCCGACGGGGACCAGATAGAGCGGCTCGGTGAGGGAGAACAGCAAGGTTGTGCCCTCTTCAAGATTGGCCTGGGGATGGCTGATGAGCAGGTGGGCGGTAACGAGACCGGCTCCGACAAGGGTACCGGCGAGGGCTCCGGCCGGCCCGCCGAGGATTGCTCCCGTGATTACGCCAGCGCCCACTCCGCCACCGTACTCGATGCCGTTGCGCTTCAGACGCGAACCCGGGTTGATTGAGCCCTCACTTCCGACACGCGTTCCCGAACCGGGGGTTCCGGTGACTTGCGCGTATAACCGGTAGCGAGCGCCTGCGGGCAGGATGACAGTGTCCGGGACCAGTTGCATGGAGCCATGACCGCCGAACGAGCCCGTGGAGACGTTCATGATTTTGCCGTCGATTTCAGCACCGGTGGGGATGAGTACCTCGCCACCCTGCAGAACATCTGAGGCGACGCGGGTGCGGAAAGTATCGCCATTCTGGCTTTTAGACGTGGAGAGGCGCTCAAGCAAGCGGGCGCGAATGGTGGTTCCTTCTCCGAGTTCTCCGGGGCCGAGTGGAGCCGGATGGACGATGTCACCGTCCGGATCGTTTGCGGCGGCGCGCCGGTTGAGGGCGGGCCGGGAAGGCGGGTCGGGAGCGATCTGGACAATGCCATCATCACTGCCGTCGGCGGGAGCGCTGAGTGCGGAATTGACGGGGACCGGTTGCTGCGCGACCTGAGTGTCGGGCTGCGGTTGGGCCTGGTATTGGACCGGCGCAGGCTGGATGTAGGCGGGATGGGCGGGCGAGGGCTTAGACGCCGGTGCTGCCGGTTCCGGAGGCGCGCTGGTGGTGATCGTGTCGTCGGGAGGCGGACTGGAGGTTCCCTGGTAGACTTCGGACTGGCCAGCCTGCTGAGCTCCCAGAGTGGCCGTGAGCGCGGCAGTGGCTGCAACCATCAAAGCGACTGCAAAAATCGACTGTTTCATACGAGTCTCCATTTTCGGGGCCTGTTTTGCTCAAACGCGGATTTCCCTGACGAATACCACCCTACCCTGTTAGACCCGGCCCGGGGAGAAGTGTTGCACCGGACTTGCAGGGATGTAGCTTCCGGGACAACTCACCCAAGATAAGGCTAGCGCTCGTCTGGAGCGGCTGCGAGGGTAGCTGACGGAGAGGTGCCTCTGGGAGCACGAATCAGTGAAGTTACCCCAGGTGCTGGTGGTTTCGATTCCCTTCCCCATTTCCAGCCGGAATCCGCACGCGGTTCCCGGAATCAACCAGCATGGCCGGTTGTGACCGTCGCCACAAGGAGCGCTGGGGCCGGGCTTGTTAGAATCGGAACGGTAAATAACCAACCTTTTTCGCAGGACAGAGAGGGGATTCAGAACGTGCAAGAGCTCTTGAATTCGATTCAAAGCGCCGCCGGAGAGGCTCTTGCCGTGGATCGCCGTCCCAAACTGAATGACCGGCTGCAGCATCGCATTATGAGGAGCGACATGACAGAGATTATTGCTATACGTGCCCGCGAAGTTCTTGACTCACGCGGAAACCCGACCGTGGAAGCGGACGTAATTCTTGAAAGCGGCGCGATGGGCCGCGCGATTGTGCCTTCGGGCGCGTCGACCGGCGAACATGAGGCCGTGGAACTACGCGACGGCGACAAAACCCATTACATGGGCAAGGGCGTGCTGACGGCCGTAGCCAACGTGGAGAGCGTGATTGCGCCTGAGTTGGAAGGCATGGACGCAGCGAATCAGCGGCTGATCGACCAGACGATGATTGCGCTGGACGGGACGCCGAACAAGGGCAAGCTGGGCGCGAATGCGATTCTGGCAGTTTCAATGGCGGCATCGCGCGCCGTGGCGCAGACGCTGGAGATTCCGCTGTACCGTTACCTGGGCGGCGTAAATGCTTCAGTGCTGCCGACGCCAATGTTGAACGTGCTGAACGGCGGAGCGCATGCGGACTCGAACGTTGACTTCCAGGAATTCATGATCATGCCGGTGGGCGCGGAGCGCTTTTCAGAAGCGCTGCGCTGGGCGGCGGAGACATTCCACACGCTGAAGGGCGTGCTGAAGAAGAAGGGCTACAGCACGGCCGTGGGCGACGAGGGCGGCTTTGCTCCTTCGCTCAAGTCCAATGCTGAAGCGATCGAACTGATACTCGAAGCCATCGAACTGGCCGGCTATAAGCCGGGCGAGCAGATTGCGATTGCACTGGATCCGGCGTCGAGCGAATTTTATGACAAGGAAAAGAAGAAGTACGTCTTCAAGAAGAGCGACAAGCGCGAGTTGTCGAGCGAGGAGATGGTGAGCTTCTACGACAACTGGGTTCGTCAGTATCCGATCGTATCGCTCGAAGACGGCCTGGCCGAGGACGACTGGGAGGGATGGCGCATCCTGACCGACAAGTTGGGCGGCCGGATTCAGTTGGTTGGCGACGACATTTTTGTGACCAACGTGAAGCGCCTGCAGCGCGGCATTGAAGAGGGCGTGGCCAATTCGATCTTGATCAAGGTGAACCAGATTGGCACGGTGACTGAGACTCTGGAAGCAATCGAACTGGGCCGCCGCTACGGATACACGTCGGTGATGTCGCACCGGTCGGGCGAAAGCGAAGATACGTTCATCGCCGACCTGGCGGTTGCGACGGGTGTGGGCCAGATCAAGACCGGCTCGGTGAGCCGCACGGACCGCATTGCGAAGTACAACCAGTTGCTGCGGATTGAAGAGGAACTGGGTTCGGGCGCGGTTTACCTGGGGCTGGAAGGGCTGAACTACAACGACTAGCTTCAGGTTGATGCTGGTCCAAACGAAACAAGGGCGATCCCGGGTCTCAATTCCGAGACCCGGGATCGCACCAGTCTCACCGGCAGTCACGCATTCCCCTCTAGCTTCTCAATCAAGAAAGCTCACAACAAAAGGAACCCACTCGTGCCTAAGCATCCCCTGGTACTGACCATTCTCGACGGATGGGGTTATCGCGCTGAAACTGCGAATAACGCTATTGCACTGGCTCGGAAGCCCACGTATGACAAGCTGCTTCGGGAGTACCCCAACACGCTTATCCAGGCTTCGGACCATTTTGTTGGGCTGCCGGACGGGCAGATGGGCAACAGCGAGGTGGGCCACTTGAACCTCGGCGCCGGCCGCATTGTGCAGATGGATATTACGCGTATCGACGCGCTGATCGCTTCAGGCGAATTCGAAAAGAATGCGGCCATCGTGAAGGCGATGCAACGAGCGCTCGAAGGTGGACGCCAATTGCACCTGTTCGGCTTGTGCTCCGACGGCGGCGTGCACTCGCACCTGGAGCACGTGTACGCGTTGCTTCGCACAGCGCGCGAGTATGGGCTTAAGCGTGTTTTTGTGCATTGCTTCATGGACGGGCGCGACACTCCGCCCTGCTCCGGCGCGGAATATATTTCGCAGCTTGAGCAGAAGATGCGCGAGTATGGCGTGGGAAAGGTGGCCAGCGTGAACGGCCGCTACTTTGCCATGGACCGCGACAAGCGCTGGGAACGCGAGCGCAAGGCCTTTGACGCGATGGTCACCGGCAAGGCCGAGGGCGGCGCATATCCAAACGCCGCGGCGCGCATGAACGAGTGCTACAACAACGGCGTTACCGATGAGTTCATCATTCCGTTCGTGGTGGTTGATGGCGCGGGCAAGCCGGTGGCGCAGATTCGCGACGAAGATGTTTGCATCAACTTCAACTTCCGATCGGATCGCGCCCGCGAGATTACCCGCGTGCTGACTCGCGAGAGCGGCTTGAACAAGAAGGGCGGCCGCGATCTGGACGGGTGGGAATCTCTCGATGAAACGATTCCCCGCTCGGAAATCCCCAAGAACCTTTACTACCTGTGCATGACGCAATACGACAAGCTCTACGACCTGCCGCTCATCATGCCACCGGAGTCGCTGGATAACATTCTGGCCAATGTGCTGGCTCAGCACAACCTGCGGAATCTGCGTGTGGCGGAGACGGAAAAGTTTGCGCACGTGACGTACTTCTTCAACGGGGGAATCGAGGTTCCCTTCCCCGGCGAGGACCGGGCGCTGATTCCATCGCTGAAGGTGGCCACTTACGACCTGGCGCCGGAGATGAAGGCAGAAGCGATCGGCGACGCGATTGTGAAGGCCGTGAACGATACAGCGTTCGACCTGGTGGTTGCGAACTTTGCCAATGCCGACATGGTGGGCCACTCGGGCAAACTGGAGCCGACGATCAAAGCCTGCGAGTTTGTGGACGCGCAACTTGGGCGCATCTACAAGGCGATCAAAGAGAAGAACGGGAGCTGGCTGATTACGGCCGATCACGGGAACGCGGAAATGATGGTGGATCCGATTACGGGCGCGCCGCACACTGCGCACACGACGAACCCGGTGCCGATGATTTATGTGGCCGAAGATGGTCCGCACTACCGGCTGCGCGCGGATGGTTCGCTGCGCGACATTTCGCCGACACTGCTGAGCCTGCTAAAGCTGGGGCTTCCGAAGGAGATGACGGGCGGGGATTTGCGGGTTCCGATTGTGAAGTAAATTCCGGTGCAGGAACAGAAAAAGGCGAGGCCATTGCGGCTTCGCCTTTTTGTTCTTGGGCCTGCTTTTACCGTGGGCGCAGTGACTTGATCGCGGCGGGGAGGCGCTGCTCGATGAGTTTGGCGCGCTCGGAGGCGATGCCGCCCAGATACGATGGTGCGGGGGTGGCTGTGAGGACGAGCGCCAACGCGATTACCGAAAAGATGAGCCCGGCGATGCCGGCTGAAAACAGCATGTGGTAGGTGTCGGCAACATCGAGTCCGAAGGTTTTGAAAGCTACGTGCTCAAGTGGCTTGATGTGCCTGAGGACCGCGAGGGCGAATAGGAAAAAGAGAGCCGCAAGAGAAGTTAAGACAGCCAGGGTCCCGTCAAGACTGCGGTGAAACTTTTGACGCGCACTGCAGTGGGCACATTCAATAAAATGAAGCTCGTAGTCCTTGCGCATCTCCGGAGAAATTCCCGAGATATCGTACCGCCAACTTGCCAGAATGGCGCCCACGACTCGATCGGTACATCTGGTTCTTACCATAGACATAAAGACTCACCTTGCAAAGGATTTGTTAGACCGCTAAATTTTCAGGCGGCTTACATGGCGACAAAGGGCCTCGGAACAAAGGATGCATCACCGCACTTGATGGATTCAGTGACGCCCTGCACTCCTCTGCCTTGCCATGGCGGAACTATCAACGTCATGGCACTGTTCCCCTGCCAAAATCCTGCTACAGAGAGATGCCCGTGTATTACTAGTGTAATGCACCTGAGTTAAAAATAAATAGCCGAAAGTGGTTCATTTTGAGCAGCGAGGAGCAGGCGGTTGGCCAAAAGGCTGGCGCGGCCGTTGAGGGCGCGCTCGGCCGTAACCCGGGCGAGTTCCGGAAGGTTATTGCTTTCAGATAGATGCGCGAGGATCACGTAGGCGGCCTGACCGTCGTAGCTTTTTTCAAGGAACTCAGCGGCCGCCTCGTTGGATAGGTGACCAACGCGCGAGAGTACCCTTTGTTTAACTGCCCAAGGGTAAGGCCCGTCCCGCAGCATTTCAAGATCGTGGTTGGATTCGAGCAGGAGCAAGTCGACGCCCTGGAGCTGGGCCTTGACGTTGGGCGGGATATAGCCCAGATCGGTGGCAAAGCCCATTCGAACGCCTTCGGCACGAAAGACAAAGCCCACCGGGTCGGCGGCGTCGTGGGGGGTGGTGAAGGGGCTTACGGCAATGTCGCCGATTTCGAAGGGCTGGCCGGCCTGAAAGTACTCGACACTGGGAAGCCATGTGGGGTCTTCCTTGCGGGAGGCAGGCCAATCTGAAGCCGATTGAGGAGCAGGCTCGCCTGCCGGCTCGGGCAAGACGGCGATGGGCTGCGTCTCGGCTTCAAGCTCTTCATGCTCACAGTCTTCGACGGTCGCATCCAATTCCGCCTGGCGCTCGGCGGCCTGCTTGCGGCATTGCTCAATCCACTGGGCATAGGTCATCTGGCGGCGCGGTGTCAGCCAGCGCATCCAGGCGCGATGGGTGGCCTCAGTAAAGTACACGGGAATGCCCAGCTTGCGGGAGGTGACGACCAGGCCGTTGATGTGGTCGGTGTGTTCGTGGGTGACGATGATGGCGTCAAGGGTCTCCGGCTCTTGACCGGCCAGCTTCATGCGCCGGAATAGCTCGCGGCAACTGAGGCCGCAATCGACCAGGATGCGGGTTCGGCCACCGGAGACAACTGTGCTGTTGCCTTTTGAGCCCGAGGCCAGCACCGTGAAGGTCACCATGTGTTGAGCATACAGCGAATACTTGTGCATCCACTATTTTCAAATCCCGAATGGGTTTACTGCTTGTTGACAGGTAATGGTCAATGCAGAACGATGCTTCAAAAGGTACTGCACAAATGGCTTCAAAATGGCAGGAAGGAGAATGCTATGAGCATCGCCTGGGATTCGGAGAGGGCACGATGAAACTAGCCGTCTTTCTGATTTGCAGCGGCGTTGGATACCTGCTGGGACATTATTTGCCTGCCCCGTGGGCAGCCTACTTTCCATCCTGGTCTCGTATCACCTCTTCCTTGGCTGGCTATTGATTACCGCAGATCACGAGGCAGGATTTTCTTTCCCAATCCTGTCAACCGTCGTGACCCACCTGGCCTGCCTGGCACTTCTTATTGGCCTGGCGATGGGACAGCGCTACGTTCCATTTCTTGGACTGGTTCGCATTTTTGTTCCAGGACTGGCCCCGTTTGAATGCAATTGGCTTTTCAGCGGGGGCAGGAAGAAGAAGGACTCCGCGGAGGCGCCGGTGAACTCGCAAACAGCGGCCAGCGGAACTGCCACTGGTGCGGCTGCAGCACCCGCACCGGCTGAACCCGAATACACTTTCGACGACCACGACGAGTGGCAGCGCTATTTGGCCAAGCCGAATCGTCGGTTCCGAAAGGCCGGGCTACCTATCGGAGAGGAATTCAAGCAATGGCATGCCGCCCGCGCGCAGAGCCGGGCAGCAGCCTCAGAAAATCAGAATTCCGATTGATGCAATTGATGTTAGTCGGAGTTCATTGGCGTGGGAACGGCTTAAGTTGCGTCCGGGATTACCGCGGGAATCTCGATGGAGATGAGGGTGCCGCGGCCCGGGTTGCTGACGACGTTGAAGTGTGCCTGATTGCCGTAGAGGACATCGAGACGCTCCTGCACATTTTTCATGCCGATGCCGGCCCCGACACGGCGTAGAGACGAGGGCGGACGGTTGCCCATGCCCACTCCATCGTCGGCCACTTCAATGAATACGCGGTCGCCTTCAAGGCGGCTGCGCAAGGTGAC
Organism: Occallatibacter sp.; assembly: GCA_035648535.1. Lineage (GTDB taxonomy): Bacteria > Acidobacteriota > Terriglobia > Terriglobales > Acidobacteriaceae > Telmatobacter. Next base: position 4,247 of record DASRLI010000342.1, on the reverse strand, counting down.
GGTGCCACCGTTGATGCGCGGTTCAAGGCCGTGCTTGATGCTGTTTTCGATGAGTGGCTGGAGCAGGATGCTGGGGACGAGGACTTCGAGGGTGCGCGGATCGATTTCCTTTTCCACTTTCAGCTTTTCGGCGCCGAACCGGACGACTTCGATGTCGAGGTAGTCGTCGGTGAAGCGGAGTTCGTCGCGGAGGGGGACGTAGGTGTCGTGGTCTTTGAGCAGGGCGCGGAGGATGTTGGCCAGCTTGACGGTCATTTCGCGGGCCAATTCCGGCTGACTGCGGACCAGCGCGGTGATGGAATTGAGGGTGTTGAAAAGGAAGTGGGGGTTGATCTGGCGCTGCAGAGCGTCGAGGCGGGCCTCGAGCAGGAGGCGCTTCTGCTCCTCGAGCTTGAGTTCGATGCGGAGTGCGTTCCAGACCTTCAGAGCGATGCCGACCACCATGGGCGCGCATAGCCAGACGAATACCTGCAAGCCCCAAATGTTGGTGTCGAGCGCGAACAGGCGGTGGGGATAGAGGCGCGCCAGCCATTCGCGGCAGATTTCCAAAGCGCCGATAAGAACCAGCATCATGATCTGGCGGTCGATGCGGGGCTTGCGCAGGTTGCGGCGCACCCATCGCCACAGGCTCAGGTCGATGAAGGGGGTGAAGGACCAGATCTCGTCCATCTCGACGAATTTGCCGAGCAGGCCGGCGGCCAATCCAAGCGCGGCGTTGAAGAGGGGGGTGAGGTACTCATGATGGAGGACGGCGGGGACAGACAGGACGACGCCGCCGAGCATGGCCCATCCCGGGCCCAAAAGCAGTCCGAGAAGAATGACGGTTTCAAAGGAGATGTCGGCGGCTAGAAAGTTGGGGACCTTGGTCCGCACCCATACGCCCAGGGTGAGGGGCACCAGAAAGAAAGCCAACAATGCCGCGGTTTGGCCCTTGCTGCGATGCTCGGCAAAGAGCAGCCGCTGGAAAGTGCGAGACCGGGCCAGGGCGCTGGCAACGGCCGCAGCCACGCCGAGCTTGACCAGCAGCGTGATGAGAATGAGCGTATCTGTCACCACATCAATGTACAGCATTGAAACAGTGGGCAGTGGACAGTGAACAGTGGGCAGGAGCGGGACTTGGGAGGCGTGGACGAAGTAGGGTGTGACGACGGGCGCGGCGAGGCGATTGGTGCGCAAAGTAGAATAGAGGCATGGGATTTGAGAGTGTGAAGAAAGTCGCCGAGGCAGATTTTCCCACGCGGTGGGGTGCTTTCCGCATTCTGGGCTTCGAGGGGGTCACGGCGTCGGCACGGCCCTGCGACGGAGCTGTGGCCGGCCGCGAAGGTAAGGGCGAGGTGGAAGGGTTAGTTGCGCTGGTGATGGGCGATATTCACTCTGCGCCGCCGCTGGTGCGGATTCACTCGCAGTGTTTGACGGGGGACGTCTTCGGTTCGCTGCGGTGCGATTGCCGTCTGCAACTGGAGATGGCGCTCAGGCAGATTGGCGAGGCAGGCGCGGGGATTCTGCTGTATGAGCAGCAGGAGGGCCGCGGGATTGGGCTGATGGCAAAGCTCAAAGCATATGAGTTGCAGGATCAGGGCCTGGATACGGTGGAAGCCAACGTGGAGTTGGGCTATGCGGCCGACTGCCGGGGGTACGAGTTGCCCGCCGAGGTGCTGAAGCTGCTGGACGTGAAGAGCGTAAAGCTGATGACCAACAATCCGGAGAAGGTGGCGGCGCTGGAGTCGGCCGGAATTGTGGTTGTTGAGCGGGTTTCCGCGGAGGTTGAGCTGCTGGACAGCTTCGCCGGCTATCTGAAGACCAAGCAGGAGAAGATGGGGCACATAGTGGAGATGGTGGTGACGGAGGATCAGGCGGAGTAGGACAGCTTTCAGTTCTCAGCTCTCAGTTCTCAGTTTTCAGGTTAAAAACAACCGCAGATCCTTCGACTCCGCTACGCTTCGTTCAGGATGACAGCATTTGAGGACGTCAGGGCCGCATTGCCTTGAGCAGCTTGGCTGTGGTGACTACCTGGCCTGTGTGGCGCTGGGTATGGTCGGCTACGTGGATTAGCGCGCCACCGATGGATGTGGGTAACTGCTTGCGGCCTACGCCGCGGAAGGTGTCAAAGTTGGCGGTGGCAAGGACGCGCACGCGGTCGGCGGCATTGCTGAAGGAGACTTCTACTTCGGCTAGAAGCGCGGCCAGAGACTCTTCTCCGCTTTGCTCGCCTTTGAGAGCTGCCAACTGCTCTGACGAAAGCTGGTTCCCCTCCGCATAGCTCAGCAGACGATCGGTTGAGCGGGCGATGTGGCGGAGATGAAAAGCCACCGAGGGCAGGCCGAGTGGTTGCGAGTGAACTTCGGCGTCGGTGAGGCCCTCTGTCCACTTGGTGAGATCGTCGAGGGCGAGTTCGAGGGCGTGGATAACGGCGCGGCCAACGGCGGGGACGTCGGTGTGGGTTCCGCGAAGCCAGGGCTCAACGTAGGAAGCGGGCATAGGGGAAGTGCTCATGGGGAAAATCTCCTTTGCCGCATAGAAGATGATCTTGCTTGCCTGCTTCCTGCGGGAAATTGTTGAATCAAAGAAACGCCGGCGGCTTATTCATCGGACCGCTTTAAGAAACCACTGATTAAGTTCTGTTCCGCATGGCGCATGCCCTCAGGGGCTAAAGCCCACATCGAATTGAATGCGTTTGCGGCACGGCGACCCAGAGGGTACCCCGGCCGTGCCCTTTCAAAACTATGCCTTCATAAAGGTTTTTCAGCAAGCTGTTAGGCCATGACCATCTCAAAACTGTGCCTTCATAAAGGTTTTTCAGCAAGCTGTAAAGCCGTGGCCTTTCAAATCATCGACTAATTCAGAGATTCCTGAAGGTGCTGCTTTACTGCTTGAGAATCTGCATTAGATCAGTATCCGGGCAATGCCTTCCGACCGTGCTGTCATAGGCGGCAAAGCAATAGTAGAAGTTTACAAAAAGCCAGGAGGAGCCCGACATCTGCAATTCCGCGATTTCGTCGCCTTGCGGGATACTCGCCTTGCACCGATCGCCGGTTACCGAAACGCGACGGACGACGTACATTCCTTGTGCATTCTGGTTACCCCAAAAAGGATCGAAGTCCAGATTGCCGCTTTCGTGAGTCGCCAGTTTCTTCTTCTCCTCATCGGCGAGCAATTGGGCTAGTTCGGGACTCAAAATGGAAGGCTTGCGCTTCAGGACGGTCTCGACATTGGGCAACTGGCGCATGTCAAAGCTTACGGAGTTGGCTTTCTCGGCATAGCGATTCCAATACCAGTCATAAAAGTTCTGCACGAAGGCCTGGCAGGATTGTTCCTCTGGGCTGAGAGGAGGGGCTGGAGCGGTTCCCGGAAGTAATGGAACCACTGATTTGCTTTGAAGAGCCGGGACCGAAGTTTTCTTGTGGCAGGCAGTCAGAGACAGGCCAAAGAACAGCAGGCATGGAATCAAGATGCCCGCAGGGAGTTTCCTGCGGGCATCGATTCTACGAAGCGAATTCTGTCCTGAGCGATGGGAAGAACTCATGGGATCTGCTGCCGGGAACGGGTCACTGATCAAGTGACTTCGTACTTTGAGATTTGTGCCTTCCCACCCTTTCGCCAGCAAAAAGGCGGAAGGATGGGGCACGGAGATGATGCAAGAACAAGCGGTCAGAGAGCTAACCTGCGCTTTTTACGCGGACTACGGTGATCTTTTCGAATCCCTCTTCGAAGACCGGGGGCTTGAGTTTTTCGGCCATCTTGCGCATGATGTCTTCGCTTACGGAGCGGTCGCGCTTGCGATTGCGCTCAAGACAAACATCGAGGGGAACGTCGAAGAAGACCGCCTGCACTTCGTATCCGAAGCTCTTGGCCATCTTGATCCACTGGCGGCGCTCGTGGATGGAGAGATTGGTCGCGTCCACGTAGTTTGCGGGCATGCGGGCGATGAGCCGGGCACGAAGGAGCGAACGCAGGGTGGAAAAGACCAGGCCCTGGTAGCGCTGCTCCTCGACATCGTCGAAGAGGATGTTGCGCAGCAGGTCGCTGGAGAGCGGGGTGATGCCACGGCGGCCGAACCAGGTGGTTTTTCCCGAGCCGGGCAGGCCGATGGCAAGGACGACAAATCCCCTGGGGGCCTGAGGCGAGCGCTCCGCGGCCTCCGGGGCATGGGCAACGGGAATCTCTGGCTGGGTTTCGAGTTCGAAGCGGCCGGAAGCTTCAGGCTCATTCCAAGCAGGCTTGGCAGTGCGTTCCGGGCGGGGTGGGCG
>DASRLI010000341.1:0-9972 GCA_035648535.1 Occallatibacter sp. | reverse complement strand
GCGGAAGAAGTACTTGTCTTGCCCATGCTTATCAAAGTGAGATTTCTTTCCCCGCCCTACAGTAATTGTTGAGGGGCTACTTGTCTCACTCATGTTGGCACAGAGGGGTCTGGCCGTCATCGAGGTCAAAGTCTTCAAGCATTTTCTTCCACATTTGGCCTAGCCGAAAGTCAAGGTGAGAAAGAGCAGCGCTGGCACAGATCGCTTTCTCTGAAAGGGACAAAGCCTTGCTGCAGTTGAAAGATGGCCCTTCCGGTGGAACGGCATGAACGGAGACAGACAAAATGAGCGAGACGCCTATAAGAGACACCCACCTTGATGTCGACACAAAGTAGCCTCTCATTCGTCCTCTATTCACGGTCTCTTTGTACGCATGCATGGTCAATTATGCCGCTTCTCTCGCCTCTGGAGGTTTCCATAGGCGGCTCAATATTATTGGCGAACGTAAGTCATCATTACATCATTTCCCTTGCAACCGCCTGCAGGGCCAGTTCGTGAAAGTACCGAGGCGCCATCTTGGCCGCTTCCACCAGCACGTGCTGGATATGCTTGTTCCTCTGCTCGGAAATCGGCATGCGCATCACCTTGTCGGCAGAACTCTTCTCGGCGCTGCACAGACACTTTGTGAGGTCCCCCTCACCGGTGGTTCACAGAATCCTGATCCTCTGTTGACCGGAGTGGCTGCAACAATTCAGGGAACAAGGTGAAATACTGATCCAGGTTCATCGGCGCCTTTCCTGTGAAGCGAACAACCGAGTTGCTGGTGTGCTCCAACTCTCCGGCCGCAATCGCCTCAAACCATCCGACAGATAGATCGACGCGCCAAGCGTCTGGTTCCCGTTTGCTCAACCGGTCTCGTGCGGATTCACCGGACTCTGGCTGGTAGCGAAGTTGGCAGCCGGTCATGGCAGAGAAGCGGCGGGCTACGTCGGCAAGGCTCAACACCTCGGGTCCGGTCACATCGTGCGTACCGCCAGGCGGATCCGCCAGCACGGCGGACGCGGTCCGGGCTGCGTCCTCGCGGGAAACGAAGGCACTTCGCGTCTCGCTCCCCGGACCGCGCATCACTCCATCGGCATCGAAGCGTTCCAGAAACATGTCCAAATAAAACGCGTTTCGAAGCACGGTATACGGGATGCCAGTCGCCGCAAGGTACTGCTCGCTTAGAGCGTGATCGCGAGAGAAGGGGTACTTCGAAGCCGAGGAGGAGCCCTGAAGCGACAAATAAACGACGTGCCGGACGCCCGCTCGCGCGGCGGCTTCGAACGCATTCCGGTGCAATTGCGCACGCTCCCCTGGCTTGCCAGACCCCGAAACCACCAGCGCGGCGGATACGCCGGCGAAGGCGGCGCCCAGGGTTGCCGGCTCTGCGAAATCGCCGCGAACCACCTCCGCTCCCTCCAGTTCCGGTGCTCGTTGCGGAGTGCGGGTCATCAGGCGCAATGCATATCCTTTTTGCGCCAGCAATGCGGCTGCGCGTCGCGCGACACGTCCGGAAGCGCCTGTAATCAAGAGCATGTTCATTCCCCAATCATACTGTGACCTTCTTCAGCGACGGAGAAGACACGCTGCGCCAACTGCAGATGTACTTGAGCCCACAGTCGGAACACATCCTGGATTCCCGTGCCGCCGATCTTGCGAATGGCCTTGAATGACCTGTGTCCACGCCGCCGTGTCCGCCCCGATCTTCTCTTCAACCAGCGTCCCAATTGAGGCAGCGAGCCTCGCAATAAAAAGCGCCTTCAAACCAAGGAACCAAGGGATCGAGTGCCCGGCCCCATGTGTTTTCGCCAACGGCAATCGCTGACCGCCCGCGCCGGGGCTTTTCGGCCTGGCCCACGAGGTTCCGGTGGACTTCTTGATCTGAGCCGGGATCTCCTTTTTGGTCACAATCAACTCGGCCATCATGGAGGCGTCAAGAACGCTCTCGCCCTGCGGCGACGGCGCAAACTCTTCCGCTATGCTTCGCGGATTCCTCTCCCCAGGCAAGCTGTGGTCCCTCTCCGCCAAAGACTTTGCTTGACACTTGGGAGTTCACTGCGCCCCATGTCCGTTCCGGCAGTATGTCCCGATTCACTCGCGACCAAATTCAAAAGGAGAACATCATGTCCAGCTACAAAAACAACGTCCACCTCGAAGGCAACCTCGGCAAAGACGCCGAAAAGAAGTTCCCCCCGAACGGCGATGTAGTCAACTTCAGCATTGCCGTCAATGAGCAGTGGGAAGACAAGGACGGCGCCGAGCACAAGAATACCGATTGGTTCCAGATTCAGGTTTGGGGGCCGTTGGCGAAGTTCGCCGCCACCATCAAGGCCGGGACGCCGGTCATCGTTGAAGGCAAGATCAAGCCCGAGACGTACACGGCCGTATACCCAAAACAGACAGACTCAATAGGTCTGGGCGAAAACGCCGATGCTCTGTGATGCGGGCTCATCAATTAAGGCATCGCCTCACCCGGGCACGGGTCATAAGATTCCAGTTGCAAAGCCGACTTCCGGGTAGGAATCCAGTTTTAATGTGCGCGTGGGTGACTTCGCAGCAGAAGCGCACTCCTTGGCAGTGACACGGCTTCCCAGGTGCTGTCCTCAGGGGAAAGCGTCAGAGGTGTATGATCTTTCCAATCTGTGACATCTAATACATGGCCCCTATAGACTCCATTGTCATCCGACGTTTCAAGCGCCTAGAAGAAGTACATCTGGCTCTTGGCGAAACCACGCTGCTTATCGGAGCAAACAATTCCGGAAAGAGCAGTATCCTCCAGGCAATTCATTTCGCAGTCTCAATCGCTCAATCTGCGCGATTGGTCGGAGAAGGTGTCTCTTGGCGAAACGATGTTTTCGAGCTGTCTTTTAACCCATCACAGCTCATTTATTCTCCGGTAGCCGATGTGCTCTCCTTAGCATCTGGAGGGACATTACAAGAACAGCGTGCCACTCAAATCGAAATCGAGTTTCTCGACAAAAACGGAGGTCGCTGCACTGTCGGTCTGCGTCGCGGCAGAAATCGCAATGTTGCCGTATCAATCGTCGGAAGACAGCTAGGGGAACTCCTCATGGACTTGGAAAACCCCTTCACGGTCTATGCTCCGGGGTTGGCAGGCGTGCCGAAAGAAGAGAGGTATTTTTCCCCGGGTGTGATTCGAAGAATTGTAGCCCGCGGCGATGCGAACCTGACCCTGCGCAACGTTCTACGCATGCTTCATGATGAGGGGAATTCCTGGGATTTATTCGCTCAGGATATGCAATCAATCTTCAATGGAATAACCATTGATTTGAGCTTTAACGAGAATACTGACGAGAATATTCAGGTATATTTTCAGCTACCTGGAGGTCCACGCTTGCCAATTGACGCAGCGGGCACTTCCATTTTGCAGGCATCACAAATTCTCGCCTATGTAGCACTCTTTAAGCCACAAGTCCTAATTCTTGATGAACCCGACTCACACTTGCATCCTGATAATCAGAGAGCCTTGTGCGATCTCATTTACCGACTCACGTCTAGTCGCGGTTTTCAGGCAATAATAAGTTCCCATTCCCGCCATGTTCTAGACACGATGAAGAACAAGAGCCAAGTCGCATGGCTCAGTAAGGGGATGGTAATAGATGAGCCCGACCTAAACGCAACGGCCGTGCTTCTGGATCTCGGCGCTCTGGACTCAGTTGACTATTTTGCAGACGGAGAAATTCGCTGCGTTGTTGCGACCGAAGATAGCAATAAAGATCCACTCCGGGCCATCTTGTGGAGTAACGCATTTGTTGAGGACGACACCGAGATAGCGTCATACACAGGATGTACCAAGATCGACGCCGCGTTGGTTCTGGGAGCATTTTTGAGGGCCAAAGCCCCCCATGTTGAGCTCGTGGTTCATAGGGATCGTGATTACCTGAGCAACGAATCAGCGGAAGCATTCACACAAAAGTTAACGACCGCGCAGATCATTCCTTTCCTCACTGAACTCAGCGATGTTGAGTCCTACTTCTAAATGCAGCACATTTGAATGCATTGAACCCCGCAATAACGATTGAGCGGATTGAAGAACTCATTCAAGAGGCGACAGACCAAGCGGCAGAAAAGTCTGTTGTAGCCATAGTGAACCAACGCACTGCAGAGGCTTTCAAGATAAGGCAGGCCGGAGGCGCGCAACCTAATCATGGTGAAATCGCGGTGAAGGCGAGGGTTGACTATGATGCGAATCCAATGACTATGCGTCGGGGGAAGGAGGTTCTTGGTCGCCTACAGGGCCTTTTACAGAAGGAGCTGGGCAATAACCCTAGAATCTTTTTCCCCTCTTCACATCTCCGTCGTCCATCCCTAGCCGCCCTAGCGGCACGCATTTGGCCTTCAAACTAGTTCTGCGTTTCTTGACGCTGCGCCGTTATCCGTTGAGACCGGCCAGACCGTACTAGATCTTGTAAACAGGTCAAAACGCCTAATGTGAAGAGGTATACAAGGATCGGTCTTGAAAAACGCCGCAGGGTCCTGTAGCGAGGTAGTTCCTTGTCGGTCACCAACCCGGAAGTTACAGTCATTTCCGTCGGGCCCTCGTATCCAATTGAGTCAGTTAGCCGGGTGCTCTCTGGGCGGCTTGTTGGGGTGAAGGGACAGGTCTTCGTCCGTGAGGTGGAAAGCCCGCCCTGAGCGAAGTCGAAAGGTCTCATTTCTGCGACTTGGGAACCACGAACTCCTGCCGCATCCACACCGGGCCCAGCGATCTGGCGGGCCGGGGAGAATCGCAACCCGCATACCCGCCTTTTTCTTTGCGGTCCCAAACCAATCCGCATTTGCCTGTTCCAGGGGTTTCCTGATCACTGGTCACTGGTCACTGTCCACTGTCCACTGTCCACTGTCCACTGTTATTGACGCCTCCACAGTCAACAAAACCGCAGAAAAACCACGCATTTTAGGCGTAATTAGCCCGCTTTTAGCCCCATTTAGGCCTCTTTTGCGCACTTTTCGGGTAGTTCCAGACAACCCATGGCTCTTTTTCGGAACCTTGCTCGCAGCCGGCTCGCGAAATTGGATTGCTTGAGAGGTTAAGTGCTCGAAGAAATACAACCCTATAGGCGAACATTTGCTTGAGATTCGTAACCCTTTAAGCGAACCTTTAGCGCTTATGACGCACCTTATAAGCGAACCTTTAGCGTTTTCGAAAATGCATCCGAGTCAACATTTCGGCCGCGCAAAATCCCTTCCCTGGCGCCCGATGCCAGAGAGTTGTCTTCACGACTTCAGTGTGCCCGTGACTCTATTGGTAGACTCCCGCCTTCTTGAAGTCGCCGCCCTTGATGATCGAAACCGCAGCCGGATCGACATGCCGCTTGAACGCCGCGTTCACCTGCTCCGGCGTCAGCGCAGCCACTGCCGCCTCCAGCTTCGCATCCCACATCAGGGTGCGTCCCCAGCGCTCGCGGCTACCCAGTTGACCCGCGATCGACGCCTCTTCAGCGCGCGAAACCGTGCGCTGATCCAGCCACGTCTTCTTGGCTTTCTCCACCTCGTCAGCCGTGAATCCATCCTTCAGCGAGCGAGCCAGCTCATCATTAAAGTCAGCCTCCACCTTGGGCATATTCTGCGGCGCCGCAATTGCCGAACCAGACAGCATACCCGCGTCATCCTTGGTCGGAACCGAGAATCCACCATAGGCTCCGTAGCTCAATCCGTCTTTCACGCGAATGCGCTGGAAGAGCCGCGAGTTCGGTGATCCGCCAAACACCATGCCAGCAATGGTTATCGCAGCATAGTCAGGATCATCGTCGCTCATCTTCATCGGCATGCCCGCAAGGAAAAGCGCGTTCTGTTTATCCGGCGTTTCAACCTTGTGGTTGATCGCCTCTACCGCTTCGAATGGATCAGGTATGCGTTCATAGCGGCTCGCGCTCTTCCAATCGCCAAACATCTCGGTGACAAGCTTCTTCATCTGCTCCGGATCAAACTGTCCGCTGATGACGATTTGCCCCTCGCCAGCGCCGTAAAACTGCTTGTAAAACTGGCGCGCATCGTCAATCGTCACCTTCTTCAAATCTTCAATCTCCTCGTCGATCGTCGAGACGTACCGCGTGTCGCCGCGAAGATAACGCGCATTGAGATGCCTGTTTAATTCAAGAGAAGCAAGCCGGTTCGGCTCGCTCTTGCCGGCCTCAGCACCAGCGATTCTCTGCTGGCGTATCTGGTCGAATTCGGTATCAGGGAATGAAGGCTCGCGCAGAAGCTCTCTGGCGAAACGCAACGAATCTGCAAGGTTCGCCTCCAGCGTCCGAATGTTCGCAGAAGCGGAGTCGACGTTGCCCGAGACATTGATCTGCGCCTTCAATCGATCTGTCTCATCCTGAATCTGCTGCCGATTTTTATTTTTTGTCCCCCGCATCAGCATCGCTCCCGCCATGCTGCCTGCCGTGGATTTTCCGAACAGCGATTTCTCATCGCCAAACCGAATGTTGATGGCCGCCGCCACCGTGCCGCCGCGGGTCTTCTTCGGGAACATGACCAGCTTCAAGCCATTGGGCAGCGTCGCGCGAATCACGCGGGCCTCAATGTTTTGTGGCGTGGGATCGAACACTTCGCCCTGTTGCACGGCCTCGCCACCCTTGTAGTCTTTGAACCGCACGGCCGGGTCTGGCGTCGCTGGAATCTCAGCGCGATCGGGAGTTGCGGTCGGAATAAACTCGCCCAGCGTGCGGTTCGATGATTTCAGATAAGCCTTCGCCACGCGCACCACATCGGCTTGAGTAACTTTGCTCACCTCGTCGCGCATCAGGAAGAAGGAGCGCCAGTCCCCATCGCCAGCGTATCCGCCAAGCATGAGAGCAACGGTTTGGGAATTCGTCTCTGCGAGTTCGATGTTCTTCAGGATTCGTGCCTTTGCGCGGTCGACCTCTTCCTGGGACGGAGGGTCAATGGCGAAGCCTTCAACGGTCTTTAGCAGGATCTGCTGTGCCTCGTCGATGGATTGATCGGGCTTGAGCTGCGCGTATGCCATCGCAACTCCGGGATCGTGCTCATCGTCGGCATTCATCCCGGTGGATACGGCCTTCTGATGATCGACAAGCTCCTTGTACAGACGGCCCGTTTGGGGCGCACCTAACACCTGCGCCATTACCGACAGACCGGCCATATCTGGATGCAGGGCGGCGGGAATGTGATAGACCACTATGATCCCCTGGATGTTCCCCACGCGCCGTAGAATGACTGACCGCTCGCCTTCCTGCGTTGGCTCCACTGTGTACGGCTGGGTGATCACGCGCTGCGGCCTGGGGATGGCGCCGAATGTTTCAGCCACTATTGCCAAAGCCTTCGATTCGTCGAACTGCCCCGCAATAATCAGGTCGGCGTTGTCCGGCTGGTAGTACTTCTGGTAGAAGGCTGCCAGGTTTACGATCGGCACCCTTTCAACATCTGTGCGAGCACCAATCACAGTCTTGCCATAGTTGTGAAAGTTGTAAGCCGCAGCCAGAACGCGTTCATGCAGAACATTCAGCGGGCTGTTTTCGCCGGACTCCATTTCGTTCCGAACCACTGTCATTTCCGAATCCAGATCTGTCTTGAGCATGGTCATATTCGCCATGCGGTCAGCTTCAAGCCCAAGTGCCCAACGCAGGTTTTCGTCGCTCGCGTTGAACGTTTCAAAATACATCGTCTGGTCTTCGGATGTAGTGCCGTTGAAGTTGCCGCCTGCCCTGTTGGTGAGATCCTTGAAGAGTTCTCTTCCCGACTTTGCGCTCTTGAACGTCATGTGCTCCAACAGATGCGCCATCCCGGTCTCGCCATAGCCTTCGTTCCGCGAGCCTACCAGGTAAACGATATTAACCGTGACCTTGGGCTTGGAGTTGTCCGGAAACAACAACACGCGAAGACCGTTCGGGAACGCGTATTCCGTAACTCCTTCAATGGAGGTCACCTTCTGCACACCTGTGGGCAGCGTTTGTGCCCAGGTTGCGGCAGCCAGGATAAGGATCGCGAAAAAAGCCGTGATGAGTTTTTTGAGGCGCATGTCTTCACATCCTTTTGTGATTCCGCGCCCAATTATACCCGGGCGGCTTCGGGGTTTGGTCCCGTGACCCGCGTGCCTCTGCTATCCTGAATCGTTTACCTGTGCGAGGAGGAAGCCATGCCAGAGCATCGAGCGCGAAAGCATCATCAGGACCGGGTGGCAGAGACGCTGCGGCTCGAGATCAGCACCATGATTGAGGGCGAACTTTCCGACCCGCGCATCGATTTCTGTTACGTCACCGAAGTGGCGCTGAACCCCGGAGGAAAGTCGGCACGAGTTTACGTGGCCATCGACGGTTCGGTGAAGGACATCGCCAAAGCCGAGGAAAACACCATTGCCGGCCTCGAGGCCGCCAAAGGCTACATCCGCTTCGAGTTGAAGGAGCGGATGGGTGTGCGCCACGTGCCGGAGTTGGCATTTTTGGCCGACCGCTCGGGCCGCTTCCAGGCGCGTATTGAAGAGCTGATGGACCGCTCACGCAAGCGGCAAAAGGCCAAGGCCGAGCAGCCGGCGCCTGCGGAAATGGAAGCTCCGACCGAGTAACGGCGCATGCATAGAGCAATCGTGAATCCGGACTTCGGTGCATCGGCCGCCACGCCAGGAGAAGCGTGTGCCGAGGAGGCCGACTTGGCTGCCTCGGACCCTCCCAATGTTCCCCGCACTGTTCTTCCTGCCGACCCGATGGCCGAGATTCTTCGTGAGATGCGCAATGGTGAGAGGTTTCTCGTCTGCTCGCACTCGCGTCCGGATGGCGATGCCGTAGGCAGTGTACTGGCGATGGGCATGCTCCTCGAACAGATGGGCAAGTGCGCCGACCTGGTAACGGCGGACGGGGTTCCCGCCATCTATCGCTGGCTGCCGGGCGCCGGAGGTATTCGCCATGCATTCCGCGTCCACGGACCCTGCGACGCGGCAATTCTGCTGGAGTGCGACGGTCTTGAACGCACCCGTCTGCGCGGCCTGGAAGATTTCTTCGTCATCAATATTGACCACCACATCAGTGGGCATCCGTACGCGCAGCTGAACTGGATCGACTCCGGTGCGGCCAGCGTGGGTGAACTTGTGTACAGGCTGGTCAAGGCCGTTGGAGCCACGATTACGCCGGAGATGGCAACCTGCCTCTATACCACCTTGCTGACCGATACTGGCGGCTTCACATACGGTTCCGTCCGGGCATCGACCTTCGCAGTGGCGCAAGAGCTCGTTTTGGCTGGTGCCGATCCCATCGCTATCGCCAGGGAAGTGTGCTATTCGACCCCAACATCAAAAGTTCTACTGTTGGGCGCTGCCCTGGGAAATCTGAAGCGTGAGGGGCGCTTGGTCTGGCTCTGGGTCACGCATCAGGACATGGTGCGCACCTGCGCCACCGAAGAGGACTGCGAGGGCCTTGTAAACGTGGCCGTGGGTATCTCCGGCGTGGAGGTTGCCGTATTTCTCCGCGAGCTGCCGGAACTGCGCATCCGGCTGAGCATGCGCAGCAAGGGAAAGGTGAATGTAGCAGAAATTGCTGAACGGATGGGAGGCGGAGGACATGGAAATGCCTCCGGCTGCACTTTGGACGGGCCGCTGGGGCAGGCTCTTGATAAAATTCTTCCGGAATTGCGGAACAGCCTGGCCGTATTCGCCCCAGGCGCTCCACAAAGCCATTGATGAACCATCGGATTCATTGAGATTCCGGGCGAATCTGTTAGCCTTGTCCCTGTTGAAACTTGAGCACCATCTTCGCGTCTCCTGTGAGCGCGGAAAGTGTGTGGGCCAGTCCGGCTTCCTTAAGCCGTCCTGAGCAAAGCCAAGATACGGAGTTTTGCGCGAAACAGGCTGCCGCACGCCCGTTGGAGAATTGCTGGAAGTGGAAACTACTCTGGAACCATCTGCTCCGGATTTGTCCGATCACCGGCGTAAGCGGCTGCCGACCTGGGCTACCGTCCGCGAAGCGGCAGTGTTTCTTGTCTTCACTATCTTCTTTCTGATTTACGGGCTCACCC
>DASRLI010000340.1:0-5302 GCA_035648535.1 Occallatibacter sp. | reverse complement strand
GCTCGCTCGCGGTTATCGACACAACCAGGCGGCGAAAGACCGCAACCAGGCCGCCTCTCGCCTCTCCAGGCCCACACTACCCCTCAGACGACGGCGTCCGCCCAGCTGGACGTCAGCCACTTCTGCCACGGGCTGCTAGGGTGGGCCAACTTAAACCGCCATACTGGGCCAGATCAGAATGCCAAAATCAGCTCACTGATAAGGGGCTCATGTAAACCCTTGTTACGTCCCCAAGTCTTCGATCTCATCATGCCCATATAGAACGGGTTGCGGAGAATCAAAGTGAACGTGTGGTGCATTAGCTTCTTTCCCTTGTTCGATCGAAGTCCCAGCTCGGCCAGGTTACGGAGAACCACTGTAGGGCGATCATGCCCCGCAGCCACAAGCTCAAAAGCCATGACGATGAATTTCGCCTCCTCGGGATGGGGGATCAAATTAGGTTTTCCTTTGATCTTGATCCCCGCTGACTGATAACCAATTGGCGCCCCTCTCGTCCAGCGTCCCCCATCGAACGCTGCTTTCATCCGCCGGGAGGTTTTTTCTGAGAGCCTGTTCACGATCTTCTGAGTAGGAGTACAAGGAAGGTGAGATGGATCATTTGCAGGCTGGTGTTGAGTGGTCGTTCGCAGTTTTTCCAGAGTTTTCTACATTTTTCCAGCCATGCGAAGGATCGTTCGACCACCCATCGCTGGGGCATGACGGTGAAGGTATGCAGTTCGCTCCGTTTGGCGACTTGCACCGTTGCGCCGAGCTTGTCCTGGACGGCTTCGGCAAACGGCTTGCCGGTGTAGCCGCCATCGACCAGCACGCTGCCGACTTGCTTGAGGTTGTCGGCGCAGCGGTCGAACGCGGCCAGAGCACCCTTGCGGTCGGTCACGTCGGCTGTCGTTACGGCTATCGCATGCGGCAGGCCCTGCGTATCCACCGCGATGTGGCGCTTGATGCCGGAGACCTTCTTGCCCGCGTCATAGCCCTTCTGGCTGGCGGTATCGGTGTTTTTCACGCTCTGCGCGTCCACGATCAGGAAGCTGGTCGTGGAACTGCGCCCCTGTCTGGCGCGCTCCTCGCCAACCGATTTTTTTAAGGCCCGTTCCAGGGCGCTGATGCCATCCGGACCGGGCTCCGACCACTTCTGGAAGTACGAATGGACCGTGCGCCACTTGGGATACTCGCCCGGCAGCATCCGCCACTGGCAACCGCTCTTGAGCAGGTACAGCACACCGCAAAACACCTCGTACAGGTCGACTGTCCGCGGCTTGGTGCGTCGCCGAACTCCCTCCAAAAACGGACGAACCAGCTCAAACTGCTCCCGACTCACATCGCTTCCGTACACCTTCTTCCTCATAGAGAAAGTGTCCCAGCAAAAAGACCAGTCTGCTAGTAACTAGATCGTGAACAGGCTCTTACAGCCGGTGCGGACTGTATTGCGGGCGTTGGCTCTGCGGCAGATGGATGACGGACAGGGGACCCCGGCGGTGGGAGCAAGTCTGGGACTTTCGGCTAAGGCAGTGTGGGAGATCGGCAAGCGCTATCAGCAGGGCGGTTTGGATCGTGCTTTGTTCGAGGGAGCGCGTCCGGGCAAGGCCCCGGCGCTGGATCCAGAGCAACGGCAACGCATCATCGCGGTGGCCTGCTCTCCTCCACCGGAGGGGCGGGCCCGCTGGACCGTACGGCTGCTGACCGAGGAAGCGATCCGGCGCAAGTTGGTTCCAAGTGTAGGCCGGGAGACCATACGGGTACTGCTCGAAAGCCACGACTTGAAGCCGTGGCGGGAAAAAAATGTGGTGCGTGGCAGAGCTGGATGAGGAGTACATCGCCCGCATGGAGGACGTGCTGGGGTTGTATGAAAAACCGCTCTCGGCAAGTGAGCCTGTGGTGTGTATCGACGAAAAGCCTGTGGTGCTGCATGAAGATACCCGCACTCCCAGCCCTGCCCGGCCGGGACGAATTGCCCGGCAAGATTATCAATACAAGCGATGCGGAACGGCCAACGTGTTTTGCGGCGTTGACCCCAAGGCGGGGCGGCATTTCACCAAGGTGACTTCGACGCGCTGCTCAGCCGAGTTCGCAGATTACCTGCTCACGATCGCCATCCGCTATCCCGCAGCCGATACCATCCACCTGGTCATGGATAACCTCTCCACGCACACTCGCAAGTCGCTGCTGGACCGGTTCGGAGACCACGATGGGACGTGGCTGTGGAACCGATTCACGGTCCACTACACTCCAAAACATGGAAGTTGGCTGAACCAGGCCGAGATCGAGGTCGGCATGCTCACCCGGCAGTGCCTCGGCAAACGGCGAATCGGAAACATCTCTGCCCTGCGCAAACAAGTCCAGGCATGGAGCCGCCGCGCCAATAGGAACAAGACCATCATCCGATGGAAATTTACGCGACGCCAGGCTAGGAAAACACTTCGCTACTCAATCACGCGGTCAAAGCACTATTATCTATCGACATAATTTCTCCCAGAGACTTGGAATAGAAGTGCTGCGCCGTGAAGTAATCCTTCGGAGTAACAGCGCCGTCAACGTTGAAAATCGAGACATTGTGTTGGAAACCATGGGCGAGAGGCGATAAAAGGGCTTGAGTAGCAACCACAAAGATTTCAGGAACAAGAGGGCGTGTGGAGTTTCTTCAGTCTCACGAACGCTTCCGGTTTTATGCCAACAGTACATGTGTGACTGCCGGGTTTCTCCCCCAGTGCTACCCTCTACCGATTCCGTCTTCAATCTCAATAGAAAACCGTTTTTCATATGAAGCCGGGATTATAGGAATAGATCGCAACCGTTGTCAGTAAATATTCCCCGGCAGAGCCGGGGGCTTTATTTTGTGAGCCGCTCGAAGCGGCTTGTGGGGTCGCTAACGCGGCCCCAGTTGAGTTGCGCCACTGAAGGTGGCAACGTTACTTCTACATGTTCATCTGGTCTAACCGCTGATCTTCCTTCTCCTGGTTGCGGATGTACTTCCGGATGGTGGTCTCATCCCGGCCTACAGTCGAAACGAAGTAACCGCGCGCCCAGAAGCTCTGACCTGCGTAGTTCTGTTTGCGCTCCCCATACACCCGCGCCAGATGGATCGCGCTCTTGCCCTTGATGAATCCGACCACCTGCGACACCGCGAACTTCGGTGGAATCGAGATCAGCATATGGACATGGTCAACCAGCAGATGGCCTTCCTCAATCCGGCTCTCCTTCTGCTCCGCCAGCTTGCAGAATACTTCGCCTAAATACTGTCTCAGATTTCCATAAAGCACTTTCCTTCGCCCTCTCGGTAATAAACACTATGTGGTACTTGCACTCCCACTTCGAGTAGCTCAGGCTCTCGAAATCATCCATCCAGTTGCCCCTTGTCGTTTGCTTGGCGGCTCACGACGAGGAGTTTCTGGGGCGACTCCCGAATACGTCAAACTTCTACTGCCTCCCCGGCAAAGCCGGGGATTCTGAAATTACCAGGAAACAACCCTTCACTCTCAGCGCAGTGCTTGGTCGATGCCGGCCTGTACAAACGGAGCCATCACTGCATAGCCTTTCGGAGTCGCATGAACGCCATCCACCGTAAGGTCTGCCTTCATCCCGCCCTCCGCATTCACCAGCGATGGGTAGAAGTCCACGTAGATCAACGAATGGCTGGCACAATATTCCTTCAACCACGCATTCAGCGCTCGAATCTTTCCCGCCGGATGCAATCCTCTATGCCAAGGAAAGTCCGAGGAAGGCGTAATAGAGGTAAAAATCACCCGAATTCCATTCGCCTTCGCTAGCTCGGCCATCGACTGCCAGTTGTTCTCCGACATCTGTGGGGTCATCGTATTTCCAGAGATATCGTTCGTCCCTTCCAGAATCACAATAGCCGCCGGATGCAGGTCAATCACATCCTGCCGAAACCGCACCAGCATCTGCGCCGACGTCTGCCCTCCGATACCTCGGTTGATATAGGGCTTACCTGGAAAGAACATGCTGCCCCTCTTCCCCCAGTACTCTGCCACCGATGCCCCATAGAACACCACTCGATCTTCGCCCGCAGTTGCCGGGGGCAGCGCCTCATTTGCCTCACGGTAGTATCCCAACTGAGGCCAATCAGCCAGCTTTGCCCGCATCGTGGCAATCTGTTTCGGAGTCGCGGTATCCGTCGCCGGAGCTGCTACCTGTGCCCGGTCACTCACAGCCACAAGAGATACACAAGCCAGCAAAAAAACACGCGCAAATATCTTCATCACGTCTCACCCCTCCTTATCAATTGCGTTCCGATTCTAGCAATACTCAATGCCTGAACCTGGTCAGCCCGATCTTTTGTACCAGTTTCTCTCAGGAGAACTGATTTAAAAAGAGCCGGGCACTCCACATTAGGCGGACGATGTTTTCCTGTACCGCCGATCCATCGTGAATGTGCGCAGTTCGTAGTCTTTGGAGAGACGGCGTGACCAGTTGAGCCAGGCGAAGGTGCGTTCGACGATCCAGCGCTTGGGCAGTACCTGGAACTTGTGTAACTCATTGTGCTTGAACCACCTCGACGTCGTATCCGAACATCTCCTTGGACCAGCCGATCAGCTTGCCTGAGTAACCACCGTCGACGAAGACCTTCGTGATGCTATCGAAGCGGCAGAACAGGCGGATCAGCACGGCGCGGGCTGCCACACGGTCCTGGATGCCGGCCGAATGCACGACAACGGTCAGCAGGTTTCCTTCGGTGTCTACCGCGATGTGCCGCTTGCGGCCCTTGATCTTCTTGCCCGCGTCGTAACCGCGCCGCCCCCTTTTAGCGCCGTCTTGGCGGACTGCGAATCGACGATCACCACCGTAGGCGTGGCCTTTCGACCCTTCGCCTGGCGTAATTTTGTCCACGAATTGACAAGATAAAACAGTCTTTTCCAATTGAAGGATGAGCCTGAAGGCTGTGGAGTAGTCGTGCTTGGGAAGGCTCCTTTTGTTGATCGTTCTGGGCGAGTGTAGCAGTGGTGGCGGTGGGAATGTGGGAATCGGCACTTTGATTTCCATATTTCCACCGCCTGTTTTTGAGGATTCGCGGTTCAACCGGCGGTCCGCAGTTGGTCGAAGAGTTTGGCTTTGGCGTGTTGCATTCGTTGCGCGGCGTCGGTGTCGCTGCGGGCCATCTGGATGCGCTGTAGAACGTGGACGCTGAGTCCAGGCCGCAGGTATTGGTTGGGTTTTTCCATCGCGATCAGGGTTTCGAGCGGTGTCTGGAAGCGTTTGTAGCGGACACGTTTTCGTCCCCTGGCATCGATTTCGACCTCCGGCTGGGCGCAGGGGCGGTGGTAGTTCAGGTAGGGGTTGAGGTGGT
>DASRLI010000339.1:0-4155 GCA_035648535.1 Occallatibacter sp. | reverse complement strand
CCGATGCCGCGAGAGCCACCTCCAATACAACTTGAAACCCGCTCGGTGCCAGCGAACAACAGTCTCAGGTTGGATGAGGATCAGCGCCCGATTCCATCCCGGCCAAAGCCTTCGCAAGATCACCCAGAAGAGTTTGTAAGAAATACCAAACCGCGGTTGAGGACGCCTTCGTTGCAGAACTCCAAGCTGTTGCCGCAGTGCCAGGTTTTCCAAGAGCAGATCGCGGCGTGAGTGAAAGAATCGAGAAAAGAGAACAAGAATGAGTCTTAGTGGGCGGAGCATAAGGCCAGTCTTACATGTGAAAGAGCCGAATTGGATACCCGGTCGATGTACTTGATTCGACAGCCGATCGTAATTTTGGCGAGGAACACCTACTGGCAGATCAGCTATACCCGCCGGATGAAAAGCCGCACGGAGTACGTCCGTCAGGAATCGGTGAAGGAGATTCGCCGCCAGATTGCCACCCACAAACGCTTCAAGCGTTTGGTTGACGAGTGGATAGACCTCAGTATCGAGTACTCACGCCCGACCATGCAGATTGCCGGACCTGGTGCAACCCGGTAGGACGGAACTCGGTACTCTCAAGTACAATTGAAGGTGTCCCTTTAGCTTGAGGATTTATAGGAGAGGCAATTACAGTTCAGACCCCTGATATGGTGACGGCGCCATTAGTTCCAAGCATTGACGAATATCTTCGTAAGAGATTGATGCCAGTGGAGGGTGCGATCCCCCAGTTGGCTGGAATTGAGATGTTCGGCAACTCGATTCCTGCGGAGAAAGTGGGCGGCGATCTCATTGAGTACATCAACTTTCAACAGCGCTATAACATCGGCGCACGTATAGCCCGCGCTAACAAGTTATCCAAGAAGTACCTGGAACCTCCTCTGGAGGGCTCGATACCGCAAAACGGAGTCGATGTTCATGTGCAGTGGTTGCAAGCCAGACCGGACTACACCTTCGCCGACGCCGCCGAATACAGGCAGGCGAAGAGCTCAGAGCAACTGAGCATTGCCGAGAACCTGCAAGAGCTCTATACCACTGCGGGGGTGCTGTTGGTCGATGCCCAGGGACATGGGATCATCGCGGCCAAGATTGCGTCGACGGTGCATGACACTTTTCATACGGCTATGCTTTCTGAGCTTGATTGCAATGGGAAAACAACGCCAGATTTCTTCGAGAGAATTAACCTCCGGCTTGCACGGTCCGTTACCGCCAGGAATGCTTTGAGCCGAGACACGGAAGACAGTCCCCAGGAAATCGCGACCATGTTGTACGGGGAGATACGCCCTGATGGACTCTTTCGCTTTGTAAACTTCGGGCATCCACCACCGCTTGTATTCTCCGCAAAATATGGGAGGTTCATGGAGATCAAGAAGGATTGCATGGTGCAATTCCCCGCGCTTGGACTCGAAATTCCCGAGGACCATCCTGACCGAAGCAAGTATGTTTCTCTTAAACTTCGTACGAGTCAGATGAGTTCCTCTGACTTGGCTGAAATCAACCTGATGGGTAGAGGAGACATCCTTTTCCTTTATACAGACGGCGTTTATGACGGCAGCGATGAGCGGGACAGGCAAGAGATCGAACGAATTATCGAAAAACACAAACAAGAGCCGGCAAAACAAATCTGCAACGCGATCCTGGAGCATGCGGTAAGGAATGACGATCACCTGCAGCAGATTGATGAGCCTGACCGCATTGATGACAAAACCGTGTTCATCATCAAAAGCGGGTAGGAATACGTTCGCATACCGAAGAACAAGATGCAGGCGAGAACCGCGCCGGCGTTGTACCACCTGCCTCCGTTGCGCAGGGGACACACCTGAGCGATACTACTGGTTGCCGCTGTGGCGGAGATGGTGAGGGCGGCTGTCCCCGCGTCGGCGCCCGCAATACCGAACGGGCTGGTCGAACCAAATCTCAAGCTCGACCTATCCTGGGCACCGGCCGA
Organism: Occallatibacter sp.; assembly: GCA_035648535.1. Taxonomy (GTDB): domain Bacteria; phylum Acidobacteriota; class Terriglobia; order Terriglobales; family Acidobacteriaceae; genus Telmatobacter. Next base: position 2,204 of record DASRLI010000339.1, on the reverse strand, counting down.
ACTGCCAGGATGGCGGCGGTCAGCGCCACGCGACCAAGGCAGCCGCCGCTGGAGGTTCAACCTGATTCCGGTGATGTTCCCGTTGGCCGCTCCATCCGCAACCCCGCATTCGACGTAACCCCAGCCAAATGCGTAACCGCCACCATCACCGAGCACGGCGTCCTCCGCGCCCGCTACACTGAGGTCCCTGTCGGCATTGCTCACAGCCAACTTTTGGCCATCGAACGCGGGCTCAAGGAACCCGGCGCCACGATCCTGTTCAGGATTGCCAAGCTGTATCGTAAATCGATCGAATGGCTGATGACGGGGAGCGGCGGCCCTGCACTCAGCAACAAAGACCGCACTATTTCGGGAAACGCCGTAACGCTCACCGGTATTTTCATTTGGGATCTCAACGTGTCGTCTTTCTTGAAACCCAGTCCTTTCCGAACCGCCAGCAATAGATTCCAAGATTGAGAGCGCATACGGAAGTACCCGCGCTCGTCACGGTCCAGTCGGGAAGATTGGGATACACGATCGCGTCCAGGTAGTGCAGCAGGAAACTATCGTGGTACGCACGGAGACCGGCCTGCGCTTCAAAATACTGTTCCATCAGAGTCAGAGGGCACTGCCACGGGCTCACCTCCACCATAATTCCCCAGAGCAGCGCCAGTATATGCAACGCGCTCAACACGGGTCTCCCACGCGTCCAGAGGGCACCAAAAATCACCAGCGCAAGCCACAGAAGATGGACCACAAGGATACCGCTGGCCCAAGCTACTCCGTTGTCTATGCTTTCGATGCCCAGAAGGCTAGCCGTGGTATGTGCTTCCAGAATCTCCCATTGGCCGTGTGTGCAGTCAAAGGTCGCGATCAGGAATGCAACAAAGATGAGGAAGCGAGCCATGCGGACCAGTGTAGCGGACGCCCACCGATCTGCGCCGGTAGCCGCAACAAGCGATAGCTACTGAGCCGAACTCTTTGGCCTCGCTTGAGCGGGTTCCTTCATGCGATTGCCCTATTGGCTAGTAGAGGCGCATCGGAAGTTGGATGCGCCGGTGGTTGCGGCGTCGGTTGCGCCTACGATGACCCTGGATCGCATGACGCAGGATGGAATCGAATTAACGGAATATCTGTGTAAACATCTGGGAAAGCGCAAAGTAATCCTGGTCGCTCATTCGTTTGGCACGATCCTTGGCCTCCGAATGATTCGAGAAAAACCTGACCTTTTCTTCGCGTACGTTGGCACCGGTCAGGTCGCCGACGAAACCCAAAATTACGCGATGGCTTATGAAGCCTTGTTGAAGAAGGCTCGCGCTGCAGGCAACCAACAGGCCTTCGATGAGCTGAAGAGCATTGGTCCGCCACCCTACGCAGACGGTCGGGGGTACCAGGTGCAGCGCAAGTGGTCGAACCGTTTCGAAGGCTCCTATCGATTCCTCTACGGGACCCTTGGACTTGCTTTGGTCGCTCCCGGTTATTCCGTGCGAGATCTGAACGATTCTTTCGATGGCCAGAATTTGAGCGGAGAACACCTCTGGTCCCAAACGCGGTCCGAAACGATGAAGGAGCTCGGACTCAAATTTGCAATTCCGATATTCTTCTTCGAGGGAACGGAGGACTTCACTACACCCACGGAGCTTGCCCGAAAATATCTCGAAGCGATTCAGGCCCCCCGAAAAGAGTTTGTGCCGATTTCTGGAGGCGACTTCGCTATGTTTATGAACTCCGATCAGTTTCTAAGGGAACTTGTCGTGCATGTTCGGCCTCTTGCGGGCGGTCATTGAATCCAGTAGTTGGCTGTCCTTTGTTGAGTACAGGCCTTCGCGCTCAATAAGAATTCTATCGGTCCTCCCAGACGAGTTCCGGGTGGTTTGTCGGCAAGCCGGAAGTAAAGGCAACCCGGACCGCGGCGACGCCGCTAGCGTACGATTTTTGACGTTTGGTGTGGTCACCCCATTCGGGCGGGGTCCACGTAGCTGCTGCGGGCATCGCTTAAGGCATTAATTCCCCATTGGGTGGTTTTGCCACCGCGTCGTTAAGCGGGTTTTCTGTTCCATTGATCTCAACACCCTTACATTTTCTTCACGCCTTCCACAAACGCCTTCAGCTTGCGGCTGCGCGACGGGTGCCGCAGCTTGCGCAGCGCCTTGGCTTCGATCTGGCGGATGCGCTCGCGGGTGACCTGGAAGCTTTGGCCAACCTCTTCCAGGGTGTGCTCGGAG
>DASRLI010000338.1:0-12680 GCA_035648535.1 Occallatibacter sp. | reverse complement strand
CAGTGTGTGAATCGTCACCGCCGCCGCCGAGACCGTCAATCCTGCTTCCTTGGCGAGCGAGCGCGCAATCAGGTTAAACGGCGCGGTCGGATCCAGCATCCAGCTATGCGGCCGCGCGTCCACAAACACAGGAATATCGGTCAGCCCCAGCGGATTCTTGCTCACTTGCAGCTTGAACGGATCGCACGGATCAACCGTCATCGGTGGATTGCCCTGGGCCAGCGGAAGCATCTTCAGCGGCATCTCGATCTCGTCCTGCTCGTCCCTGCCAAGCTTGCCCTCGAGCCGAGTCTCCAGTGTCTGGTAGGCCGTGGCCGCTTTAGTCCAGTCGCCTTCGCGCAGGTAGTCCTCGGCCAGAGCCCTGCGCAGCAACTTCTCATGTCTTGTATCGCTGCTCGCAGCAACTTCGTCTACCAGCGGCTCCAGTAACTCGATCGACTTCTTCAGGTCGTTATTTCTGTTGGCAAGAATCCCGCGGTAAAACTGCGCCTGCCGCGCCGGCAACTGGTCCAGCTCACCCTCAATGCGAATGAACTGATGATCAGCCAGCAGGTTCTCAAGACGCGTATCGGCATTGAGCCCGCTGGAAGTTCCAGTGTGCACCTGCGCACCTGCGCCCGGCTGTTGGGTTTCTGTCTGAGTTGTCTCCGGCTTCGGTGTCTGTGGCGCGGTTTGCTGCGCATGGATCGCTTTCGCCGCCACTACCAAAAGCAGCACGGTAAACAGGCATGTCAACAGCCGCATCTGTAAAGGCCCGCAGCCGGCCTGGATCTCCCCGCGCCGGCCCATTCCCGCGGCACTTTTGCATAAGTCGTTCATTCTCAGCTACGACGTTAACAGATTCATCGCACGCCAACCTTCGCAGCCACAAGGGATGGTGAGGTTTGTCCGGCTAGCATGCCGCTATCCGAACCGCCAACCGCTTCAATTCCAAAATCTTTTGCACAGGTGGCCGCCGCTTTATACGTTCCTGACGGATCGCCAGGTAAACTTGGGGCAGCGATGGCGCGTAAGACGATTGAACATTACGAAATTCTCCGCCGCTTGGGCGCCGGAGGCAGTGGCGTGGTCTACCTGGCCAACGACACGCTGCTCCAGCGTCCTGTGGTGCTCAAGATTCTGCGCGCCGGCCTGCTCACCGTCGAGCAGATGCGTTCCACCGTGCTGCGCGAAGCGCGCCTGGCCTCGGCCATCGAACATCCGAACGTCTGCGGCATCTACGAGGTAGGCGAAAGCGGCGACGAGGGCTACATCGCGATGCAGTACGTGCCCGGCCAGTCGCTCGACCTGCTCATCGCCCGCGGTCCCGCCAGCCTGCAATTGATGCTCTCGGTTGGCATCCAGATCGCCGATGGACTCCAGGCCGCGCACGCGCTGGGCATCTTCCATCGCGACCTCAAGCCGCAGAACGTAATGCTCACTGACGGCGGTCTCGTCAAAATTCTCGACTTCGGTCTGGCCCGCCGTCTCCGCCCCGAAGACGCAGCCTTCGACCCCTCGAAGCCGGTACTGGCCAGGGATACGGTTGTGGCCGCTACCTACACCGCTCGCGGCGGAACCATACGCTACATGGCCCCCGAGCAGTTTGTTACCGGCCAATCCAGCGCGCAGTCTGACGTATGGGCCCTCGGCGTCATCCTCTATGAGCTGGCCAGCGGCCGCCATCCATTCGCGCGCCCCAACGACGAGGACTTCCAGGCTATTCGCGCCATCCAGTTCTCAGAACCCGCCGACCTCAGCGAGATAGTTCCTGAAATTTCGCCGGAGCTCAAGAGCGTAATCGCGGCCTGCCTCGAGAAAAATCCTGGTGCGCGCTATACCTCCGCCGCCGAAGTCCGCGAAGCCCTCAAGACCATTATGAAGGCGCTGCAGATTGAGACCGGCATCATTCCCGGCGAGGCTGCTGCCAACCTGCCCACCACCGGTCCCGAGGCTGAAAAGCGAGCCACAGGATTTCTCTCCATGCTTGCCGAGCGCTTTCGCGAGTCGGCCGGCGAGCGCGCGCAAACAAATTCGCTCGTAGTTTTGCCCTTCGCCAACCTGGGCGCAACGGAGGTGGCACCGCTCTACGGCTTCGCCCTCGCCGACGCCATTGCCGCCCGCCTGGCGCGCATTCCCGCTCTCATCGTCCGCCCCTCAAGTACGCTGATGCCGTTGCCTATCGCGCAAATGGACCCGCTGGCCGTGGGGCAGAAGCTGCTGGTCTCCTTCGTGCTCGCCGGCAACTTTCTTCGCTCCACAAATGGATTTGATCTTAACTGGCAACTCCTCGACGTGGCCTCCCAAAGCGTGCGCTCGGGCGGAGCGATTCGCGTCGCCTCGCTCGATCTGATTGCCGTTCAGACGGAAATCTCCAACGAAGTATTTGCCGCGCTTCACGGCCTCTCGGCCGGCGACCAGATCGACTCCCCACGCACGACCACGCGCCTAGCGCCAAGTGACGCCTCGCTTGCGGGCGCGTTGAGCGAGAAGTATCTGCAAGGGCGCGCATTGCTTAGTTCGTTCATGGTGCGCACCGGTTCGCGCGCCGATCTCGATCGCGCGCATGCCCTGCTTTCGAACGTGACGCTTGGCGTTGTACGCTTTGCTCCGGCGTGGACCGGCCTTGGCATTGCCGAGTTGCAATACGCGCGGCACGGCTTTGGCGGCCAGATTCACGTGATGCGCGCCCGCCGCGCCTTCGACCAGGCTCTCAAGCTCGACCCTGCTTCCACCGAGGCCAATCTCTACCGCATCTACATGCTGCTCTCGCGCGGCGAAAAGGAGTCTGCCCGTCACGGCATCGCCAACCTGCTCGCCAGCGCGGCCAACGACTGGAACGTTCACATGGTCGCAGGTATCGCACTTCGAGGCGACGGTATGTACGACGAGGCGCTTACCCACTTCAGCCGCGCACTCAAGCTCAACCCTGCAAACGCGCCCATCCTCTACAACCACCGCGCTCGCGTTTACCACTATCAAAACCAAATCGAGCTGGCCGGGGATGAGCTTGAAAAAGGTCTCGCCCTCGAGCCCCGCCATCCGCTCCTGCGCACCTCGGCCGGGTACCAGCAGATGCGCCTGGGCCATCTCGACGCGGCCATCGAAATTCTTGAAGGCGTGATTCGCGACGACGACTCGCTGCGCATTGCCGTGCCAACGCTGGCGTTGTGCTACGTGCAGGCAGGCGCGCGTGAGCGTGCAGCGGCGCTCTTGAAGGACGACACCCTTGCCGGCGCCGAAGCCGATAGCGAAATGGCCTACCGCCTGGCTACGTACTTCGCAGTAGAAGGCGACTCCAGCGAGGCGCTCCATTGGCTCCGCCGCGCAATTTATCTAGGCAACGAAAACTACCCATGGTTCCAGAAGAACCCAGCGTGGAACAATCTCCGCACCAACGCCGACTTCGAGCGCATCCTGGAAGATTTGAAGAAAGGCTTCCGCAAGAATCAGAAAACCTGGAAGCGGCTGCTGCAACAAGTCCCGCCCGTTGGGGAGTGAAAAGCAGCTCAAGGTTTGTCCGGTGCGCAATCAAGCGCAGCCCGGTCCCAATTGGCGCAGTTTGCGGCTGCCTCATAGGTGCTCTGCAAAAACTCAAGCAGAGCTGCTTCGGGGTTTGCCGAGCTCCGCATATCTTCATAGGGCAGCACGAATTCTCCGAAGTTCGCATCGAAGCGGGCTGCGCCGGGCGTGATGGAATGCTCCCTGTAGCCGGGCGGCTCAGGATAAGCGTAGCTGTAAAAAAGCGGCTCGACGCCGGGCATCCCTGGCCAGAACCCGCAACTGCTCACTTCGTGTGAGTAGGCATCGCGAGTAACGCGGTCGGCCAGTCCCGGCATGCTGGCGTGCTCGGGCGCGGTGCGGCCGGAAAAGCGGGTGCAAGCCAGGTCAAGCGCTCCCCAGAAGAGATGGATCGGGCTGACTTTGCCACGAAAACGAGCGCGAAATATGGTGAAGACGCGCGTGGTTTCGAGCAGGATGCGCCAGAAGCGCTGCACATATTCCGCGTCGTAGTCCTTATGCACATCGTCCTGCTCGAAGCGGATGGGATCTGCAATTTCGACCGGCACCGGCCAGATGCGCACCGGCGTGCCGAGGCTTTCAAGCGCAGCCATCAACTGCCGGTAGAACTCCGCTACAGTCATCGGTTTGAGCGGAATGGTTCTGCGATCGCCTGCGGAAGTTTCGACCAGGAGCACGTGGTCGACAAAATCAAAGTCAATCTGCACGGCGCGGTTGCCATACGGCATCGGTGATGTGGTCACGCCGCGAATGGTGGGGTAAAGCGTAACACCCCAGCAATGGTTGATAGGCGGCATGAGGGCCAGCCGCACTTTGCCAACAATCTGCATCCAGAGTTGCAGGGTGGCGCAAGTACCGCTCCAATTACCCTGGGGCAGAGCGGGCCAGACCTCATCGCGACCGGTCGGTTGATCGAATTGCATCGGCGGCATTGCACCTCGCATCGGTCATCATGATTTCATTGGGAATCCGTTATGCGTGCGGCCGTGCCGGGCTCCCCAGGTCTCGTTCGCCGCGGCGGACGAGACCTGGGAGTCAAAGATTCCGCGCCAGTTTACTTCGAGTTGACGTCGGGTTTCATGGTGGTGAAGTCCACGGGAACGGATACGTGCTCGTGGCTGATGAGCCACTGGCCGTTCACCTTCTTGTATCCGTCGGTTACGCGGACAGTCATTTCCATCTTCTTGCCCTTCTTGTCCGTCATCGTGGCGTGCTGGATGCTATGGCTGTAGGCGACGTTTCCGCCGACAGTGACGTCGAGATCGCTGAGAGTGAAATCTGTCTTACCGGGGAACATGGTCCAGAAACTGTCCCAATCCTTTTTGTATGCGTCCGCGCCCGTGTATTGCCGCGGCACAGATGCATCGAACACAATCAGGCTCTGATCGGGAACGTAGAGCGACATGATCGCGCTGGTGTCTTTGGCGTTGAATGCGGCGGTGAATTTATCCTCAAGCGCCTTGATAGCGGCTTGATCCTGTGCGGTTGTGTCCGGGGCGGGTGTGGGCGGAGGTGCTGTATTGCAGCCAACGCATGCAGCGACGAGCGCAACTAAAAATAACGCTTTGATTCTCATGGTGTCTTCTTCCTCCGAGGAAAATCTTGCCGGCGAGCAGAACTGCCCCCAACGCCTGAGTTCTAGTTGGCAATCAGGCAATTGTCAAGAATTTTCCGTGAAGGACGCACCCTTTCAGCTGATCCGTTCGTAGGGCAGATAGACCGGCTCCCAGACATATTCAAGAAGTCTTTCTTTCAACGTCTCCTCGCCCCCCCCTTCGGCAACACCATCGGCAATGGCTTGCAGCGCGACCGCTTCGCCCACCACCAGGCCTACCTTGCGCGAGTCGGCTATCGGCGGCAACAGCGCCGCGTCCTTGTCCGCGCGTGCAGGAGACAGAGAAGCGAGCGTTCTGGCCGCAGCCATGATCATGCCGTCGGTAACGCGCCGGGCCTTGGAGACGAGGATTCCGAGAGCGAGCCCTGGAAAGATATACGAGTTGTTGATCTGCGCGATGCGAACCATCTTGCCATTCACTTCGACCGGAGCAAACGGACTCCCGGTCCCAACCAGAGCGCGTCCTTCGGTCCAGCGCAGCAAGTCGGCGGGCGCAGCCTCGGATACGGATGTAGGATTCGACAGGGGAAAGATTACTGGCTTGTCAATGTGCCGGGCCATCTCGCGAACAATCTCTTCAGTAAATGCGCCCGCCTGCGCAGAGACGCCGGCCAACACGGTTACCTTGGCGTTACGCACCACATCAAGCAGGGAAATGGCACCAGTGCCGGAGAGCTTCCATCCGGCAACGTCCTCGCGCTTGCGCACCAGCGGCTCCTGCCCTGGCCGAATCCCCTGGCAACCCTCGACGAGCAGCCCATAACGATTGAAGGCGTAGATGCGCTTGCGTGCCTGCTCATCTGTCAGCCCTTCTTCCTTCATCGCAGTGATCAACAGGTTCACAATGCCGATTCCCGCAGCACCCGAACCGAACATGGCAATCGTCTGCTTGCTGAGCGGAACGCCTGTTGCGTGAACGGCAGCCAGTAGCGTGGCGGTGGTTACAGCCGCGGTTCCCTGGATGTCGTCGTTGAAGGTGCAGAGCCGGTCGCGATAGCGGTCCAGCAGCCGCGCCGCGTTCACGCCGGCAAAGTCTTCCCATTGCAGCAGTATGTGCGGCCAGCGTTTTTCGACCGCCGACACAAACGCTTCCACAAAGTCGTCGTACTCCTGGCCGCGCACCCGCTTGTGCTTCCAGCCGATATAGATCGGATCATTGAGCAGAGCGTCATTGTCAGTGCCCACATCAAGCAGGATAGGCAGGCAGTGTTCCGGAGGAATCCCGGCCAGCGCGGTATAGAGCGCCATTTTGCCGATGGGAATTCCCAACCCGCCGGCGCCCTGGTCTCCCAATCCGAGAATGCGCTCTCCGTCGCTCACCACGATGCAGCGTACATCGTCATAGCGCGAGTTAGCGAGTATCTGCTCGATGCGATTCTTGTTGGGATAGCTAAGGAACATCCCACGCGGTTTGCGCCATATCTCGCTGAAACGCTGGCACCCTTCGCCTACCACCGGCGTATAGACAATAGGCAGCAACTCTTCAATATTGTGCGCAATGAAAGAGTAGAAAAGCGTCTCATTGTTATCCTGCAGATCGCGCATCAGGCGGTACTTGCTGAAGGCCGAGATGCGATTATCGAGTGAGAACTTGCGACGCTTCCGTTGATCTTCAAGGCTTCCGACGTGAGGGGGCAGTAAGCCGTGCAATCCAAAAACGTCGCGCTCTTCCTCAGTAAATGCCGTACCTTTGTTGAGCCGCGGATTTAGCAGCAGATCGAATCCGGACAGACGGGTTCGAATCACGGCAGCCTTGCCGTGGTGGGCCGGGGGAGCATCTGTAGTCAATCTATCTTCTCCTTAACGTTCCTCAATGATAGCTAAATCCCACGGAGCGAGTGTGAGGTCCGCGGTTTTCGCCACGGCCTTCCCGTCCAGCAGATTTGTTCCCGCGCCGTAGGCATAGGTTGCCACTGCTTCAGAGCTCGAGTAGTTGAAGTAGTAGTGCAGCTTCTTGCCTAACCTGTTGACGCCGTGTTGCACATGGATCGCCGCCGGCAGTTTTTGGTCGAGTCCACCTAGCCCGAACTTCTCCAACTCAGTCTTCAGCACCGCCGTTTGCAGCGCATCGGAGAGATAGGTTCCCTCGTACAGCAGCGTGCCCGTGCCGAATTCGTTCTCCGTAATTGCCGGCCATTTTCCAAAGAAAGGATGATCGTACGTTGCAATCACCTTGGCATGTTCAGGCATCAGGAACTCTGCCCAATAGCTCACCAGGTTGTCTGTGCCTGCGTGGAATGGATCGCCCTTCAGCGCCAGCGGCTTTTCCAGGTTTGAAAACTCCTGGTAGCTGAAGCCCGCAGCCTCGCGCAGTGGTCCCGGCGCCCGCACCCATCGAACAGCCGAGTTTTCATTCGCAAATCCGCTCTTGAACGTCATCACCACATGCCCGCCGTTCTTCACGTAATCCGAAATTCTCTGGAGTAGTGCGTCGTCCGAAATGTAAAGTGCCGGAACAATCAGCAGCTTGTATGCGGAGAAATCCTGGGTCGACGGAAACACGAAGTCCGAACCCACGTTCAGATCATAGAGCGACTTGTGCAACTGCTTCACCAGCGTGTCGTAGCCTGCTGTCGCCTGCCCGGGTGCCCAAGGGGCCGATGCGTTCGACGTGAACGGCATGAAGCCGATGGCGTTGGCAGAATCGCGACTCCACAGAATCGCTACCTGGTTGTGAATCTGCAACCCCACAAGGTGCGGCCCGATCTTTTCCAGCTCATGCGCCGTACGGGCGACTTCCGCATAGGCGCGATTCGGTTCGAGATCATGCGAAAGGACGCCCTTCCAATACGTCTCCTGGTTGGCCGCGATCGATGCCCAATGCCAGTACTCCACCATGTTGGCGCCGTTGGAGAGATGCGTATACACGTCCTCGCGCATCTGCCCGTCGTAGGGCGGAAACTGGAACGCCGAACTCCAACCCGTGGTCTGCGCATTGGTTTCGGTAATGAGGAAATTTCCGTGCTTGATTGAACGCGTGAAATCTCCCTGCAGGGATTGGAATGAGCCGTCGTAGTGATCCTGTGTCCCGTGGTAAATGTTGTCGGCCGGAATGTCTAGGAACGAGGCTATCGCCTCCTCGTTGACGTCGTGGCGCATCATGCTGCCGTAGTCGGTGGTCACAAACTGGCTGGTCCCCGCGCATTCGCGTACCAGCGCCGCCTGCCAGCGCAGAAAATCCGTCACGCGCATCTGGCTCCAGCGTGTCCACTCCAACTTGTAGCCCGTGCTCTGCGCACGATCGGGGATGGGCAGATCTTCCCAGGTGTGCAGATTCTCACCCCAGTAGTTCATGAACCAGGCATTGCTAAGCGCCTCGGGGGTGACGAATTTCTTTTCAAGGTAATGCTGGAATCCGATGAAGACATCCGTGTTTGCGGCGTTGTAACTCGAAGTCTCGTTGTCGAGCTGCCAGCCGATGACGGTGGGATTGTCCTTGTAGTGCGCCACGATGTGCCGGATGAGCCGCTCGGAATAGAAACGATAGGCGGGCGAATCGGTATCCATGTTCTGTCGAGGCCCATAGGAGTTCTCGCGCCCGTCCGCGTATCGCGCCAGCATTTCAGGATGCTGGTGTGCCATCCACGCGGGAATCGAATACGTCGGCGTACCCAGGATCACCTTGATGCCGGCCTTGCCCATCGCTTCGACGATCCGGTCCATCCATGCGTATTCGAATTGGCCGTCCTGGGGTTCCCACAGGCTCCAGGTCGATTCGCCCATGCGCACAACATTCAGCCCCGCGGACTTCATCAGGGCCACGTCCTTGTCCAGGCGGGCAGCCTGGTCTCCGGGCATGTACTCGTTGTAGTAGGCTGCGCCGTACAGCACGGTAGGAAAATTCAGGTCGGGCGTGGTTTGCCCGCTCCGGCCGGCTTGCTGTGCGCTCAGAGCGCCGACGGCAAACAGTGTTGCCACCATTGTCAATCCAAAAAGGCGTGTGCCAAGAAAGCGTCTGCATGATAGCCGCATGGTTCGTCCTCTTTCCAAATCAATGAAATCAATTCAGAAGTGAAGAACCATGAGAACACTTCTACGCGAATTCGAGCAACACTATTTCCGGATGAGTGCCCACCCGCATCGGTGGACCCCACGTTCCGGCCCCGCTCGATGTGTATACGTGCAGCGAGCCGAACCGATGCAGTCCATAGGTAAACCTGCCGAAGACGCGGCGCGTGGGCAAGGTGAAAGGAAAGATTTGTCCGCCATGAGTGTGCCCGGAGACTTGCAGGCTCACGCCCGCCCGCTCCACAATGGGCAGCCGGCTGGGCATATGGTTCAAAAGAATGTTGGCTTCGTCCCGGCTCAGTCCCATTCCCTCGAGGGCCGCGTGGAGGCGAATCGGGCTGGTCGAGTCGCTAAAGGGGACTCCGGCAATGTGCAGGCCGTCCACGGTGACTTTTTCGTTGTGCAGGACCCGGATGCCGGCACGAGTGACCGCCGCAAGGTAGTGCTCCGTGCCGCCAAACTCCTCGTGGTTGCCGGTCGAAAAGTAGACTCCGAATGGCGTAGCAAGCTCCTTGAACGGAGCAGCCAGCTTATCGAGATCGGCCTTTGACCCGTCGAACAGATCGCCGGGGATGAACACAATGTCCGGCCGCAGCCCGGCCGCCAGCGCCACCAAGCGCCGGCTGAACGCCACTCCATTAATGTTGCCCAGGTGCAGGTCGCTCAACACCACCGCCCTGCGCCCATGCCAGCTCTCCGGCAGCCCCGGCAGCGTCACCGGAATCCGCCGCACCCGGATCCAGCGCGCATTCAGCAGTCCATAAATTCCCGCTGCCAAAGCAATGGCAGAAAGAGTGCCGGCGATGACAGGCCGCGCCGAAGCCGGATTTGGGCTCAACCCCGAAGCCAGCCACGCGTACCACGCCAGCCAGCTCAGGCAGGCGGCCAGGAACAAATAGTTAAGAAATCCCAGCCAGACTGCGGCAATTTTGTAAATAAGGACAATAAATGGATTTGCAAACCTGAAGCCGAGCAGCGCCGCAACAATGAAGCTGAACGCCAGCACTAACAGCACAACCCGCAGCGCAAGAATCGTGGCTGAACTGGGGCTGTTCCAGAACTCGATCCATGTGTGAAACAGAAACCAATGAGCGAGGAGCAAGATGATTTCGATAAGGGAAATACCCAAAACCGGCCAAGCCTTCAACCGTTTCTCCTTCCTTCCTTGATTGGATAAACATTAGTGAAGCGTTGGGGGGCAAGGACGCCGCCCGCGTCCGTGAAACAATCTACTTATGACGCCCGACCGGGACAACGCACTTGGCATTTACATCTCCATCCCCTTTTGCCGGTCGAAGTGCACCTACTGCAACTTTGCCTCGGGAGTTTATCCAGCCAGCGATCATGCTCGCTATGTTGATCGACTGATTCACGATTTGATTGCGGCTGAACGATGGGCCCTTGAAATGGGGGTCGAACTGCCGCGCATTGTGGACACCGTTTATCTGGGCGGTGGAACTCCCAGCCTGTTGGCCGCGGAACTGCTGGCTCGTATATTTGATGCGATGCGGTCGGCGTTCGATTTCGATTTCGGGGCCGAAATCACGGTCGAGTGCGCTCCGGGGCAGCTTGCCGACGACAGTCTTGCCGCTCTGGTTGCTGCGGGCGTAAACCGCGTCAGCCTCGGCGTCCAGTCCTTCATTGACCGCGAGGCGCGTTCGAGCGGGCGCCTGCACGACCGGGCGACGGTCGCGGACGACCTTCGCCGCCTGCGCGCCGCTGGAATTGCCAACCTCAACGTGGACCTGATCGCCGGCCTCGCAGGCCAGACCTTCGCCTCCTGGCAGGAATCGCTCGATGTGCTCATCGACTCCGGCGTTCCCCACGCGAGCGTCTACATGCTTGAGGTGGACGAGGACTCACGCCTCGGCCGCGAGATGCTCGCAGGCGGCGCCCGCTACCACGCCGATCTGGTTCCCTCCGACGACACCATTGCCCGGATGTACACGCTGGCAATCGAGCGACTCTCCGGCGCGGGTCTGGTTCAATATGAGATCTCGAATTTCTGTCGCCCCGGTTTCGGCTCGCGGCACAATCTCCGCTACTGGCAGCGGCGGCCCTATCTTGGCCTCGGTCTCGACGCCTCTTCCATGTTGCGTGCGGTCCCGAACGAAATGAGTGATGTGGAACCCGGTTACGTGCTTCGTTCCACAACCACAGACAACCTCGCACCTTTTCTTGAAGGCCCTCAGCCGGTCGAAACCGCGTGGCTCTCTCCGGCGAGCCAGCAGGAGGAAGCCTGGTTCCTCGGCCTGCGCCTCAATGCCGGGGTCGAAGTGGCCTCACTTGAGCGAGAGTTTGGCCGTTCAGCGGTCGCGCCGGCACTCGAATCCGTGCACCGTCTGGCCGAGACCGGCCTGCTGACCTTCGACGGCAATACCCTTCGCCTAACGCCCCAGGGCCAGCTCCTTTCCAACGACGTCTTTCAGGAGTTTCTGGGCCTGGCACCGGAAGCTGAACTCGCTCGGGCAGGAAGAGAAGGCTAAGCTGCTACCCAAAAGCCTGCGCAAATAAGTGCAGCTCTCTAATTTCCTGCTCTTTCGTTTGATAAAGCAAATTTCTTTTCCAATGTCAGATTGGAAGAGGATAGAATGATCCAATTCTCCCCGCGGAGAGCAACTTTCCGACATTTTCTGTTTCTTCCAAGTTGGAACCGTCATGAAAATGCACGTTGCTTCTCTTCTTTCCCTATTCTGCGTGCTGTCCGGGACCTTGGCGTTCCCGCAGACCCAACGCGCCTTGCTCATTGGTATCAATACCTACCAGCCTGCGGGAACTACTGCACAGCATCCAGCCGGTTGCATCTATGGCCGCTGCGAACTGGGAAGCTTCGCAAATCTGGACGGCTCGGTCAATGATGCGCAAGCCATGGCCGACCTGCTCACCAGTCCCAAGTTTGGATTTCCAGCCAACCAGGTAGTTCTGCTCACCAATCCTGCGCCGCCCAAGCCTCGCTCGGGAGTGGTAGTTCTACCGGCCGCGCAAACCGATCATGACGGTATTCTTGCCGCTATGCAGAAATATCTTGTTGACTTGCCGCAACGCGGCGACACGGTGGTTTTTTACAATGCCAGCCATGGCTCGCTTCGAGTCAACACAAAGGGAACAAAGCTGACCATTCTCACGGGCGGCAAGTATGTTCATGCAGACAGCACCCTGGTTCCCTCCGATGCCTACAAGGGCGGCTTCGACGTGCGCGACCGAGAGATGACCCGTATCTTCAATGCGGCCCTCGACAAGGGAATTCACGTGACCGCAATCTTCGACAGTTGCCACAGCGGCGGCATCAGCCGCGGCATTGGTCCCCGGTATCGAGAACGGACACTTGCCTTTGACCCGCGCGACATTGCCGAGACGCCCGAGACGCTTCCCAACGGCGAGCCGCGGCCTGCGCCGACCGAGCGCACAGATAATCCGGCGCTGGTGTTCTCTGCCGCGCAGCAGGACCAGACGGCCAAGGAGGTGCCTCCGTCCGAAAAGACGGCCGAGCCGCACGGGGCCTTCACAGCGGCGCTTATCGAGGCTCTGCAAGCGCTGCCTGCGGGGACGCCAGCGT
>DASRLI010000337.1:0-19049 GCA_035648535.1 Occallatibacter sp. | reverse complement strand
TGCTGCGATCAGAGCGACTGCCTGTTTCGGCCCCCATGTGCCGCGCCTGTAAGGGCGCACTCGGGGATGGTGTTTGAGTACCTGATCGACCACTACCCAAGCGGCTTCCACCGCGTCCTCGCGAGTAAACAGGCTCCCGTCGCCCTTCATGGCGTCGCCCAGTAGCCGTTCGTAGGGCGTTTCTCATCACACGAGTTTTCAATTCTTATCATCAGACAAAGCTGCCTCCCAATGTCTCGCATGCGTACCACGGGCTCTCGCTTCACGAGCTTCGATCAGATTTCGAACCGCACGTGTGGTTGAATAAGGATCGTGACGACCAAGCTCTTGAGCAACGGTGGTTTGCTGGAGATCATAGTGATGTCGGAGGCGGACATCCGACCCGAGAGCTTTCTGATATCACGCTCGCCTGGATGCTGAAAAGAGTGGAAGGCGCTGGGCTGACTGCTGTGAGGCCGCTGGCTCAAAGCATTGCCTTACGGCCTGTCGGCTCAACTATCCATCAGATTTGGCAAGACCGCCCGTATTGCCTCCTTCAACCCAAAGTTCGAGAGACACTCAGGCGTTTTAGCGAGTTGAGCGCAGCCACTGTCTTGGGCAGCAGTTTCGACGCTACGGTGGTCGAAAGACTCTCGTTGGGCAGTGATATCGATTACTCCGGCTTTCGCATCGGATTTGGCAAGACCTTTAGACTTCGCAGTAATCAGATTCAGATCGAAGCTCTCAAAGGGGTTGATCAACACACAGTTCGAGGGCTACTTCGCACTTCAGACCGGTTCAAGGGATTGAGCGCTGAAATGCAGAGTTCTTTGCTCGCTTCAACTGCGACCACAGATTGGCCCGAGGCGGACTCTCTCCTGAAAGCGCAAGTCGGCCAGCAAGCCGCCGACGAGATGCGCCGAGGGTCTTCTAAGGCGATTACGGTGCGGAGGCTGGTTCCCAAGGACAAGTGCAAGCGATAGGAGGAGGAAGTATGCACTTAGTGGACGAATTCAAAGTATTCGCTAGGTGGTTCACAAGGTCTCATTCACGGCCCTCACTTTTCGGAACTTCTTGCCCTTCAAATCGAGAACTCGGCAGTGGTCTACAACGATTAGTATGTGAACCAGGAAATCGCTGAAGCTCACCTTTCTCGTGGTTCCGCTGCTGCACGGCACTTTACTGGTGACCCGGCGGGGGGGGCGCAATGCGCGTTTAGCAGGATTGAAAACAAAGCCACGAAATTACACCACACAGCGCCGTTGCCAGCTTGCAACACCGCATCCAGGGCTGCGACTACCCCCCTCTGCGAGCGGACGCCGTGCAGTTCCTCTTTGTAGATACACAGACAGTCCTCGATTTCAGCGGGCGAAAGCCATAAGAACGGTTTGGGTAAAGTCTTGGGATCGATCGAATTGCCTTTAATGTTAAAAGCCCGCGCACCAATCCTCGTTCCGGCATGCAGATACACGTTCTCCGGCAATTTCCCGAAATAAGCGCCAATCCGGTGTGCGATGTCGTACACCGTCAGGGCTCCGATGCGGCAGATCGATTCCGCCAGTATTGTGATTTTGGACCCTCACGGATGTATCCTAAGCTCCAAGAAGCTTCCTTCTGGTACGTCGGAGGAATACAAGATAGATGTCCAATGAACCTCAGCCCATCGTTTGGCCTGGCCAACCTTATCCCTTGGGATCAACCTGGGACGGCGAGGGCGTCAACTTCGCGCTCTACTCAGAGCACGCGGAGAAAGTGGAACTTTGCCTGTTCGACAGTTCTGGGAAACGTGAGACTCTTCGTGTCCAGATCCGCGAGCAAACTGACATGGTCTGGCACGGCTATCTGCCGGAACTACGTCCGGGCCAATTGTACGGATACCGGGTGTATGGCCCATACGCCCCGGAGCAAGGCCATCGTTTTAATCACCACAAGCTCCTACTCGACCCCTATGGCAAGCAAGTTCAGGGAACCATCCGGTGGAGCGACGCCCACTTCGGATACAGGGTCGGACACAGGCAGGAGGACCTGTCATTTGACCGGCGCGATGATGCCATTGGAATGCCCAAGAACCGAGTGATCGACTCCGCTTTCACTTGGGAATCTGATGCACCACCCAAGATCCCTTGGCACGATACCTTGATCTATGAGCTCCACGTCAAGGGATTCACCATGCGCCACCCTGACGTTCCGGCCCGTTTACGGGGGACGTATGAGGGTCTGGCCACAGCTCCGGTTATCGAACACCTCACGCGCTTGGGAGTGACCGCGATCGAGCTCATGCCCGTGCACAGCTTCATGGACGACCGCCGACTCACGGAACGCGGACTCCGCAACTACTGGGGTTATAATTCCATCGGATTTTTTGCGCTCGAACCTCGATACCTGACAACCAACTCAATCTACGAATTCAAGACCATGGTTAAGACCCTGCACTCCGCGGGACTGGAAGTGATTCTCGATGTCGTCTACAACCACACGGCGGAGGGCAATCATCTTGGCCCCACGCTCTCGCTAAAGGGCATCGACAACAGCACCTATTACCGCCTTGTGCCTGATAGTTCTCGCTATTACAAGGACTACACAGGCACGGGAAACACGCTGAACATGCAGCATCCGCGGGTGCTGCAGCTGATCATGGACAGTCTGCGCTACTGGGTTCTCGAGATGCACGTGGACGGCTTCCGCTTTGACCTGGCTGCCACCCTCGCCCGCGAACTGCATGAGGTTGATCGCTTGGGAGCGTTCCTCGACATCATCCATCAGGATCCCGTCCTCTCGCAGGTAAAGCTGATCGCCGAACCCTGGGACCTCGGCGAAGGAGGCTATCAGGTCGGAAACTTCCCGGTGGGATGGACGGAATGGAACGATCGCTACCGGGATACAGTGCGTGCTTATTGGAAGGGTGGCGAAGGACTGCTGGGAGACCTGGCTTATCGCATCACAGGTTCGAGCGACCTTTACGCACACAGCGGCCGGCGTCCCTATGCAAGCATCAATTTTATCACCGCGCATGACGGCTTCACCTTGCAGGATCTGGTCAGTTACAACGAAAAACACAATGAAGCCAACGGCGAAGAGAATCGGGATGGCAACAACAATAATCTCAGCTGGAATTGCGGAGCAGAGGGTCCCACGGAAGATTCCAACATCCAGGCTCTGCGCGCCAAGCAAAAGCGGAATCTCCTGGCCACGCTGCTGCTGTCCCAGGGCGTACCGATGCTGTACGCGGGTGATGGCACCGGTCATACGCAACTGGGAAACAACAACGCGTATTGCCAGGACAATGCGACAAGCTGGCTGAACTGGAATTTGCAGCCTCAAGATCGCGACTTGCTGGCGTTCGTGCAGCGAATGATCAGCCTGCGCAAGAGGCATCCTGTATTCCACCGTCGGCGTTTTTTTCAGGGCCGCCCAATCAAAGGTGCAAGTGTAAAAGATGTGTTGTGGCTTAATCCAAGCGGCAATGAGATAAGCGAGGACGAGTGGCGCGATCCTTCGCTACACTACCTGGGAGTGTTTCTATCCGGGGAGGGAGTGGATGAGACCGATGAACGCGGCCGGGAACTCCGCGATGAAAACTTCCTCGTGCTTCTCAACGCTCACCACGAAGATGTTGGATTCACTTTGCCGGCATTACGTGCCGGTTCTCGCTGGACCGCATGGATGGACACCTCACGAGAAGGTGGTTTGCGCTCCCTCGAAACGTACGACGGCGGCACCCCCTATCCTCTGCAAGCGCGGTCCATGGTCGTGTTGCTGGAACGACGCGGAATCGGCAAAAAGGAAGAGCCGAATGAAGCGCCGCTATAGCATGCCGTTCGGCGCCGAGTGTCGCGACGACGGAAGCGTGCGTTTTCGTTTGTGGGCCCCGGCCGCACGTCAGGTTGAGCTCTCCCTTGCTGGTGCGAACAGGCCTATGCGGCTTCCTCTGGAGCCGTGCGATAAGGGTTGGTTTGAGTTAGCCACCGATGCGGCCGTTCCTGGGACTCAATACCATTTCCGGATCGATGGTGGGCAGGAAGTCTCCGACCCAGCTTCCCGGTTTCAGCCTCGGGACGTGCATGGACCCAGCGAAGTTATCGACCCCGGCGCCTTCGACTGGCAGGATCGCGACTGGCATGGCCGCCGGTGGGAAGAGGCCGTTCTATATGAATTGCACGTCGGAACCTTCACCCCGTCCGGGACGTTCTCCGCCGTGGGCAAGCGGCTCGCCTATCTCGCGGATCTGGGAATCACTGCCGTGGAGTTGATGCCAGTTGCCGACTTTCCCGGCCAGCGCAACTGGGGTTACGACGGCGTCTTCCCCTTCGCTCCAGATAGCACTTACGGCCGCCCCGAAGATCTCAAGGAGCTAGTCCAAAGTGCCCATGACCGCGGACTCATGGTTTTCCTGGATGTTGTTTACAACCACTTTGGCCCGGAAGGAAATTATCTCAGGTCCTACGCGCCACAATTCTTTACTGATCGGCACTCGACTCCCTGGGGAGACGGCATCAACTTCGATAGCCTAGACAGCCGAGCCGTGCGGGACTTCTTCATCCACAACGCTCTCTACTGGCTGACCGAATACCATTTCGACGGACTGCGTCTGGACGCGGTTCACGCGATCATCGACGACTCCACACCCCACATCCTCACTGCATTGGCCGATGCCGTCCGGAATTCCGTCGAGCCGGATCGCCACGTCCACCTAATCCTGGAAAACGACCAAAACCAGGCGCGTTACCTTCAACGTACCGAGCGCTGCCAGCCGCTGGCGTACACCGCCCAATGGAACGACGACGTCCACCACGCGTTGCACGTGCTGATCACTGGTGAACGGGACGGTTATTATGCGGACTATTCGCAACGTCCAATCGATCAATTGGGCCGTTGCCTTGCCGACGGATTCGCCTACCAGGGCGAGATTTCACTCCACAGGAATGGCGAAACGCGTGGTGAACCCACCGAGGGCCTGCCGCCTACTGCATTTGTCTCTTTCCTTCAAAATCATGACCAGGTCGGTAACCGGGCATTCGGCGAGCGGATCATTCAGATCGCGGATCACCGTGCGGTCCGCGCGGCGGTGGCGATCCTCCTGCTCGCGCCTTCCCCACCGTTGCTCTTCATGGGTGAAGAGTTCGGGGCTGAAACACCGTTTCTCTTTTTCTGTGATTTCGAGAAGGATCTGGCTGCTGCTATTACCGCGGGCCGGCGAAATGAGTTCGCTCATTTTGCCAGATTCAATGACCCCGCTGAACGCGAGCGGATTCCCGATCCCGGCGATACCAGAACCTTTAAGGCCTCACAGCTCAACTGGAGCGTCATTGTGCAACCGGGCCATCGAGACTGGCTGCGCTTCTATCGCAAATTACTGGACCTACGGTGTGAGCACATTTTCTCCCGTCTTTCAACTGGATGCGCCGTCAACGCGGATTACGAAGTCCACGGAGATCGGGGCCTCACCGCACGCTGGAAATTTTCAGACCAGTCGGAACTCATTCTGATGGCGAATCTTGGAACCGATCCCCTCTCTGGCCTGATTCCCCCTGCTTCGCAGGTTATCTATGCCAGCGAGGAAGTGAACGCCGATGCTCTGAAGCGAAAGACGCTGCCGGCGTGGTCCGTGGTGTGGTTCTTGGAATCATGAAGCCACGCTCGCCCATCCCGCTCGCGACCTATCGCCTGCAGCTCAATCGCGACTTTACTTTCGCTCAAGCTACGGCGATCGTTCCCTACCTTTCCGCACTCGGCATAAGTCACTGCTATGTTTCTCCGTGCTTAAAGGCTCGCGCCGGCAGCATGCACGGGTACGACATCGTGGACCACGACTCGTTGAACCCAGAAATCGGGAGCCCCGAAGACTTCGACCGTTTTGTGACTACTCTCCACGAACACGGCATGGGATTGATACTCGACATCGTGCCCAACCACATGGGAGTGATGGGCAGTGACAATTCTTGGTGGCTGGATGTTCTCGAGAACGGCGAATCTTCCGTCTACGCTGGCTTCTTCGATATTGACTGGCATCCGCTAAAGGACGAACTCCATGGCAAAGTGCTAATTCCAGTGCTCCACGATCATTACGGCGCGGTCCTGGAGAGCGGCGAGCTGAAGCTTGTCTTTCACCATGAGCGCGGCGAGTTCGATGTGTCCTACCGCAATCATCGCTTTCCCGTGGATCCCAGGGAGTACCCTCGCATCCTACAGCACTGTACGGACGCACTCGCAGCGAAACTCGGCGCGCAGAATCCGGTCCTACTCGAGTTTCAGAGCCTGATCACCGCCTTCGGCCACTTGCCGGGAAGGCAGGAGGCGAGCAGCGATCGCATCGCCGAGCGGAATCGCGACAGGGAAATCCATAAGCGCAGACTGGCCGAGTTGTGTGCGCGATCCCAGGAGATCGCCACTTGTATTCTTGGAGCCGTCGACCTGATTAACGGCACGCCTGCCGATCCCGCAAGCTTCGAAGAACTGCACGAACTCATCAAAGCGCAAACCTTCCGCCTGGCCAACTGGAGGGTCGCCTCCGATGACATCAACTACCGCCGATTTTTCGATACCAACGACCTCGCCAGTATTTGCGTGGAAAGCGAAACCGTCTTCCAGGCAACCCACCGTCTGGTTTTGAGTCTGTTGGCTGACTGCAAAGTGGATGGCTTCCGCGTTGACCACCCCGACGGACTGTATGATCCCGCTCAATACTTTGAACGTCTGCAACGCAGCATCGCACTCGCCGTAAACAATTCCGCGAGCAACGGGAACCGGCCACGCTATGTGGTCATCGAGAAAATCCTTACCGGACCCGAACGGCTGCCCGCCGAGTGGCCTGTCTGCGGCACCACGGGCTACGACTTCGCGAATCTCGTTAACGGAGTGTTTGTAGACCCCGCCGCCGTCATGCGATTGGAGCGCATTTACCGAAACTTTGCAGGTGATGACGTCGATCTTGACGACCTTTTCTACCGCTGCCGAAAACTGATCATCAGGGTTGCCCTGGCCAGTGAACTGAACGTACTTGCCAATCAAATCGCCAAGATCGCTCTCTCCAAACGGCACACCTGCGATTTCACCCTCAACGGCCTGCGCGATGCACTGACGGAGGTGATCTGCACTTTTCCCGTGTACCGCACCTACGTGAGCCCCTCAGGCATTTCGGATAATGACGTACGCTACATCCGCAGTGCCATCGCCTCGGCCAAATGGAGAAGTCCGGCCACCGATACCAGCATCTTCGATTTCGTCGGCCAGGTGCTTCTGACGAGCATCGCCGAAGGACAAGATCTCGCTTACCGGAACGCAGTGACAACCTTCGCCATGAAATTCCAGCGAGTTACCAGCCCTGTGATGGCCAAGGGCCTGGAGGATACCGCCTTTTACAGGTACAACCGCCTGGTCTCCTTGAATGACGTCGGAGGCGATCTTCACCGGTTCGGAACCACGACGCCGGAGTTTCATCTTGCGAACCAAGAGCGCTTCCGCTGTTGGCCTCACACCATGCTGGCTACCAGCACGCACGACTCCAAGCGCTCGGAGGATGTGCGCTCCCGGATCAATGTGCTCTCGGAGATATCGGCGCTATGGAGGCTTCGGGTGCGGGACTGGAAACGCTTCAATCGCGGCCATAAGTGCTTGATCAACGACAGGCCCGCCCCTTCGCCGAATGACGAATACTTGCTCTATCAGACGTTGGTGGGTGCCTGGCCATCAGAGCCTCTGAACAATACGGACGACTGGAAGACTTTCTGCGAGCGGATAGAAAACTATATGTTAAAGGCTATCCGTGAAGCCAAGCAGACCACCAGTTGGATCAATCGAAATACTGAATACGAAACTGCAGTTTCATCGTTCGTAAGGGCATTGCTGAATCCGGCTGCCAAGAACCGGTTCCTCGACGACTTCGTGCCGTTCCAACGCCGCGTCGCCCGCATTGGCCTATGGAACAGCCTGTCGCAGACGCTTCTCAAACTCACGTGCCCGGGCGTTCCCGACATCTACCAAGGCAATGAGTTGTGGGATTTCAGTCTGGTCGACCCAGACAACCGGCGTCCAGTCGACTATATCCGCCGCCAGCAAATGTTCGAGAGTATCCGTGTGTGGGGCAACGATCCTGATGCGTTATCAATAGGCCGCCTGCTGGAAACTCCTGAGGACGGTCGACTCAAGATGTATTCGATCTGGAGAACTCTGTGCTTGCGTAAACAGCAAACAGATCTCTTTCAGCAGGGAGAATACCTGCCGTTAGCGGTGGAAGGCGCGAAAGCCAAACACGTTGTTGCGTTCGCCAGGAAGTCCGGAACCACGAGGGCGCTCGTTGTTGTTCCGCGCCTGGTCGCAGGCTTGCTCAACGACATCGATCTCCCACCAATCGGACCCCGAATCTGGGACGATACTAACGTTCTGCTCCCATTCCGCAGCTGTTCTGAAAAGTGTCGGAACGTGTTTACAGGAGAAGTCCTGGACCTGCAGAAAACCGACGAATATGCAAAGATTGGTGTCTCCAAGGCCTTGGCGGAGTTCCCAGTCGCACTTTGCATATTAGACTAGTGTAGTCTGCCACACAGATGGTCATTTATCCGAAACAGCGAAATCACCAGGGCAATCGCATTTGGAATTTCGTTGAACCAGGGGTGACACTTCCCCACCTTATGTGGAGCGAAGCCTTGCGGAGCGGAGGCGCAGCACACGTCCCAACATATAAGCGCCAGAGCAAAAATAGACCACAGGATGCCGCGCGAGCGGTATTCTGCGGCGGAGTAAAAGTAGTCCCCCCGCCGGATCTTGTTTCCGCTTGGAGTTGCCTGGAAGGCAGCTTCCGTGGGACACCGGAGGGATGTATTTCGTGGAGATTTATGGTCGTGTACGTCGAGCGGTCTTGGTGGAAGGTCGGAGTCAACGGGCGGTAGCGCGTGAGTTCGGTATTTCTCGTGAGTCGGTTCGGAAGACGTTGCGGTTCTCTGTGCCTCCCGGTTATCAGCGCCAGCAGCCGATCAAGCTGTCCCTCGCCAGAATTCCATCGGCCTGTATTTTCATAGCTTTCCAACGAGCACGAGTCGGGCGATCCAAGTAGCTCTTAACCGTTAAGATATCGATGCTTCGATTCAATTTTTGGCCGGATGGAGTGTTGGCGACGCACAGGTAGGGAACGGGACGAGTTGTGCGGTCGTTGCTTGCGGCATGGAGAGCCAGCCAGTACACTCATCAGGGACTGCCAAGCCACGGGATTCAAGGCTTTGTGGTGCTTCAATGGCGTGTGGAAGGATTTAGTTCAAGCCGTTTGCGGACGGGCGACAGCGACACATAGAGCGGGCTTGATGGTAACTTGGGATTGGGCCGGAGGCCAAAACATTGCGAGTTGGATTGTTCACGCGCGAATACCCTCCCCAGGTGTACGGCGGCGCCGGGGTGCATGTCGATTATCTGAGCCGCGAGCTGGCCAAAGAGATTGAAGTTGAGGTGCATTGCTGGGGCCCACAGCAGGCGGACCAAGGCAGGCTGCACGTGCGGGGCGCTGAGCCGTGGGCCGAGATTTCCAACGGGACCGAGGGCAAATTCAAAGGCGCTCTCGAGGCCCTGAGCCTGAACCTGACGCAGGTGAAGGCGCTCGACGGAATCGACGTGGTCCATACGCATACATGGTACGTGTCGATGGCCGGCTACCTTGCCAAAAAGCTGTACAGCGTGCCGTTTGTCCTGACCACGCATTCGCTGGAGCCGTTGCGAGCGTGGAAGGCCGAGCAGCTCGGCAGCGGATACGCAATGAGCTCTTGGATGGAGCGGACAGCCATTCTGGATGCCGACGCCATCATTGCCGTGTCGCAAGGCACGAAGACGGATATCCTGCGCGCTTACCCGGAAGTCGATCCAGACCGGATTCACGTCATCTATAACGGCATCGATCTGGCGGAATACCAGAAGACCGAGGAGACCAAAGCGCTAGTCGATTATGGGGTAGACCCAGCGGTTCCGTATTTGCTGTTTGTCGGCCGTATCACCCGCCAGAAAGGCGTCACGCATCTGGTGGACGCGATTCGCCACCTGCCGGCGGACACTCAGGTGGTGCTGTGCGCCGGAGCCCCGGATACGCCGGAGATCGCCGCCGAGATGCGGAAGAAGGTGCAAGATGCGCAGCAACACCACAAGCGCATTGTCTGGATTGAGAAGATGGTTACAAAGCGGGAGGCTATCCAGCTTTACAGCAATGCCCGGGTCTTCTGCTGTCCGTCGGTCTACGAGCCTTTCGGCATCATCAACCTTGAGGCCATGGCATGCCGCGTTCCAGTAGTGGCCAGCGCCACCGGGGGCATCAAAGAAGTCGTGGTTGAAGGAAAAACAGGATACCTGGTGCCGTTCGACCAGGACCCCGTGACGAGTTTTCCACGCGATCCTGAGACCTTCGCAAGAGATCTCGCGTCGCGTAGCAGCGAACTGATGGCAGACCCAGAGAAGTGCCAGCGCTTCGGCGAAGCAGGACGCCGGCGCGTTGAAGAACAATTCAGTTGGACCGCAATAGCGCATCAGACGATCGAACTTTACGAGCGCTTGATTGAGGACCGCAAAGCGAGCGCGAATCGGTGATCGACGCACGCCCGGGCCGGGACCAATGCATTGCGGGAATCTGCTGAAGCACTCCCAGCACAAAATTGGATGTGAACTAACTATGACGTTGACTCGACCAGATAAACGCAGACGCGTGGTGATTGAGGGCATCACGCCCGAAGTGGACGGCGGACGTTTTCCCGCCAAACGCACCGTGGGCGACAAGGTGCGCGTGGAAGCCGATATCTTCAGTGATGGACACGATGCGATTTCAGCTTCGCTCATTGCGCATCGGGAAGGCTCGGACGTATGGACCCAGATTCCCATGCATCCCCTGGTGAACGATCGATGGACAGCGGCGTTTCGGGTGAGCGAACTGGGAAGATACGGGTTCAAGGTGCAGGGCTGGGTGGATCACTTTGAGACGTGGCGGCGCGATCTGCTGAAACGCATCAAGGCTGAAAGCGATACCGTTGTCGACTATCTGATTGGAGCCGATCTGATTGCAGAGGCCGCGGGCCGGGCGACGGACGGAGATGCCGGATGGCTTCGCGAACGGGCGTCAGTTCTGCGCTCTGGCAGCGAGCCGAAGGAACTGCGGACCCACGCCACCGACCCTCTGCTGCATGAACTGGTGCTGCGCTATCCCGACAAGCATCTGGCCACCGAGTCGGATCACGAAATCGCGGTGGTTGTCGATCCTGTCCGAGCGAGGTTCAGTTCCTGGTACGAATTCTTTCCTCGTTCCACTTCCGAAGAGCCGGGCAGGCACGGAACGTTTGCGGATTGCGAAAAGCGGCTCGCCTATGTTGCGGAAATGGGCTTCAACGTCGTCTATCTGCCTCCGATCCATCCCATCGGAATCACCTTCCGCAAGGGCCGCAACAACTCGCCGGAGGCAAAGTCAGGAGATTGCGGAAGTCCGTGGGCTATCGGCGCGGAGGGCGGGCATAAGGAAATTCATCCCGAGTTGGGCACGATTGAGGACTTTCGACGCTTCGTTGCGAAGGCAGCGGATCTTAATCTCTCCGTCGCGCTCGACATAGCGTTCCAGGCATCGCCCGATCACCCCTATACTCGCGAGCATGGGGTTTGGTTCCGCAAGCGGCCGGATGGAACCATCCAATATGCCGAGAATCCTCCCAAGAAATATCAGGATATCTATCCCTTCGATTTTGAGAGCGAAGACTGGGCAGACATGTGGGAGGAACTGAAGAGCGTTTTCCTCCATTGGATAGGCATGGGCGTGACGATCTTCCGCGTCGATAACCCGCACACCAAGGCGTTTCCCTTCTGGGAGTGGGTTATTGCCGAGATCAAGCGCGACCACCCGGAAGTCTTCTTTCTGGCGGAGGCTTTTACACGGCCGAAGATCATGTACCGGCTGGCGAAGATCGGCTTCGGCCAGTCCTATACTTATTTTCCATGGCGCAATGGAAAGGACGAAATCACGGCTTACCTGACCGAGCTGACACAGACACCGGTGCGGGAATTCTTCCGCCCCAATCAATGGGCCAACACCCCGGACATCCTGACCGAGTTTCTGCAGATGGGCGGAAGAGCGGCATTTGCGATTCGCCTGCTGCTGGCGGCGACGCTGGGCGCAAACTACGGTATCTACGGTCCGGCGTTTGAGTTGCTTGAGAATCGTCCTCTGCGTCATGGGAGCGAAGAGTATCTAGATTCGGAGAAGTACGAGATCCGCCATTGGGACCTGAATCGGGCGGACAGCCTGAGAAGCCTGATCGCACGCGTGAATGAAATTCGAAACAACAACGAGGCGCTGCAAAACGACTGGTCGCTCCGGTTCCACTTCGCTGACAATGACCAATTGCTTTGCTACAGCAAGGAATCGGAAGACCGCGCCAACCTGATCGTCGCCGTGGTCAATCTCGATCCGCATCATACCCAGAGCGGGCACGTAACCCTGCCGCTCGAAGAGCTGGAGCTTCCCCGCGATCGCGCTTACGAGGCTGAAGATCTGTTGAGCGGCGACCGGTATCTATGGCATGGAACGCACAATTACGTGGAGTTGAATCCAACGCGTTTGTCGGGCCATATACTCAAAATTCACCGCAGGATGAAGGTGGAAACGGACTTTGAGTACTTCCTCTGACCTGGGCATCTGAATCGAGCATGCCCGGTGATTCAAACAGAAAGCTCCGGACGTCAAACAGGGGTCGTGCAAGACTAGGAATCTCGCTGGTGCCAGGAAGCGGAATGCCTAATCAATGAAGACCTTTCGAGCGCCGCTGAACGCGCAGCGCAACCGCCGGTCCAGGACGGAAGAGCAATCCTCCAGCCGGCTTGGAGAGACGAAGCATGAAGAAGCTGGCAAGCGCGACCGATCCCTTCTGGTCCGGCTGGCTCGCCGGGCACGGCCTTGCGGTGCTTGAGGCCGCCCTTCCTGAGTGGTTGCCCCGGCAACGCTGGTTCGGAGCAAAATCCCGTGAAATCAAAGCAGTGCGGCTGCTTGACTGGGTCGAAATGCCAGCCGTCGCCGCCAATACCACCACCTTTCCCGCTGTCGATTTACCGGCTGCCAGCATTATCCCTTCAGCGCTGTTTTTCGTCCAAATCGACTACGCGGATGGCCCTCGCGACGTCTATCAGATTCCCCTCGCCTTAAGCACCGGCGCAGACGCCAACGACGTCATCGAGAGCCAGTCGCAAGGCATTCTCGCCACCTTCGCATCTCCCACCTGTCCGGCGGTTGTGCACGACGCGTGTTTCCGCGAAGACATGCGCCAGGGCCTGCTCGCGCTCATTGAGCGCAGCGCGACGCTGGCACTCTCGACGACCCGCACGACCGCTTTAGAGGTGGCTGCATCTCAGGTAGCCGCGACCAGCGGCCATACCGCGAAGGAATCGGTAATCAGCGGCGAAGCGGCCGACCTGCCCGTGCATCCCGAGCGCGCCACCCACGCGCCGACCACTCGTGGAGCGGTTCACCTACGGCCCCATGAGGTGTTTCCGACTCAGGATGGAGCGCCCCTCACGCCCGCTGTGTCGGACGATGAGCCGGTTGGTACGGCCCCCCGCCCGCTGGCGCCAGTCTCACCGGTTGCGCCTGTGCCCATCACCGCCCAGCCCGGTGAGGCAGTCACTCCCCCTCGTTCCACGACTCCGCCGCCGCCTTCGGCGGGCGCACAGCGGCTGCGGCCGCGTGAGGCTCCCACCGCTGGAAACCCCGATCCCATTGACGGCCGCCTCGATGCCCGCGCTTCCGCCGCGTTCTCGGGAGTCTACGACCAGCACCTCTCCTCGCGCATCGGCTCCGCGGAACAGTCCAATACCTCGATCATCTACGGCCAGAAGCTCATTCTGAAACTTTTCCGCCGCTTGCAGCCGGGCGAAAATCCGGACGTGGAAATCGGCCGCTTCCTTACGGAAATCGCGCGGTTCCCTCGCATCCCGCCGTTTCTGGGAGAAATCACCGTCACCCCGGCCCAGGGCGGGAAGACCACAACCGCCATGCTCCAGGGCCTCGTGGAGAATCAGGGAGACGGCTGGCGGTGGTTCCTCGATCACCTTCAAGGCTTCTTCGCCTCCGCCGCTGCCCTTCCTCCGCCGCCGGAATCAGCCGGGCCCAGTTTTCTCAGCGAAAGGGAGCCCTCACGCGAGGCACGGAAGTACGCCGGAACTGCGATAACGGCCGCGGCGCTTCTGGGGCGCCGCACAGCCGAAATGCACCTGGCCCTCAGCACGCCCACGAACGACCCAGCCTTCGCCGCCGAGCCTTTTACCCTGGAGGACCTCGATCGGGACGCGCGCGGCATCGAAACACAAGTGACCTCGGTGCTGGACGTTCTGAAATCGAAGTTCTCCACCTTCGACGATGTCACATCCGACGCCGCAGTCCTGCTTCTCTCGCGCGGCCGCGGCCTCATAGCGCGCGCCCGCGCAGTGACCGGCCTGGCGGCCGCCGGGCTGCGCATCCGCATTCACGGGGATTATCACCTTGGCCAGACCCTCCGCACCGGGGCCGTCTCAACCGAAAAGGCTGCCGGAGCGAGCACGGACACCGGCGATTTCGTCCTCCTCGATTTTGAAGGGGAGCCGGCGCGCTCTCTGGTGGAACGCCGCCGAAAGCAATCGCCGTTGAAGGACGTGGCCGGAATGATCCGCTCGTTCTCGTATGCTGCCCATTCCGGTCTTGATCAGTACCTCACCGCCAACCCCGAAATCGGTCGCGGGGCCGGCCCGGATCAACTGGTCGCGTCGACCCTTTTCTGGCAGAATTCCATTTCCGCCGAGTTCCTCCGCGCCTACCGCGAGACCGTCGCGTCCAATACGGAGCTTCTGCCTTCCGCTCAGCAGTCTCAGTCGCTGCTCAGCGTGTACATTTTAGAAAAAGCGATGTACGAACTGCTTTACGAGCTTAACAACCGCCCGGCTTGGATCCACATCCCCATCGCCGGCATTCTGGCTTTAGACACGGTACCTGGAGCAGCTACATCAATTGGATAACAGGATCTGGTAATAGGATCGGCATAAGTCCATTAATCCGCCAAGTTTGCGCCATTTGCCTCAGCGAATTCGCCACCTGACCTCCCTGGAGGCGGAGCGAGAAATTTGTCCCTGATTTCCCAGATTTGGGATGTATACGAACCTGTACCTCGCCAAAACTCCATCCGAAAGCAAAGTGAACCTGATTCCTGAACGCTGTGGTCGTATTTGATGGTGTTCCTCGCCAAAATGCGATCCGGAGGCAAAATGAGTCTGATTCCCAGGTTAGGCAGCCATCTTGCCAGCAGATTTTGACTGAGAGAGGACGCCACGGTGACTGCCGGGGCAAAACGAGAGACGTAGCAAAGCGAACGGTCTCGTGCCGGGAGGCACAGTTCTCCCGCGGTTCATTTTCAACTCTGATGGAGAAGGCTTAGATCAATGGCTCAAGCGGCCAAATCGGGTGCGGAATCGAAAGGGAACGCCTCGTGCAACTGCTGAATCACCAGGCACTGGTTGGATGCCTGGTCACATTGAAATGCAGGATACGCCGCCGGTCATGAGCGATGACGAAAAAGCAGTAGAGTACGCCGAAGGCCAGCGCTGGCACTGTGAAGAAATCCATTGCAGCAATCGCTTCACGATGATTATTCAGAAAAGCAGTCCATCGCTTCGCCGGTTCGGGACTCCTCGGCGCTTTTCTCATCCAGCGCAGTACGGTTCGCTCTGAGATGTCACAGCTGAGCATTTTCAGCTCTCCATGAATCCGGGGCGCACCCCAGGTGGGATTCTCAGCAACCATGCGGAAGATGAGTTGGCGCACTTCCCTGCTGACGCATTTTCTTCCAACATGGACACGATGCCGCGAGAGCCACGTCCAATACAGCTTGAACCCTGCCCGATGCCAGCGAACAACTGTCTCCGGCTGAATGAGAATCAATGCCTCCCTCCATCGACACCAGAGCCGCCGCAAAATCAACCAGTAACAGTTTTTCAGAAAGAGCAAGCCGTGGCTTCGGATGCCGGCGTTTCAAAACTGCCAGCTGCTGCCTCAGGACTAAGTTTTCCAAAAGGAGGTTGCGACGAGAATAGATAGATCGAATGAACAGGTCGAACAAAAGCCTCAGCAAACACAGCATGGATGGGTTATACCAAGACATAGTGGAAATCCCGTCAGATGAGGTTTGGGAAACTCGCACTTCCCCAACTTTCTTTACCGTTAAGAATCACTCAGAACTCGCACTGATGAGATTTTGGCGAGGGACAGGTGTAACGATATTTGGAATTGATGATTTTGAAGCGGTCGCTGGTCGTGATGATCCGCTCATATTTGAGCCGAGCGACTTTTACTATCGGGGAATCAAACCTGAAGAGGCAAACGCGTGGTTACTGAACATCTACGCATTTCCTATCGGAGTGGTGCCGCCTGTCCGCTTCAAGAACGGGAGTGCCGTGCTTGAGGTAGCGCTGGAAGGATTAAACCCGCCTTGGGTCTCGGTATTGGAACTTAAGGTCGTTCACCTTCCGGCGGAAAAGGTCTTTCTAGGTCTTCTCCTCAATCGCTTCAAGTTTAGCGGGGGTCCGAAGTCTGGCTGGGCGATAAACGGGCCGGGCGATTGGACTATGCAACAAAAGGGGCATGTGTTGATGGCATCTTATCCAGCCATGAAAGCAGCAGTGGCGGGACGGGGTTCTCTCGACCGTGGGAGTAAGCTACCGTCCAATGAATAGGATGGGGGCGGGGTCAAATCTTAAAACAGTGCCTTGGGAGAGCACACAGTGGGAGTTTTTGCCACGTGAACGAAAATAGATTTCGTTTTTTATTCGCCTTAATCTCCAAGCGCCGGGTGAGATTGACAGGCAATGCTGAATCGGCCATCGGGAAACTCTTCGACGGATAACTCGCAATGGTGTAAGCCAACGTGAACACGCATACCTTGCAGAATCCTTAGCTCAGACTCGGCTAACTCGCGGAACGGAATTAGCCAACCCGGCTCTTTGCAGAATCGGACGTCAACATCTTCGATGGGGTCAAACGGGCGCTTGGGTGGTTGAACCTCGTCATCGCGCTTCTGGTGATAGCCGAGCACATAAACCTTCATGCGCGGATTGTATCGCACCCGAGAATTTCTTCGTCCAGGATGCCCCGCAATCGCGCCCACGGCCCCGTAGACGCATCGGTGGAAAGTGCGACAAGGGTAACCAGCTTTTCAGCACGCCGTTAGATTCGTGTTGCGGCCCGGCTGAAGTCCTCGCGGCTGTGTTTCTGTCTCACGTGGAGATCGAATTGAATTGCGAACCATTTGATGCTTTCCGCTGACGAAGCACCCTTGGATTCCATGAGCGGCATTTGATCGGCACAAGCGGAACACTTCGCAGAGACAGGATGCGAATTCGAATTATAGTCAACTAGCAATTCCAGTCTCTTCGCCATGCGCAAAGTCTACTCCGCGCTCCAACCTCTCGCCAGCCCTCGTGGACGCATCGGTGGAAAGTGCGGGGCGGCTTAGTCTAGCCCAAGTTCGGAATAGGAGTAATTGCAAATGACCAGAAGCCAAGCCGTAAGCACCCTTGAAGATGTCGAGTGTATTCTTCGGGAGGTGGGGCGCCTTGATTCCCTCAGTCCTTCGCAACTGTCAAGTCTTGCGAGCCGCGCCCGAAGCGCCGCTAGCAGCATTGATGATGTGGTGTGGCTGCTCAAGAAGCTAGATCGGCAAGTGAAAGGGTCGTGGCAGCCAAGCACGTCCACTCAGCGGCGGCTAATCGCGCCCACAGCCCCATAGAGCGGCCCGGGAATCCAACTAGCGATTCCACCAAGTTCCTATCCAACGGAAGAGCATTTGCCACGGCGTCAACAGAGGGTGGAGGTAATCGAAACTTCCCATGCGCGGTTCTGGAGTTGGCGGCGGTTGGCGATTCTTCCACACACACACCGGATTTTCACTGTGTGCGTACTGATGACTGGGCAGTTTTGGCCTTCTCACCTGCCGGATGGGAATCGGACACTGGCATTTCATTTCACATCCTTAGTGCTCTTCTGTCGCCTCTTCTCCTTATAGTCTGGCCCAACGGCAGCCGGTGCAGCATCTTCTCCATCAACGCCTCGGATTCGCTCATTTGCGAGGTCAATCATTTTCTCTATGCTGCCGTAGTCGTATTCTGCCCCCACCCTATCGAAACGGTTTTTCTCGTGCATGGCCGCCTCTTTTTTCCTGCTCTCCTGCCGTTTGCGTTGCTGCTCTCTCCGTTTTGTCATGGGCACAGTTTAATGCGAATCAGAGCGTGTGCGTACCGATGATCACCGCCAATCACCCCGGATTTGTACTCTCGGCGCTGGTTTCGTCTCCTCGAAAAAAGTGAGGAGGCACACGAGGCATTTCCGCCCGGTGCCACCCGCGAAACGCTGTTGTGGCGTGAGGTGTACGAGTTTGTGGTCACGGTCATAGCACGGCTGACAATAGGGTCCCTGCTCGCCCAAATAGTAGTAGTTCGCTTCTCCAACCTGTCTGATTGCCAGAGTTGCCGGTCTCTCAACCTGGGCTTGACGCAGCGCCTCATTCTCTTCCGTGAGTTTTACAACGCTCACCCGCAAAGAGTTGAAGTCATCGAGCAAACTGCCGTAGCTTTGCTTTAGAACGTTATCCTTGGACGCCTGAATCCGTTCTCGCATGTTCTGAATGGCGGTCCACGTTCCATTCAGAATCTGCAACGCCGCAGCCGCTGCAGTGAGTGCCATGCGCGAAGCATAACACCAAGATCAATTAACCGTCTGCGCCTCCGGGAATGCCCGGAGTATTTCCCGTTTGACCGCGTAACCTTGCACATTTTGGCGGTGCTCTTTACGTATTCTACGGGCCAAACCCAGACCCCTGTCCCAACGTACGACGACCCCAAGGGAGTCGGACGGGGGACGGGGGGATGGGGCAATGTGTCCGTTGTTCTGTTGTCCTTATATGGGTGGCGGTATGTCAGCCACAGCGCCGACGCCGCACCCACTCCCGGCTCCGGGTTATCCCGAAACTCGACAGCAACCAGACAAGCTGACGCACGGACAGTGTGCGGTTGTCGAGCATGATCTGGACGGCGCGGGGGTGAGTTGTATC
>DASRLI010000336.1:0-30654 GCA_035648535.1 Occallatibacter sp. | reverse complement strand
CTGTGGCGCGGGGGTGGGCAGGGCAGGCGCCATCGCCTGGTGCTGGGGTGCGCCTTTTTGTTTCGATGGGTCGCAACCCGAAAGCGTGAGCGTTACCACCAGGCAACCCGGCAGCAAAAGACGATTCAGCTTCATGCGCATGAAACAGCGCAACCACCCCGGCGAATGTAAGCGAACGAAAGACACTATGCCGATGATAAGCTATGCCATGGAGGTCCGCCGCGGCGGACGCGCAGGATCGGCGTATTTGCCTCCTTTCGCAAGGCCCCGCATGGACGCACGCTTCCTTCGTAACTTCGCTATCATCGCCCACATCGACCATGGAAAGTCGACGCTGAGCGACCGTCTGCTGGAATTCACCGGCTCGGTGACCGGCCGGGAGATGCAGGCGCAGATCCTTGACGACATGGATCTCGAGCGCGAGCGCGGTATCACCATCAAAGCCCACGCCGTGCGCATGATGTACAAAGCGCACGACGGCAACACCTACCAACTGAACCTGATCGACACCCCCGGCCACGTGGACTTCAGCTACGAAGTTTCGCGTTCGCTGGCCTCCTGCGAGGGCGCGCTGCTGGTGGTGGACGCCAGCCAGGGCGTCGAGGCGCAGACCTTGGCCAATGCCTATCTGGCCATCAACCACGGACTCGAGATTATTCCCGTCATCAACAAGATCGATCTGCCTTCGGCCGACATCCTGCGCACCCAGGAAGCCATCGAAAAAGCCGTAGGACTCGACGCCACTGACGCCATCCCCGTCAGCGCCAAGACCGGCCAGGGCGTGGACGCCGTGCTGGAGGCAATCGTGCATCGCCTGCCGCCGCCCACCGGCGATCCCGACGCACCGCTGCAGGCCCTGGTCTTCGACTCCTGGTTCGATGCCTATCGCGGCGTCATCGTGTTGGTGCGCGTCATGCAGGGAACCATGCGCAAGGGCCAGCGCATTCGCTTCATGTCCAACTCGAAATCCTTTGAGGTCGAGTCGATGGGCGTACTCATGCCCAAGCCCGTCGAGATCGGACTGCTCCTTGCCGGCGAGGTCGGATTCTTTGCCGCCACCATCAAGAACGTGGGCGACACCAAGATCGGCGACACCGTCACCGACGATGCTCGCCCCGCCGCCGCGCAGTTGCCCGGCTTTGAAGACATCAAGCCGATGGTTTTTTCAGGGCTTTACACCGTGGACTCGCACGAGCACACGCTCCTGCGCGACGCTCTCGAAAAACTCCGCCTCAACGACTCTTCGTTTTTCTTCGAGCCGGAGAGTTCGGTGGCCCTCGGCTTCGGTTTCCGCTGCGGCTTTCTCGGCCTGCTCCACATGGAGATCATTCAGGAGCGGCTGGAGCGCGAGTACGCGCTTGACCTCATCACCACCGCACCCGGCGTCCGCTACCACATCACGCTCACCGGCGGCAGCGTGATCGAAGTGGATAATCCCTCGCGCTGGCCCGATCCCACCAACATCGACTCCATTCGCGAGCCGGTGATCACCGCAAAGATCCTCACCAACGAAGAGTATGTGGGCGGCATCTTCAAGCTCGTTGAAGAGAAGCGCGGCAAGCAGATCAACTTCGAGTATGTGACGCCGACGCGCGTCATGCTCACCTACGAGTTGCCGCTGAACGAAATCGTGCTCGACTTCTACGATCGCCTCAAATCCATCTCGCGCGGCTATGCGTCGCTGGACTATCAACTCGCCGGCGAATGGGAGTCGCCGATGGTCAAGCTCGACATCCTGGTTTCCGGCGAGCCGGTGGATGCGCTGTCCATCATTGTGCATCGCGACTTCGCCTACGAGCGCGGCCGGGCTTTGGTGTCAAAGATGCGCGAGCTCATCCCGCGCCAGCAGTTCGAGGTGGCCATCCAGGCCGCCATCGGGGCCAAGATCATCTCCCGTGAAACGGTGAGCCCGCTGCGCAAGAACGTGCTGGCCAAGTGCTACGGCGGCGACATCAGCCGCAAGCGTAAGCTGTTGGAAAAACAGAAGGAAGGCAAAAAGCGCATGAAGCGCATTGGCAAGGTCGACATCCCCCAGGAGGCCTTCCTGGCGGTCCTTCGCGTTGGCGAAGATCAGCAGAAATAGGCGCTAATTGTTGACTAGAAAGATACTTCAGTCACGTTCTATTCATCTGCAATTGTGGAAAGCTGGGAAATCCAAAGACCCGCAACCGGAAACCAACGTAACAGCCTCCGAGCCTTCAGCTCTGGAGGCTTCTAGCTGATAAATAAGGATTTGCCCTACCTAACAGAAGTCACGGGGTGTTGGCAAGAGCAGAAAATGGAGTTTTGACGCCCACTTTCCGAAAGTAATCCACAATTTTTTCCACAAAAACCAGAGGTCGATCGGGAAATATTTTTTTGCCGGGCCCACCGGCCAATTTCTGTATGTAAAAAGCCGCTTTCATGGCAATACAAAAGCCCCGCTTGGCGGGGCTTTTGTATTGACCTTGCAGTCAGCCTGTTGCGGCCGGTTTCTAGTGGGTCGCAGGGGCCGCAGGTTGCCTTGGCCCGGTGCGCGGAGTCGGCTTCGGCGCGTCAACGCCAGAGGTGGCCCCTGCGGGTGGCGCAGGAATGCCTGACTTCACGTTGTAGGCGTCGATGATGTCCTTGGTGATGTTGGTCGACGTCGAAGCGTACAGCACCGGAGACTGCTGTTGCGAAACATCCAGCACCAGCGTGTAGCCCTTCAGCTCCGCATAAGACTGCATTACGTCATAGACCTTGGAGGCCAGCGCGTTATAGACGTCCTGCATCTCCTGCTGGAAGTCGTTCGTGGCGTCTTGGCCATCGCGGTCCAGCTGCTTCTTCTTGGTGTCGATGGCGGTGGCCTTGCTCTGCTGCTCGGCAGGGGGCATCTTGTCGGCCCCGGCCTGCAACTGCTTGGTCAGGCTATCGACCTCGTCGCTCAGCACCTTGAGCTGCTGGCGTCGGGGATCGAACTTCTTCTGCAGGTCGGCAAAGTTGCGCTGGCCTTCGTTGGTTTGGGCCACGGCCACCTGGAATGCAATCACGGCGATCTTGGCGGGTCCAGGCGCAGCTGCTGTGGCGGCCGGAGTTTGGGCTGCGGCGCTCAGGACAAAGCCTGAGGCCAGCGTGACAATGAGTGCAAGCGAACGCTTCATGTGATTCAAAAGCTCCTTCGGAATTCCTCTGTGGCCGTCCGCGCGGACGCGCGAAAGCGAGCCTGTGCCTCCTGAGCAACCTCACGGTCTTTTTTGCGGAAACTCCGCGCCGGTTGGCGGCAGAGACAGGAAAAGACACGACTAGAGACGTCAGCAGGAACTAGATGGATTATAGGAGGCTGGGGTGGGAGCGTCAAACCGCGAAGCCGTGAATTCCCCCGTCTTTTGGCCTGTTCAGCCTCCAACGCCACGCTTTAAGGGTGCACGGTCGCCGCGTGGTGGATGATACCGAAATGCGGCATGATCGCGAAGCCCTGCCCATCCCCCAAAAAACCAAGGGCCGCTCACCAGGAGCGGCCCGCGGGTCTTGAAAGTTCCTGCCAGTGGTTAGAAGGTTGTCGAGACGGTCAGGCGGAAGGTCTTGCGAGGCTCCCGGAAAAGATACCGTGCGCCGTAGGCCTGGATCGCTTCGTTGTAGGTGTAGTCGCCCGCGCCGCCCGGCGGGAACATGGCGCGCGTAATCAACTCTGCCGAGCAGCTACCCTGCTTGCCCCCACTGATAACGTCGTTGCAGTAGGGCGTTTCGTACAGGCGAAGCGGGTTGTATGCGTAGTAAATGCGGAACGGTGCATTGACGATCGGCATGATGACCGACACCTCGCCGCCGAGAGACATACGCGGTACGAAGTTTGTGCCCGAGATCGGCCGGATGTTCTGCTGGAATCCAACCTTCGAGCCCGAAATGCCCCCCTGGCAGGAGCCGTTGTTGTAGACCGGGCAGCCGTAGAGCGGCGCGGTCAGCGATGCGAAGCCCTCGGGACTCTGCTTCAACTGCCCGTGGTTGGTCGCCACATCGATGCCAAAGTCGTCGAAGATCGAGAACATCAGCGTGCCGACGATTGGGATGCGGTACTCGAGATTGGTGTTCAGGTTGGTATCGCCACCGATGGAGGCCACGCCGTAAACCGGCAGCGGTACCTGGATGCACTGGTTGTCCTGCGGGTTCGTGGGATCGCGAGGAACGCAACTGCCGTCTGGATTGGTCAGTTGGAACTCGACCCTGCTCGGCACATATCCATACGGCGTCGCTCCGCGAACGTCGAAGCCCCTCAACTCGTTCTCGCCACCGGCGTAGAAACGGTTGTTGGGCGGTGCCACCTGGCCGCCGAAGCCCTGCACGTAGCCAAGCTGCGCGCGCATGCCCAGCACGTTGTGTCCGTTCTCCGATGGCAACAGGTAGTGCATCGGAATAAAGCGCTTGTAGGCCACCAGGGGGGAGATGTAACGCACGTTACCCCAGATGCCTGCTGCCTGGAAGGCCGCCGTGTATTCCTTGCCGGTGCGCGGACGCACCGGGTTGTTGATGGTGTCGTAGGAATAGGTGAGCGATATCTGGCTGTTGACAATGCCAGCCAGTGCATTCGACCCCTGAATTCCGGACCGGAAGCTGATGGTCTGGAAGAAGGTCTGCGAGGCGGTACTGAACGCCGTAATCGTCGACCTGCTCAGCGAATAGGTTGCGCCGACGCGCTGGAAGGCGTGCCGCTTCAACGGATAGCTGACCGAGAAGTTGAGCCCGGTCGCCGCCTGGTTGTAATTCTGCGTCAGCGACTGCTCCGCCGACGTCAGGTTGGCCGAGGCGCCGGTCGTAGCCTGGTAGTTCTTGGCGGCGTTGAAGTCCTGCTTGTTGTTGTAAATCTGGAAGCCGAGCTGAATCGGGCGGTTCTTGATGTAGGGCTGCGTAAAGCCGAAGGTGAACTGCCGGCTGACGTTGCCCAGGTTCCCCTGCAGGCTGAGCGTCTCGCCCAAACCCAGGAAGTTGTTGGTCTGGTAATTGACGCCGATGAATGCGCCCGACATGCCGCTCAGGCCGCCATTCATGCCTATCGAGTTCTTGCCCTTTTCCTTCACCTTCAACAGCAGTTCGACGGTTCCGTTGTCCGGGTCCTGGTGCGCTTCTGAATCCTGGTCCACCTTGAGCGGGTCGAAATACTCCAGCTGGTTCAGGCGCAGCAAGCTGTACTCCCACAATTGGGAGTTGTAAACCGAACCTTCGTCGAGCATCAGCTCGCGGCGGATAACGCGGTCGCGCGTAATGGTGTTGCCCTGGAACTCGATGCGCGATACATAGAAGGGCTTGCCTTCGTCGATATCAATTTCCATCGACACGGTCTTCTTCTGGTCGTCGTAGGTCATCTTGGGGATGGCGCCGAAGTTGATATAGCCGAGTGTCCCATAGGCCTTCTTCAGGTTCTCCAGACCCTTGCCCACCGCCGTGGCGTTGAACCAGTCACCGTCCTTGACGGCGAACGTGCCGCGCAGCGCTTTCTCGTTCGACACGGCCTTGTTTCCAGAGAAGGTGATGCTGCCCAGCCGGTAGCGCCCGCTCTCCTCAATGGTCATCAGAATGTCGATGCGCTTGCCCTTGTTGGGGCGGAAGGTGAACCAGTTCAGTCCGCCCTGGTCGCGGATCTGCGTTCTGGGCTGCTCCACCGCGGCGTTGGCGTAGCCCTTGTCGCGATACGCCTGGCGAACCCGCTCGGTGTCTTCCTCGAGCTTCGATGCGTCGAAGGTCTGGGGAAACAGATCCTCGAGGACGATCGAATACGGAATGCCGATCGGCTTCAGGTTCTTCATCGAGCGGCGCAGCAACAGCGCGTTCACATGCTGGTTGCCGGCGAACTTGATCTGGCCCACCTTAACTACCGGGCCTTCCTTGATGTTGAAGTTCACCTGCACCGACGCCGGCGGAATCGTCTTGACCTCGGTCTTGATGGAGGCGAACTGATGACCGTGTTCGGCCAGCAGGGACTTGATCACCGTTTCGGCCCGCTTGATCTTCGCCGGGTCGTACTGGCTCTCGACCGTCAAGCCGACCTTCTCCTTCTTGAAGCGGTCCAGCACGTCGGAGACGGAGACCGTGCTCAATCCCTTGTAGTTGATCTCGCGTATATTCGGCTTCTCACGAACAAAAATGTTCAGGATGACGCCATTCTCCGCGTCCTCGCGCTCGATGCGCAGATCGTCAAAGTAGCTGGTGTTCCAAAGTGAGTTGAAGTCCCGCTCAATCGAAATTGGATCGTAGGTGTCGCCGGTATGGGTAAACAGGCGCGCCAGGACGGTCTCCTTGGGTATGCGCCGGTTACCAATGACTCGAATCTGCTGGATCGTCTGCGGAGGCCCCTGGGCCAGCGCAGTACCGGCGCAAACGGCCAGTGCCAGCACAAGCAGGAGGCGCCCAACGCGCGAGGTAATGCACGGGACGAGGCTCGGAGTCCGCGTAGTGCGGGAGATGGAAGTGTGCTTGATCTTCACTGGGCTGGGGCCCTGCGGCGAGCACAAGTGCTGGTGCGGTCCATGTATCGGCTTCACGGGAAGAATATGCACACCCTCATTGCTGAAAAAATCTGGTCCTGCCTCAAGGAAAGAATGATTATATTTGACCACAGTGGCCTTGCCCAAACTGACGGGCTACTGGTGGCTCGGAAATCGTGTCTTTCCCGGAATTTCCCCGCCGCGTTAGGCCCTCGCGGACTGGGGCCGGGCCTTGCTATCACC
The DNA here is from genome assembly GCA_035648535.1 of Occallatibacter sp. Classification (GTDB taxonomy): domain Bacteria; phylum Acidobacteriota; class Terriglobia; order Terriglobales; family Acidobacteriaceae; genus Telmatobacter. Next base: position 23,974 of record DASRLI010000336.1, on the reverse strand, counting down.
CCTGCGACGATGACCTGTCGACGGGGACCTTGATAAGCTGCTACCCATCACACAGTCTACCGGAACGAAGTGGGTCGGCGCCCTCTTGCATTCGCTCTTCGCCTGGCAGCATCCTTCTTAGACGCGGACAACTTCGACAGGACATCGCGCCGCTTCGAGGTTTTTCCTCACATGGATCGAGCTATGCAGACCGTTTATGGATTCTCAGCCCCGCTTCTCGCCCGGCGGCCTGATGGGCAACCGCTAAGCCTGGCCGCGTTTCAAGGTTGCGTGCTGCTGATCGTCAATACGGCAAGCAAGTGCGGTTTTACGCCCCAATACGAGGGCCTTGAAGCACTCTACCGCGCTTACCGGGACCGCGGCTTTGAAATTCTGGGCTTTCCCTCGAACCAGTTTGGCGCCCAGGAACCGGGCTCCGAGACCGAAATTGCGGCCTTCTGCGAAAAGAACTATGGCGTCACTTTCCCCATCTTCGCCAAGATCGACGTAAACGGCCCCCACGCTCACCCTCTATATAGATTCCTGAAAAAGCAGAAGCCGGGAATCTTCGCATTCATTGGCTCCGGAGCCATCCGCTGGAACTTCACCAAATTCCTGGTCGACCGGGAGGGCAAAGTCATAGCCCGCTACGGCTCCGCGAAAGAACCCAGGTCCCTGGTCCCAGCCATCGAGCGCTTGCTCGGCGTTCGATAAATATTGATCGCCGCCGCTGGGGTCGAAGAAGGTCGAAGGGTCCGCGACTAATTCGCTGGCCGACCCCACAAAGCTCCGTGCCCCATCCTTGCGACTTTTTCCTGTCGCAAGAGTGGGAAACCTCGATCGAACGCATCACGAAAAGAGCTGTCACTCCGAGCGAGCAGAGCGGGTCGAAGGATCTGCGCTTTCTCCGTCGGCCGACCGCACAAAGCTCCGTGCCCCATCCCTCCGCCTTCGTCCGGTCGCAAGTGTGGGAGCACCGCGAATCTTCATCCGAGCGCCCACAGATATCATGATTCTCCGCAACCAATTGCACTGCAAGGCGGTTATTCGTCCCTTCAGGCAGCGCAAGGAGGACGCAAGGCCCCGAAGGTGCATCTTTCCAGCGTGGACAGGCGTCCATAGTACTACGGGTCTCGGCCTTTTTATCTAACCTGCGCTGTTCGTACCCATCTTCGACTACGATAGTAGTTTCAACTGTTAGTTGGATCGGGCTTAGGCGGCAAGGTCGTCTGGCCCGGAAATCCTGTGAGCCGGCCAGAACCGGACCGGGTGCGTTGCCGGCAAGCCCTAACATCGCCCAGCCCGGCGGCTAACCGGCCAAGGTCAGTCCATCATCACCAACCCGGCTCGGGAACGAGTAACAACCCTATGTGGATTGTCCGGCTTGCGCTACGGCGGCCTTATACTTTCGTCGTCTTCGCGCTTTTGATTCTCATCCTTGGCGTCTTCAGCATCCTTGAGATGCCGACGGATATTTTTCCCAATATCGATATTCCCGTGGTGACGGTGGTGTGGCAATACGGCGGCCTGTCGTCGGAAGAGATGGCCAACCGTATCGTATCGCCTGCCGAGCGCATGATGACCACCTCGGTCAGCGACATCGAGCACATCGAGTCGCAGTCGCTGAACGGCATCGGCGTCATCAAGCTTTTCTTTCAGCCGCATGTGAACATTGGTGTCGCCACGGCCCAGGCCACCGCGTCCATGCAAACCATGCTGCGTGCCTTGCCGCAGGGCGCCGTGCCTCCCTTCATTAACCAGTACAACGCCTCGAGCGTGCCAGTGCTGCAAATCGGTCTCTCCGGACCGGGCCTGAACGAGCAGCAGTTGTTTGACATGGCCAGCAACACCATCCGCGTGCAGCTCGCCACAATCGAGGGCGCACAGATGCCCCTTCCTTACGGGGGAAGGCAGCGCTCGGTCATGGTCGATCTGAATCTGCCTGCGTTGCAGGCCAAAGGCCTCTCGCCCATCGATGTCGTCAACGCAGTCTCCGCGCAAAATCTGATTGCGCCCGCGGGCACCGTGAAGATCGACCGCTTCGAGTACGCGGTAGAGACCAATTCCCAACCTCAGATCGTGAACGACCTGAACAACATGCCCATCAAGTCGGTGAACGGAGCCATGGTCTACGTTCGCGACGTGGCCCATGTGCGCGACGGCAGTCCGCCCCAAACCAACGTCGTCCGCGTGGACGGCCACCGCGCAGTGCTGATGAGCATCATGAAGACCGGCTCGACCTCCACCCTCGACATCATCAAGGGTGTTCGCGGGAAGCTGGAGAGTGTCAGGGACAGGTTGCCGCCCGAACTTAAGATGGTTGCGCTGACCGATCAATCCATCTTTGTACGTGGGGCCATCAACGGCGTGGTGCGTGAGGCCATCATAGCCGCCTGCCTCACCGCAATCATGATTCTCGTTTTCCTCGGCAGCTGGCGCTCCACCATCATCATCGCCGTCTCCATCCCGCTCTCCATCCTCTCCTCGCTGATCATGCTCTACGCGCTGCACGAGACCATCAACATCATGACCCTCGGCGGCATGGCGTTGGCGGTCGGCATCCTGGTGGACGATGCCACCGTCGCGATCGAGAACATCAATCGCAATCTAGAGACGGGCAAGGAACTCGAGCAATCGATCCTCGATGGTTCGGCGCAGATTGCAATCCCCGCATTCGTCTCCACCTTGTCCATCTGCATCGTCTTCGTGCCCATGTTCCTCCTGAGCGGAGTGGCGCGCTATCTGTTTGTGCCCATGGCTGAGGCCGTGGTGTTTGCCATGCTGGCCAGCTACCTGCTTTCGCGCACTCTCGTGCCAACCATGGCCAAGTATCTGCTCCACGAGCACGATGACGCGCAGACCGCCCGCAAGCATGCCAGCCGCAATCCCTTCACACGGTTTCAACTGGCCTTCGAATCCGGCTTTGAGCGATTCCGTCAGTTCTACCTGCGCATACTCACTCTGTGCTTGGATCACGCAGGTGTCTTCCTCGTCATCTTCCTCGTCTTTTCGCTCGCCTCGCTGGGGTTCATGACGCCCTGGCTCGGCCAGGACTTCTTCCCCGCGGTGGATTCCGGCCAGTTCAAAATCCATTTGCGCGCGCACACCGGCACGCGTATTGAAGAGACGGCCGCTCTTTGCGATCACGTGGATGCAACTATCCGACAGCATGTTCCAGCCAACGAAGTGGTCTCCATCGTCGATAACATCGGCCTGCCCTACTCGGGCCTCAATCTCGCCTACTCCACCTCCGCGCCCATCGGCCCGGCTGACGCCGACATTCAGGTGCAGCTAACCCTGAATCACCATCCCACTGAGGCGTACGTTCAAGAGTTGCGCACCGCGCTGGTGCGCGAATACCCCGGCGTCACGTTTTACCTGCCGCCGGTCGATATCGTCACCCAGATCCTGAACTTTGGCCTCTCCTCTCCCATCGATATCCAGTTGATCGGCCCCGACCAGGGAGGCAATCGCGCTCTTGCCGAACGCATGCTCAATGAGATCAGGTATGTTCCCGGCGCTACCGATGCTCATATCCACCAGCCCTTCAACCTGCCCAAAATGACCGTGAATGTGGACCGCACGCGTGCCCAGGCCGTCGGGCTCACGCAAAAAGACGTGGCCACAGGCTTGCTGGTTGCCCTCAGCGGCAGCTTCCAAACCACGCCCACTTTCTTCCTTGACCCCAGAAACGGCGTCACCTACAACGTCACCACTGAAGCTCCACAGTATGGACTGGACTCACTTGCGGACTTGCAGAGTCTGCCCATTACGGGGCCTGCCATTCTGCCGTCTGCCGGCGGAGCGGCGGCCACGGGAGCTCCCGGCGCCCCTCTGCGTCCCCAGCAGATTCTGGGCAATCTCGCCAGTATCGTGCCCGGCGCCGAACAGGGCACCGTGACCCATTACGATGCAATGCCGGTAATCGATATCTTCACCGACGTTGAAGGGACCGATTTGGGCACAGTCACCCGTGAGATGGAGAAGATCGTTGCCCGCCACAAGAGCGAACTGCCTCGTGGCTCGGAATTCGTTCTGCGTGGCCAAAGCGACACCATGAAGAAGTCTTATTTTGGGTTGCTGATCGGGCTGGCCTTCTCCATCCTGCTGGTCTACCTGCTTATCGTCGTCAACTTCCAGTCGTGGCTCGATCCGTTTCTCATTATTTCGGCGCTGCCAGCGGCCTTGGCCGGCATTGTGTGGTTCCTGTTCCTCACCCATACGCGGCTCAGCGTTCCAGCCCTTACCGGCGCCATCATGTGCATGGGCGTGGCCACGGCCAACTCCATCCTGGTGGTGAGCTTTGCCCGCGAGCAACTTGAAATCCTTGTAGGCGACGCGCGCCGTGCAGCCTTGAATGCTGGCTTTGTGCGCCTGCGCCCGGTGCTCATGACCGCGCTCGCAATGATCATTGGCATGGTACCCATGGCTCTTGGCCTGGGCGACGGCGGCGAACAGAACGCCCCGCTGGGCCGCGCCGTTATTGGCGGGCTGCTGGTGGCCACCGTGGCCACGCTCCTCTTTGTCCCAGCGTTCTTCTCTCTCATTCATGGCCGCATCGAGAGCCGCCGCAAACTGGCTCATGGCGCCGCGCGCGCTGCAGCTTTCGATGAGTTCGACGAGATATCGGAGTAATCCCTCATGACCAATACATCCAATCCGAACCAGCAACCGGCACACGGCCACGAGACCGCGCCACCGCAGACGCCGATTTCGCCGCGCCTGGCTCTTGTCGTCGTAATTTTGCTGCTCATTGTGGCCCTCGTGTTTGCAGGCATCGGCATGTTGCGCCGCACCCATGCTGACAATGTGCTCGCCGATCGCACTACGGAACTGGCCCCGCCCACCGTCACCATCGCGGTTCCCAAAGCGGGCGCGCCCGTTGACACCTTCGTGCTGCCCGGCAACGTAACCGCCTTCACGGATTCGCCCATCTACGCCCGCACCAACGGCTACCTCACCCGCTGGTACTTCGACATCGGCGCAAGAGTGAAGAAGGGCGCGCTGCTTGCTGAAATCTCCACCCCTGAACTCGATCAGCAACTCTCTCAGGCCAAGGCCGATTTAGCTACCGCACAGGCAAATGCCAATAACGCCCGCATTCAGGCCGAGCGCTACAGCGGCCTCGTCAAGTCCAACGCCGTCTCCCGCCAGGATACCGACACGTTTGTGAATCAGGCCGCGGCCACCGAGTCCGCCGTCCACTCCGCCCAGGCCAATGTACAGCGCCTCACTGAAATACAGTCCTTCGAAAAGGTCTACGCGCCATTTGACGGCGTCATCACCGCGCGCACCGTCGACATCGGCCAGTTGATTGACCAGGGTGCGGCAAAGGAATTGTTCCACTTGCAGGCCATCAATACCCTGCGCGTCTACACCAACCTGCCCCAGATTTATTCGCAGTCCGTGAAGCGCGGAATGAAGCTCGACCTCGATTTTCCTGAGCACGCCGGCAAGACCTATCAGGGAACACTGGTGCGGACCTCCGACGCCATCGATCCCGCAAGCCGCACCCTGCTTGTCGAAATTGATGTGGACAACCGCGACGGCGATCTGATGCCCGGTTCGCTCGCCCAGGTCCACTTCAAGACGCCGGCCGCCGGCCCGGTCTTCATCGTGCCCGCGGCAGCGCTCATCTTCCGCAAGAACGGATTGCAGTTGGCTACCGTAGTGAACGGCAACACGGCCCACCTCGTCGACGTGATTATGGGCCGGGACGACGGCGCTACCGCACAGATCGTCACTGGCCTCAAGGCCGGCGACCAGGTCATCCAGGACCCACCCGACTCCCTCATCGACGGCGAAAAAGTCACTGTCGTCAACCCCGGCAAATCCGCCAACGCGGGAGGCAACTAGGAATGCCCGCGCATCAGCAAAAACATTCCCGTGCCCCATCCTTGCGACTTCTTCCTGTCGCAAGGGTGGGAAACCTCACAGCAAAAGCGGGAGCTCTCGCGGCACTGCTAATCTGTCTCGCCGGCTGCAAGCCCGTCGGCCCCAACTACAACCGCCCTACCTACCAGGCCCCCGCCGTCTACAAGGAAGCCGGCGCTTCCACGGTCGTCACTCCGCCGCCCAATCCCACCGGCGGCGGCTGGCAGCCCGCCACGCCCTCTGACGGCATGCTGCGCGGCAAGTGGTGGGAGATCTACCAGGACCCGCAACTCAACAGCCTCGAAGACCACATCGCCAACAACAATCAGAGCCTGCGCCAGGCACTGGAAACGTATCTGGCCGCGCGTGACCAGGTAAGCGCGGTGCGCGCCAATCTCTTTCCCACGCTCTCCGGCAACCTATCCGCAAGCCGCGACCAGGTCTCCGCCAATCGGCCCACTGCCTCAAAAGGCGGCGTCACCAATTACAGCGATCTCGCAATCGGCGGCCAGGCAAGCTGGGAGCCCGACTTCTGGGGCCGCATCCGCCGCACCGTCGAAGCTGCCCGCGAAAGCTCGCAGGCCAGCGCGGCAGACATGGCCAACATCGACCTCAGCCTGCACGCCGAGATGGCCGCCGACTACTTTCAGTTGCGCGGACTTGATGCCCAGACAAAGCTGCTCACCGCCACCGTCAGCGATCTTGAAAACCAACTCGACCTGACCCAGCGGCGCATGGCCGGCGGAGTGGCCAACGGCGCAGACGTGGCCCAGTCCCTCACCCAACTTGAAACTGTCCGCGCTCAACTGGCAGACATCGGCGTGGCTCGCGCTCAGTTCGAACACGCCATCGGCACCATCGCCAACTACAACCTCTCCGACTTCACCATTCCGCAATCGCCTCTCGATCTGCCACTGCCCAAAGTGCCAGTCGGCGTGCCCTCGCAACTTCTCCAGCGCCGACCCGACATCGCCGCTGCCGAACGTCAAACCGCAGCCGCCAACGAGCAAATCGGAATCGCCGTCAGCGCCTTCTATCCCACCATCAGTCTGGGCGGAGCCGGCGGCTTTGAGAGTGGAAACCCCGGAACCTGGATTCAGGGACCGAGTGCGCTCTGGTCGCTCGGTGCGCAGGCAGCACAACTGCTCTTCGACGCCGGCCAGCGCCGCGCTCTCACCAGCGAAGCCCGCCATAGCTACGAGGCCCAGGTTGCCGGTTATCGAAACACCGTCTTTCAGGCCTTCAACGACGTCGAAGATCAGCTCTCAGGCCTCAGAATTCTGGAACAGGAGTCGGTCGTGGAAAAACGCGCCGTCGCATCCGCGCAAAATTCCTTCGACCTCTCCAATCAGCGCTACAAGGGCGGTGTCACCAGCTATCTTGAGGTGCTTACGGCCGAGACCACGCTGATCGATAATCAGCGCACCGCCATCGACCTCCAGACGCGGCAGTTTGTTGCCAGTGTTGGCCTGGTCCGCTCCCTCGGCGGCGGCTGGGATGTAACGCAACTCCCGAAATAGCGCGACCCGCACAAAAGCAAAATGGGCGGTGAGCGAGACCACTACCGCATTTTCGAGTTGGGTGTTAACACAACTTCGGGTGCCCCATCCATGAATCGCTTTTTGATTCATGGGTGGGATACCACGATTCCATCCCCGCCGACCGCTGCCTCGCTGACTAGCCGTGCCCCATCCCTGCGCCTTTTTTCTGGCGCAAGGGTGGGACGCCACAACCGCTCCCCCACCGTTCCCTTATTCCACTCTTGGCAACGCAGGCAGCTTCCACTTCCTCTTCACCGCCTTGTACTGCGCCCGAGGCAACTGCAAAAGCAGCGGTTTCTTCGCCTGGTCGAGCCATCCGATCACGGCCTCAAGATTCTCCTGCTCCATTGCCGTGCATCCAACCGTCCCCTCGCCCGTACCCAGCCAGACGTGCATGAAGATGCACGAGCCCGCTCCCGGCTCCACAGGATCTGTGTTGTGATCCACCACCAGTCCCCATCGGTATTGCCCATTGGTGTAAAGCATGTGTTCTGAGCTGTTCCAGTCCGGCGAAACCGTCGCCCGGTCCACCACGCGGTTGTAATACCTTGAGCTGGCGTCATCCACACATTCAACTGTCGGCGTCAGGCTCACGTAAGGCATCTTCCATCCCGCCGGCTTCTCGGCAGCGTACCCGAATGCAGTGCTCAGCCGAAAGAGCCCGGCCGGCGCCTTCGCGTCCCCTTCATGCTTTACCGGATCACCCGGTCCCCGCATTCCAAAATCACTGGCAGCCGCAACACCCGTGCCCCATCCCAACCCCTTCTTCGCAACCACCACCGGGAAGGGAAGTCCGGCCTTCTTCCATTTCTTGTGCGCGTTCGCTCGCTCGTAGCGTTGCAGAGTACCGGCCACCGCATCCCAATCCGCCGTCGTCACCACCAGCATCTGAGTCGACGCGCGCATTCCCGCCGGCTCCTCGCCATCAGCAGCAATCCAGGCCATGCAGAATAGAACGGTACAAACAGCGACCACCAAAAGCTTCATCGGCGCCCACGCTCCACATCCAGATTAAGGCTCTTCCTGCGTCACCAGCCCACGGTCAACAAAAACGCAGAAAAACCACGCAATTTGCTCGAATTGGCCCATATTTGCTCTGATTTGACCCTTATTTGCCCCAATTAGGCATGATTTGCTCGCTTTTCGGGTAATTACAGACAACCCTCTGCTCACTAACGGAACCTTGTGAGCAGCCAAAACGCCAATTTGGGCTGCAAAAAGGGTTAAGCCCTCAAAGAAATGCAACCATATAAGTGAACGTTTGGCCCCATTTCGTAACCACCTAAGCGAACATTTAGCGCTTTTGACGCACCACTTAAGCGAACATTTAACTCTTTAGAAAGAGCCACTTAAGCGCCTGGTCCCTGTTCCCTAATCGCCGTTTCTTACCACATCCACTCTCGGGTGCCAGAACGCCGCCGCCGGTACATCGGTCAGCGGCAGCGCGGGCCCATCCCAAAGCAGCCGCGGCGAGTCCTCGCTCGCAGAGCGCAGGCCCTCCAGATGAAACGTATGTTTCCCCGCGCGCAACCCCAGCGATCCGCGGTCGTAACGCAGCGCATTGCCCGGCGAGCCGCACACCTGCGCAAACGGCGGCCCCGTCCTCGCGATCTCCATACCATCGATCACCAGCCGTGCCCCGTCGCGATCGATCAGGTGAAACGTGTAACCCCCATCGGCAGGAATATCGATCAACCCATCCCACACCGCCGTGTAGCGCGTAAAGCCCTGCGCGTTCGCGTCGAGGTTCGGCCCTTCGCCATTGAAGAGCGCGTGCTCCTTCGTTAGATCGGGCAACTCCGTCCAAGTGCCGGGATAGATCTTCCACGTCAGTCCCGCCAACGCTTGCACGCCCGTATTTACTGCGTCGAACCAGTGCGCCACGGCCACCACGCCCTGCGCAGCCCAGTCCTGTTGTCCCGCCTCGTCCTCCACATGTAGCAGAACTCTGAAGCGCCCCGCGCCATTCCTGCCATCGAGTTCAGTGCCATCGGCGTCCGCAAATTTATGGAAAACACGCCGCCCGTGCGCAACCGTTCCGTCACCGAAAAGCCACGTGTACCGCGCATGCGGCGATGCCTTTGCAGTAAAGCCAACCTGTTGCCCCGGCGAAAATACTGGAGTGTCGACGCTGAACGCGGCCACTGGTCCATGCGCCGCCGCAAACCGCGCCGCATGCGCGCCATTGCTAACGGCCAATGGCAAATCGGCGTCGCTGCCCGCGCGCACCTGTCCGTACTTCACGTTGTCGAAAGTCACTCCAGCCACGTCACCTGTAATCGTCGAAGCAGTCAGCGGCGGCTGGTCCAGCGCCCAGATATTGTGAAATGTAAATGCGTTCAGACCGGGTTGTTCCTGCTCCATCTGCACCAGCGAATACCAGTTATCCAGGAAGACATTTTCAAACGTGTAATTAGAATGTTCCCCGCTTGCGTTATTCGCGCCCCACATGCCGAGCAGTCCAAAAGTCTGTCCGCAGGCCCCAATGCCGCCATGAAGAACATCACTGTCGCGCAGCGTAAAGTTTCGCGAGTTGAATTTCTTTTGCGGCCACGCCGCGCGCACAATATTCGAGATGCTCGTCGAGAGCACGCTGTGTTCGATCAGAATATTCTGCACATCTTGGCCGGGACGCACCATCTCCTCATTGCTATAGCCATCCCAGTTTCCCTGCACAGCAAACACATCGTCCGACGAGCGAATGAATGCGTTACGCACTGCGGCATCGCCACCGCCCAGCCAGTCCATCCCGTCCTGGTTTGCGTTGCCAGGATTGCCGCCAATCACGCGCAGATCGTCATATGTGAAGCCGGTCGAATCCTTCATCTGGATCGACCACGTCCGTGAGCGCACAATGCAAGTCAGCCCGTTGATCTCCACGTTATGAGCCTCGAGCGCGCCAATGCAGTGCCAATCGGGTTTCTGCATCCAGCCTTCGTCAGTGTTGGGGTCCTGCGGGCCCTCATAAATAATCGTCCCGCGGCCAAGCACCTTCACGTTCTGCACTCTCCACAGATTCAGGCTGCCGAAAATGAATGCACCCGGCGCCAGATAGAAAGTGTCGCCGCTCTTTGGATTCAGGCTCTCTCGGTGAACGCCCGCGGGCACAACGTGAACGTTGGGGCCGGTGGGTGGCGGCGGGGGCGGCGTGCCAGCAAAAAGAAAAAGCATTGCCGCATGGTTAAGAAAATCTCCCGGCCGCGATATCGACAGCTTGGCCGGTCCTGTCAGTTTGAACCGTATAGTTGGCCCTTGCCTGATTGCCCGCAGCCCCAGCCGCCACGGCTGAATATCGACGCCTTTGTCCCAGAAGTCCGCCTGCGATGCGGTAATCTCCACCGTCACCGGCCCGGTAATGTCGAAGCTGACGAACTCATAGCTTGCCGCCGCGTGGGCCACGTCCACGGGGCGTCCGCCGACCTTCACAGTGAAAACTGTTGAGCGCATCTCGGCGGGCACCGCCGCCGCCTGCACTCGGTCGGCGGCATGGACGACGGCGGGAAGAGCGAGAGCAGCCACGAGGAGCGTGCGAAAACCCGGCAAAGAGAGGGACCCCGGCAAAAATGTGAGAACGAGACCACTTTAGCACCGCGATGAAGACACAACCATCGCCGCGAGTACCGCGGCATCGATGCTGCCATTGTTAATCATCGCTGTGCCGGGCACTGCCCGCGTTTCTAAGACAAGAGGCGAAGTTTTGCGTATAATTCGTGGCGCAAACAAACATAGCGAACCGAGCTTCGCTTTTGTTGATCTCGTGCGCCGCAGGCTGGGCCGCTTCCATGCAACTGTGCCCAGTCATCGGTCGAACTCATCCATTACGATCCGCGGGAGGAGAAATCATGTCGCCGGCAAATGCCCCAAACCCCCTTAAAAAAGTCTCTGCAAGGTTGTTCCGTCCCAGTGCAGCTCTCGGCATTTTGCTGCTTGCCGCGAACCCGGCTGCCCGGCCGCAATCGCAGAAGGTCGCCATCAATGCTTCCGTTTCGATTGTGGAGAGCGCGCAGGAGTCAGCGCCGGTACCTCGGGCTACAAAGGATTTGCTGGGCGACTTCACGAAGGTCTTCGGCCAGGCGCCAAAACTGGTCGGCACTCTGGACGAGGCAGGTCCGGTCGCGATTCTCATCGCACAGAACTCCAACCTGCCTGCGGGCGTCGACTGCGCCACCGCAACGGACACGGAGGCTTTTGCGTTTTCGATCGCAGCAACTGGCGTCGGGCCAACGCGGCGACGCGTCGTTTGCCTCACCGGCGCGGACATGCGCGGAACCATCTTCGCAATCTACGAGTTCTCGCAGAAGATTCTCGGCGTCGATCCCATGTATCTCTGGACCGACAAGCAACCCGTCAAGCGCACCTCCGTCACGCTGCCTGCGGATTTCGCGCACGTCTACCCCCAGCCGGTCTTCAAATATCGCGGCTTCTTCCCCAATGACGAGGACCTGCTGACCGGCTGGATTCCAACGGAAAAAGGCGATCAGACCGGCATCTCGCTGAAGGTCTGGGACAACATCTTTGAAACCACCCTGCGCCTCAAAGGCAACATGATTGTGCCTGGGACCTGGATCTTTCCCGACGACGCGCAAGTACTCGCGGCCTCGCAACGCGGCCTCATCGTCAACCAGCATCACGCCATCCCGCTTGGCGTCAACGTAGCTCGCTGGCCGAGAGATGTTCCCTACAACTTCTCCACGCACCCCGAAATTCTAGAGCACGCCTGGACCAACGCCGTGGCTGCCTACAAACCCGGCGAAGAGATCCTGTGGAGCGTGGGCCTGCGCGGCTTGTCGGATTCAAGCTACGCCTCGCTCGATCCCAGTGTGCAGAATAACGATCCGCTGCTTGGAAAGCGAGTGAGCGATGCCATCGCCGAGCAGATAAAGATCGTCCGCGCCAAGTATCCCGACGCGCAGTTCGTTACCGATCTGTGGCAAGAGGGCGCCCGCCTCATGCAGGAGGGTTATCTGAGAATTCCGTCTGATGTGTCGCTTGTGTGGGCCGACACCGGATACGGTGATATGCAGGACGGCGGCAAGGTCGCGGCTGGTCAGGGCGCGTACTTCCACGTGGCCATGATGAACGGCCAGGCCAACCAGCTTTCGGAGATGGTTCCGGTCGCGGTCATCCAGTCGGAACTTGGGCGCTACATCAAGGCCGGCGCCACCTCCTACCTTCTGGTGAACACCAGCGACTTGCGCCCCGTGGCCATGACCACCCGCGCGCTGATGGAAGTGGCCTGGGGCGGCGTGCCGGCAGATTCCACCGACGCCGATACCGCTTATTACAAGCGCTGGGCCACGGAGGAATTCGGCGCAAAATCCGCTGACGCGCTTGAAAAAATCTACAAAGAATATTTCGCGGCGCCCTCGCTGCGCACTTCATTCGGACCTCCGGGATTGACTTCAGCAGGCAATGCGCCTCCCGTCCCCGTAAACTTCAGCAGCATCCCGCGCCAGGATGGCGACAACCACTATCACTCCGAATTGCGGCGCCTGATCCTGGACAGGTTGAGCGAAGGCCAGGTGGCCGCCGTGCCCAGCCAGTCGCCCAAGTGGACTCTGCCCCGGCTCATGCCCACTCCCACAGCGCAGATGGAAAGCGCGGTGCTCAAGCGCGACATCAAAGAGTGTGAAGAGGCCCAGCCGCGCTGGGATGCGGTGTGGAATCACGCGGTCGAGGCGGAGAAACTCATCGACCCCGATCGCCGCAGCTACTACCAGGCTGAAGTGCTCACCATGATCACCATCAATCGCGAGAGCAACCGCGCACTGCTCGAAATAGCCCGCGCGCTTCAAGACGCCGATGCCGGCCAGACGGAGAAAGCGCAGACAGAAACCGCCGCGGCGCTGCATGCACTGGATGCGATTCAACAGTCCATGGCGGCAGCGGAGTACGGCAAATGGAAAAACTGGTATCGCGGCGACTGGCTCACCGGCGTCTATCGCTCTCGCGAACTGGTCCAGGACTACCAAAACCACCTCAAAGACCCGCTCGCCAAGCTGCCCGCCCCCGTATCCTGGAGCGGATGGGAGGCATACTTCCACATCATGCAGTACGAGGGAGACCGTTCAGTAGACGTGCACTGAAACGTGACACTCAAACGTAAATTGACCGGGCAGGCCGGTTCAGAGCCCATTGCCCCTCAGATCCCTTCGCCCATCGAAACGTAGGTCTGCAAGCGTTCCAGCTCCACGCGATAGGCCGTGCGCTCGGCCTCTTCCGCCGCAAACGGATCGGGCGGGCACGGCTCCGCGCCCAGCCGCTCTTCCAACTCTTCTACGCGCGCCGCCAGCGCGATCAGCGCGTCCGAGAGCGGATCCTTCACGTCGTGCGGATCGGTAATCAGCACCCGCTGCCCATTGCGATAGATGATGTGCGCGGGAACGCCCACCACGGTTGAATTGGGAGGCACGTCCGAAAGCACCACCGATCCCGCGCCCACCCGCGAGTTTTCGCCCACCGTAATGTTGCCCAGCACATTAGCGTTGTTCCCGATAAAAACGCCGTCGCACACGGTAGGGTGGCGTTTGCCGTGGCCTTTGCCTGTGCCGCCCAGGGTCACGCCCTGGTACATGGTTACATCGCTGCCCACAATTGCGGTTTCGCCAATCACTACTCCAGTCGCGTGATCGATAAACAGCCGCCGCCCAAGCAATGCACCAGGGTGAATATCCACGCCGGTGAAGAAGCGGCCGAACTGCGAAAGCATGCGCGCCGGCAGCCGCAGCTTCGCGCCCCAAAGCGCGTGCGAGATGCGATGAATCCACACCGCCCACAACCCCGGATAGCACAGCAATACCTCCAGCCAGGAGCGCGCAGCTGGGTCGCGCTCCATCACGGAGGTGATATCTTCGCGGATGCGGCCAAACATGGACATGATGAATTGAGTACCTTCCGCCGGCCGAACAGAAACTGTCCAGCCGGCGAATGCGGTTCCCTCATTGGAGAACCGCTCCATTGAGCTGCTTACAGCGTAACGGTTTCAGTCGGTAGCGCCAGCGCTTGCTGGCGAAGCGGCTCAAACAGCACGCTGGACAGGTAGCGCTCGCCGAAACTGGGCAGGATGGCCACGATCAGCTTCCCTGCATTCTCCGGACGCGCAGCCACCTTCAGCGCCGCTGCCACAGCGGCTCCCGAGCTGATGCCCACAAACAAACCTTCTTCGAGCGGCAGCCGGCGAGCCATCGCGATAGACTCGTCGTTTGTCACCTGGATCACCTCGTCGATGATCTTAGTGTCGAGAATGCTGGGCACAAAGCCTGCACCAATGCCCTGAATCTTGTGTGGTCCGGGCTTGCCGCCGGAAAGCACAGGACTGTCGGTAGGTTCAACGGCGATGGCCTTGAAACTCGGCTTGCGCGGCTTAATGTAATTGGCTATGCCGGTGATGGTGCCACCCGTACCCACTCCAGAAATGAGAATGTCCACTTTCCCGTCGGTGTCTTCCCAGATTTCCGGCCCCGTCGTCGCCATGTGAATCGCGGGGTTGGCGGGATTGTCGAACTGCTGCAAGATATAGCCGTTCGGCGTTTTGGCCAGAATCTCGTTGGCCTTGGCAATGGCGCCCTTCATGCCGTTGGGGCCGGGGGTCAGTACAATCTCAGCGCCGAAGGCCAGCAGCGTCACGCGCCGTTCAAGGCTCATCGTCTCTGGCATGGTCAGGATAATCCGGTAACCCTTCACGGCAGCCACAAAGGCCAGCGCGATTCCGGTATTGCCGCTGGTCGGCTCAATCAGGACAGTCTTACCCGGCGTGATCTTGCCTGCCTTCTCAGCCGCATCGATCATTGCGAGGCCGATGCGGTCCTTTACGCTCGATACCGGGTTCTGGCTTTCCAGCTTGACCAGGACGGTCGCAGGCAGACCGGCGGCTATGCGGTTCAATCGCACCAGCGGAGTCTTGCCAATAATCTCAGTCACGTTCGCGGCAATGCGCGCCATTTTAATCTCCTTTTCCGGGGCGTTTCGCCCAGGCGTTCGTTTGGATGGATTCTTGGGGGCGGTGGAGCTGTTAAGCGAGAAAATGCACGCGCAACCACGGCGCACGTCTGCATCGGAACTCTCACCAGGACGGTGTTAGCGACATCGATGCATGTAGGTAGGGTAGACCCCGAGGTCTGGGATTGGCAAGAGGAAGTAACAGCAAATTCAGTGGATGCCTAGTCCTGTGGTATGAGGGCTGTTCCTGAACGGAAGGGGCCAGAGCGGCGCCCCGACCTCTGAAGAGCCTTTCTCAGCCCGTATTCCTGAGCCCCGCCGAAATCCCGCTGATCGTCGCCGCAATGGCGCGGTTTACCGCAGGCGTGTCTTCCCCGGCGCGCTTGCGGCGCAGCATGTCCACCTGGATCAAATGCATGGGATCCACGTAAGGGTTGCGCAGCTTGATGGAGTGAGCCAGCACCTGGTTCGACTGGAGCAGTTCCGTCTGACGCGTGACCGCCAGAACCGCGCGCACTGTGCGATGGAACTCAGCGTCGAACATATCGTAGATGCGCTCTCGCAGTTTCGAGTCCTCAACCAGCTCCGAGTAAAGCCGAGCCGTGGCCAGATCCACTTTACCCAGTGCGAGTTCCACGTTGCGCAGCAGGTCGATGAACAGCGGAAATTCCCTCGCCATGGTCTGCAGCAGTTCCAGCGCGCCAGGCCGGGCAAGATACTCCTCTATCGCAAAGCCCACGCCGAACCACGCCGGCACCAGCAGCCGCGACTGCGTCCAGCCAAACACCCAAGGAATGGCGCGCAGATCGGTGAGTCGCGGTGACGCATTGCGCCGCGAAGGCCGCGAACCGATCTTTGCGTTCTCCAGCTCACCCACCGGCGTTGACTGCTCAAAGTAAGTCACCACGCCGGGGTCTTCAAGAATGTGCTTCCGGTAAAAGCCGTACGAAAGCTCCGACAACTCGTCCAGCGCAGCCTCCCACTCCGGCTTCAGCACCCCGGTAAAGTGGCCTTTGGGGTCGCGCGCATTGGGCCGCGCCAGCGCGTCAAGCGAGGCCGCGATCATCAGTTCGAGATTCCGCTCGGCCAGTACCTCATCGGCGTATTTAAAGTTGAGCACCTCGCCTTGCTCGGTAATCCGCAGCTGCCCGTCGAAGGAGTCCATGGGCTGGGCAAAAATGGCGCGATGCGTGGGGCCGCCGCCGCGACCCACAGTGCCGCCCCGTCCGTGGAACAGCCGCAGTTTCACTCCCGCCTCGCGCGCCACCACGTGCAGGTCGCGATGGGCGCGGAAAATCTCCCACGTCGAGGTCAACATGCCGCCATCTTTATTGGAATCCGAATAGCCCAGCATCACCTCTTGCCAGTTGTCCCAGGTCTCCATCAGCTTGCGGTAGTCGGGCCGGCTCCACAAATCACGGCAAACTGACGGAGCATTGCGCAGGTCCTCAATGGACTCGAACAGCGGCACCGGCATCAGGCCCGGATCGCGCCCCGACCCTTCGACCTTTACGCCGTCCAGTCGCGCCAGGCGAACCACGGCCAGCACATCGTCCACCGAGGCCGCGCCCGAGATTACATACTGCCGAATCGCCTCCGGCGAACAACCGTCCTTCACCTCAGCCACGACGCGGAAAGTCTCCAAAACGCTCGAGGTTTCAGCCGAAAGGCCGCTGGGCAGCGACGGCGCCATGGTGTCGCTGATCGTCTCTTGCAGCGCGGTCTGGAGCACCCGCGCGTGCTGCCGAATATCGAGTGTGTGCAAATGGAGCCCAAAGGTGCGGACCTGCAGAATGAGCGGATCGATGAGTGTCCGCGCAATGCGAATTCCGCTATGCGCGGCCAACGAAGCGCGCAGCACCTCCAGGTCGCCAAGAAAATCCTCCACCGAACCGTATGCCGAAAGCACCTGTACCAGCTTTTCGTGTCCGCGCGACAGGGTGAAGGGCGTCACCGGCATAGCAGCGCGGGCGCCACCAAGGCTCTCCCCGGCAAGTTCCAGCGTGCGCTGAATCCGCGCCTTCACGCAGATGATGAACCGCCGATAGTATTCGAACTCATACTGCTCGCCGAAGACCTGCGCTTCCGGCGTATGCACCTGCGCAACGTAAGCCTTCAGGCGCTCCATCAGCTCATCGCTCACCGGCAGCTGTTGGGCGCTGCTGGTCAGCAGGTCGATAATCAGGTTCAGTTGCAGCTGGTAGTAGAGCAGCAGGTGGCCGCGCGCCAGTTGAATCGCGTCCCGCGTAACTTCGGGCGTCACAAACGGATTGCCGTCGCGGTCGCCGCCGATCCACGATCCGAAGCGCAGCACCTGCGGCAGCGCGTGCGCCTCAATCTCCAAGCCGTACGATGCCCGCAGCGCCTCGGAGATCTCGCGGTACAGCCCCGGCAGCGTCTCGAAGATCGACACATCGTAGTAGTCGAGCCCCATCTTGATTTCGTCGTAAACCGTGGGCCGCCGCGAGCGCACTTCGTCGGTCTGCCACAGGCTCGTAATCTCGGCCAGCACCAGTTGTTCCAGCCGGTCCAGGTCCTGTTCGGGAATCGGAATGCGGTCGAGTGTTGCCAGATATTCGCCAATACGGCGCCGCTTGAACATCACCGTGCGCCGAGCCACTTCAGTGGGATGCGCCGTAAACACGGGGATGATGAGCACCCGCTTCAGCCAGTCCATTGCCTCATCCGCACTAATGCCCACGCGCCGCATTTCACAGAGAGTACCGGCCAGCGACCCGCGCTGGCGCCCGGCCCCTCCGCTTAGCCGCAGGGCAATGCGGCGCCGCTTGCGGTGGTTGGTTTCAGCCAGGTTGATGAGTTCGAAGTAGAAAGCAAAGGCCCGCGTCAGCAGGGTGGCTCGCTCCGGCGGCAGCCTGTGAACCCGTTCCAGCGCGCTCGCGGCATTGCGTGCCGCTTCCTCCCCGTGGCCGTGCGCCTCGGCGTCCCGGCGCCCGATCGTGCCCTGCCGCAGCGCCTCCACTTCGGCAAAAAGCTCCTCGCCGGCCTGCTCGCGCAACACCTCGCCCAGCAGCATACCAAGCGAGCGCACATCGCGCCGCAGCGGCGCCTCCTTCAGGTCACCGGATTGCGCTTCCAACTCCGCCAGCCGTTTAGGCCAACTCTCGGGATTCCACAAAAGGGCCATCGTCTTTTGATTATGCACGACCGAATGTGAGGGCCGTATCAGGATAGCGCTGCTTGCCCATCCAGTTGCATCATCAGGTCTTCCCACTCGGCGGTAAGCGCGGCCAACTGCTCGCGCAACTCCTCGGCCAGTGTGGTCAGCCGCTGCGTCTCGGTGGCCGAGACGTAAACACCCAACTGCTCCTCGGTATGTGCGATCGCCGCCTCAATCCGCGGAACTTCTTCTTCCAGAAACGCGCAGCGCTCTTCCATCTGCTTCTGCTTGATCGGATTCAGTCGTCGCGGCCGATCCTTTGCTTCATCCGCCTCGGCATCCTCGTCGTTTGACTCAGACGCAGCATCCTTGATCGATACGGGTGGCAGCTCTTTTGCATGGGATTCCTCCAAAGGGCTGCCGACTGCAAGTCCCTTCCAACGCAGATAGTCCTCGTAGTTGCCCTCGTGGCTGGTCACCGTGCCACCTTCCACTTCCAGCACCCGCGTCGCCAGCCGGTCGATGAAGTACCGGTCGTGCGAAACAAAAACCACTGTGCCGTTGAACGCCGCCAGTGCCTCCAGTAATACATCTTTGGCCCGCATGTCCAGGTGGTTGGTAGGCTCATCCAGCAAGAGAAAGTTCGACGGCGACACCAGAATTCGCGCCAGCGCATATCGATTTCGCTCGCCGCCCGAAAGCACGCCCAACGGCTTGAAAACATCGTCTCCACTGAAAAGAAAACATCCCAGCAGCGACCGCAATTGAACTTCTGGCACCTTGAGCGCGGCCCGGCTTATGTCGTCCAGCATCCGCGCGTCGCCATTGAGCACCTTGTACTGGTCCTGGGCAAAGTACTCACTCACTACGTTGTGGCCCAGCTTGACCTTGCCTGCTGTGGGAGCCTCGTCGCCGGTGAGGAGTTTGATGAGCGTCGATTTGCCGGCGCCATTCACCCCCACAAGTGCAACGCGGTCGCCCCGCTCAATCCCGAGGCGCACTCCCTCGAGCACCTTCTTGGCCCCATAGCTCTTTGCGAGGCCCTCAGCCTCCACAACCATGCGTCCCGAGGGCGGCGGCTGCGGAAACTTGAAGTGAATTACCGCCTCTTCCTCGGGGATTTCGATACGCTCGATCTTTTCCAGCTCCTTGATCCGCGACTGCACCTGTTTAGCCTTGGTGGCCTGGGCGCGGAAGCGATTGATAAATGCCTCAAGGTGTTCGATCTGCAAGCGCTGGTTGCGGTAGGCTGCCTGTAACTGCGCTCGCCGCTCATCTTTTTGGCTGAGGTATTTGCTGTAATTGCCCTGGTAGATCGTCAGCCGCTTGTTCCATATCTCTACTGTGCGGTCGATCGTAACATCCAAAAAATAGCGGTCGTGGGAGATGAGTATGTAACCGAACGGATAGGTGTGCAGATAGTCTTCGAGCCAGTTACGAGTTTCAAGGTCAAGGTGATTAGTCGGCTCATCGAGGAGAAGCAAATTTGGCTTGGCCAGCAGTAGTTTGGCCAGCGCAATCCGCATCTGCCACCCGCCGCTGAACTCATCCGTCTGCCGCCCCCAGTCTTCTTTGCCAAAGCCGAGTCCGGTCAGCACGCCGCCTACCTGCGCATCGAGCGCGTAGCCGTCCAGCGCGTGAAAGCGTTCCTGCAGCATCGAATAGCGTTCCGCAGCGGCCTCATACTCCGACCCCTCGTGATCCAGCACGGAAAGCTGTCCGCCCAGCCGCTCGATCTCCCGTTCCATCTCGTGCAGATCGTCAAACACCGACAGGCATTCTTCGAAGACCGTTCGCCCGGTCAGCCGCAAACCCTCCTGCGGCAGGTAGCCGATGCTCATGCCCCGCGTCTGTTGCACGCCGCCGTAATCCAGCGTCTCCAGGCCGGCCAGCACCTTCATCAATGTCGATTTACCGGTGCCGTTGGCGCCCACCAGCGCAGTTTTTTCCTTGCTTCGGATGAGCCAATTGGCTTCAAGAAACAAGACCCGCGGCCCAAACCGCTTGCCGGCATTTTGCAGAGAGAGCATCTACCTCTATTTTCGCAGAGCGGTGCGCATTAAGGCGGTTCCATGATCGCTGCACCTCAAAGCTCCGTGCCCCATCCTTGCGAATTCTTTCTGTCGCAAGGGTGGGAAGCCACCGCCCCCAACCGGGCTCGAACCCCATCAATCCAAATGAAAAACTTCCTCCATCCCCGCCCACCACTCGCCCTCTTTGCGCGTTGGCACAGGGCTCTGCATGGGCTCCATAATAGCCCACCACTCCTGCGTCGTCTTATCGGCCGCCATCTTCGCCATGTCGGCGGCATAGTCGGTCCCGTGGTATTCAAAATAGGCGTAAAGAGTGTGGTCCTTCAGGTAGATCGAGTAGTTGCGAATGTTGCACTTGTGAATCATCTCCAGCACGCCTGGCCAAACGGCGGCGTGGTATTGCTTGTACTTCTCTTCGGCCTCCGGCTTGAGGCCGATCACCATTCCGTACCGAGTCATCGTATCTCCTTGCAAAAATTGTGGCGCCGCAATTGCCACGCGCGCACATAAGGCCTGCACGCTGTTTCCATCCATTTAACCATCATCGGGCCTCGGTCCCGCCGGCCTCCTCTTCCCGCCTCCTCACCCCATCAAGACAGCTGCAATTACCCCTGGCAATTCTCATCGCCCGGCAAGCCCGGTTATCATCGATGCGGACGAAAATTGGAAAACGCTCTGTTCGGAAATTCGGCGCGACCGGATGAGTCATTTCAGGAAAGTCGAATTCGTTACCTGGTTTAACAAAACTGTTGTGGATGCGGAGGAGAAATGAAGAAGATTTTTACTGGCCGGCGTGACTTCCTGAAGCAAGCCGGGGTAATGGGATCGATGGCCATGATGGCCGGCATGCCGGAAGGTGCGATGGCGATTGGCGGTGCCCATGGCCGCGTAGTCGAAGAAGTGGCGCTGCCCGCCCAGGCCGAAGAGGCCCCCAAAAATCACATCAAGTTTGCCGTGTGCGGCATGAGCCACGACCACGTCTATGGCATGATCGGCGCAATTCAGCGCGGCGGCGGCGAGATGGTTGCAGCATGGGCCGGCGAGCCGGACAAGATTGCCACCTTCAAAAAGCGCTTTCCGAACGTGAAGATGGTCGCGACCCAAGACGAAATTCTGAATGACGCATCCGTGCAACTGGTCCTGAGTTCGCAGATCGCCAGCGAACGCGCGCCTCTGGCCGTCCGCGCCATGAAGCACGGCAAGGACTTTCTCGCAGACAAGCCGGGGATCACGACGCTGGAACAACTTGCCGCAGTGCGCAAGACCATTGCTGAGACCAAGCGGATTTACGCCATCATGTATAGCGAACTGCTGGAGGTGAAGGCGGCCGTTTACGCAGGGGAGCTTGTTCGTCAGGGCGCGATTGGCAAGGTGATCCAGACGATCAACATTGCGCCGCATCAGATCTTTCAACACGGGGGCGGCGACGCGGGTGGAGCATCCCAGCGGCCCGAGTGGTTCTGGAATCCCGACCAGTACGGCGGCATTCTCTGCGACATTGGTTCCCATCAAGTGGAACAGTTTCTTTATTACACCGGCTCGAAGCAGGCAGAGATCGTAGAGTCACAAGTCGCCAACGTCCGCCATCCCGATCATCCGCGATTCCAGGACTTCGGCGACATGGTGCTGCGCGGCGACCGCGGCTTCGGCTATGTGCGCCTCGACTGGTTCACGCCCGATGGCCTCGGAACCTGGGGCGATGGCCGCCTCTTCATCCTCGGCACCAATGGCTACATCGAAATCCGCAAGTATACCGATGTAGGCGTCAAGCGACAGGGAAACAACCTGTTCATTGTGGACGGCAAACAGTCACGCTACATCGACTGCAACCAGATGCCGCTACCCTTTGGCCCGCAATTTGTGGCAGACATCGTGAACCGCACACATCTGGCGCAGGACCCGGAAGAGTGCCTGCTGGCCGCTCAGCTGGTAATCGAAGCGCAGAACAAGGCGAAGCACATAACACTGAAAGACTAGCGATGATTAAGAGGCCGTGAGGCGACCTGCAAAATTACGCTTTCGCCTCGCGCCTGGATTAAAGTTGCTTCGCAAATCGCAGTCCGATGATTATTCCCCGTACGGCACCCAGATGTTTTTCACCTGCGTAGCGTGTTGCAGGAACCAGCGGCCTTCTGCCTGTGCAGGATTGAACCAATCGTACTCGTGGCCGTCGTTGGTCCACACCTGCTTCATATTTCCAATCGAGGCGGCTCGCACCATTGCTGCTTCCTCGTTGCTCCTGAAGCACCATATGGCCTCGATGCCATCGTGTTCCGCAAGCGTCTTGCCCAACTCCGCAGGTTTGCCGGCCACCAGGTTCACAACTCCGCCGGGAAGATCGCTGGTGTCGAGCACTTGGTACACATCACCGAGAATCAGCGGGTAGAGTTCCGACGGCACGGCAACAACTGTGTTTCCCACGGCGATTGCGGGCAGCAGCAGCGAGAGCAGCCCGAGCAACGGTGCCTCCGTAGGAGCGAGAATGCCGATGGCCCCGACCGGCTCCGGCATCGCAATGGTGATGTTCCGTCCCGGCGGATGATGCACTTGGCCGTCGTACTTGTCTGCCCACGCGGCATAAGTAAAGATGCGCTCAATGGAGAGGGAAGTTTCGACAGTGGCCTGTTCTTCGCCGACAGCCGCAGCCAGCCTGTGCGCAATCTCGTCACGCCGCTGGATCAAGTTTTCTGCAATGTAGTAAATCACCTGTGCACGGCCATGCGCAGTCGTCTTCGCCCAGCCCGAAGCGCCTCGCGCAGCTTCCACCGCATTGCGAATGTCCTTGCGGTTGCCGAGCGGCGCTTCGCCAAGCAACTGGCCTTCCCGCCCGTAAACCGGGAAGGAGTAGCCGGAGTCCGGCCTCGCCTGCTTTCCGCCGATGTACTGCTTGACTGTGCGGTCGATAGCAGAGTCAGCCGGCGTAATGTCATCCTCATCGTTCGAAGTGGCGTTCAATTTGTCCGGGCGATTTGTCTCAGCCTTGGCGGCCGGCAGCGAATGCAGCCACTTCGGAGTCAGGTACTCCAGCATGCCCTCGCGTCCGCCTTCGCGGCCGTATCCGGATTCGCGATAGCCGCCGAATCCGCATGCTGCGTCAAACTGGTTGGTGCAATTCACCCAAACCACGCCCGCCTTCACCTGCGAAGCCAGGTCCAGCGCGACGTTGATGTTCTCGCTCCAGATGCTCGCCGCCAACCCGTACACAGTGTTGTTGGCCAACTCTGCGGCCTCCGCCGGCGTGCGGAAGGTCATCGCCACCAGCACTGGGCCAAAAATTTCTTCCTGCACCACTGTCGCCGCCGGATGCACATCGGTCAGTAGCGTGGGCGGATAGTAGCAGCCCTTATCCGGCAACTTGTTGGTCGGCTGCCAGCACCGTGCGCCCTCGGCCACTCCCGTGTCCACCATCTTGCGAATGGACTCCAACTGGACCGGCGAAACAATCGCGCCGATGTCGATCGACTTGTCCAGCGGAGGCCCAACGCGCAGAG
>DASRLI010000335.1:0-4617 GCA_035648535.1 Occallatibacter sp. | reverse complement strand
GTAAATGTCCGCGTGGTGCCCACCGGCAAGGCCATTGAGGAGTCGGTTGTGGATGACCGTTTGGGGCAGCGCAGCCTTTGGATATGGCGAAGCATGAAGCATAAACCGATGGTGATTGAGAGGCGCGACTGGCGGATTACTAAGGCCGCGTGCTCGTGTGGAGCAGAACTCCAACTTGCCGGTGATGTTGGCTCTGTCAGGGAACAATTCCAGAAACTAGTCGCAGCGTTTCAGAAGCACATGATACAGAAAGAAACGGCTCGACAGAAACCCGAGCAATACTTCAATCTGGAGTACCGGGAGGAGGATAGGAAATTCCTCCGAAGCTGTGGGATTGAGGGACTAGACTTAATGCCCTATCAGGTGTTATCCGACAGCGCAAAGCGGCGACAGCTATGACCAATTGCTGGAGGCGCTGAAGGCAACTCAGACCCCGCCAACTCCTCAATATCGGGCTTCCTCCTCATACAACCCAAACCGACCTACGCAAACGCAAACCCCCCATTCAGTTACTCCGACACCTGTAGTTTCTGTACCTCGCGGTTTATTCGGGTTTGACCGTGCGGTCACCTGATACGTCCATATCTCGCTAAGACTAGTGAAGGACGGATGGATGAATACGAACAACACTCACCAATTCCTCGCGCACGGTGGTCGGATTTTACGCAGGATGGTGTCCGTGTACTGTCCGCTAGGCAAGCGGCACTACAGAGACCAAAGTTGTATAGACCGCCACTGCATTCAAGCTAAATGATTGCTTATATAGAGTTGTGAGGGTCAATATGCATATACCTAGAACCGGGGAACGGGTTTTCGTAAATGAAGAATACGAAGCCATAGGCGGCAACTCGCATCAGCGCAGAATCGCACGGCGGGAGGTGCGGCTGTGAATCCAAGCACGCAACCTCCCCAAACGAATCACGCATGGGTGGCGCAACAGTTTGCCATCTATCACGCAAGTTTCCTGCTTCCTTTTCCCGTACGTACGGCTTCTCCCCCTATGGCTAAGATTGCAGCGTGACGCCAAGTCGGGCGACCACACTACCTGCAATCTTCTCGATGAGTTCTTCTTCGTGTAATCCGGTGAAAGCCGGATGTTGCTCACCAAAGATGCGCGTGAGCGAGTCCGTGACGCAATCTCGCACCGGGTCAATGCGCTTTTGAAAGCGACCAAATTCCTGCTGAATTTCAAGTAGCTCTTTTCGAGCGTCGGCCAAATCTCGGAGTGTTCTTCGCATAGATTCCTCCTCGAAAATGAGAGCATACCGGGTTGCGATTCACCCACCTTCTCTGCTGAAAAGCTTAATCCGCTCCCACCAAGGAACGCCTCCATCGGGGATGTCAGATAGCTTGTTTCTTAGATATTCTCTAGCTATGTCTTTTGCCGAGCCTTCTATGTCCAGCTTCATGGCCATTAGGTGCTCATCGTCGCAGTCAACAGCAACTCGCATGGATTGCGAATCCCCCCAAGGCAGAGGGTGGACATGGAGCGTGTTCGAAAGAACCCCTCCAACTTGGGCAATGTGAACCAAAGTGATGTCGTTCAAGTTGATGACGTATTGAGCCATGCGGTAAAGGTATCAGGCGGGGCGTCACGTAGGCTCGATGAAAAATGGCCGATTGAATGTCAGCCGAACCTCGGGCTGGATGAATGGAGCTAATGAGGCAATGGGCGATTGATAGCACGGCACATTCCGGCGCGGTGTCCGGCTTCACGGCTAATAGACTAAACCATATAGACCACCTGCTCGGCGACGATTTGATAGCAAAAAGCCCCCGAAAAACGGGGGCTGAGAATTGGGGTTTGTGAACCACACCTATGTAGCACCCGAACAAACGCCCTTCGGGCTAATTGCAACCCTCAACTCGATGAATTTGTGCCGTCCCGCCAATGCCCATGGAAGCGGTAACGGTGCAGGTCGTGTTAAATTTTCGAATAAGGCTACTGATAGTGTATTTGAACTGTGCGGGGTCGTCGAAGTCGGGCGTAGCTGGAATACATGCTGTTCCTCCCGGACTGCCAACATTACATAGTTCGCGTAGCTCATCTGCATACCCCGGAGTGGCCTGAAACCGATACCTCTTGCCGATTTGAAGTTCCCGTGTTCGGAATTCAACCATGAAACTTTCGAAACCTGATGGCTCTCCCATTAAGGCATTTCCTGCTGCTCTCGCTGCCTCCGGGCAAGGAGTTTGGCAGGGGCATCCTTCGCCGGTGCATATCCTTGGTCGGCAGCTTTCTGATACCAAGAGACGGCCTGAGAATCGTCTTTGGCGAGGCCACCTTCACCATACTCATATGCCATGCCAAGAAGGTATTGAGAATATGCATTTCCCTGTGCTGCTGCTTTGCGCCACCAAGAGACCGCTTGAGCATGGTCTACCGGCAAGCCACCTATTCCTCCGACGTACATCGCGCCAAGATTGCTCTGAGCGTATTCGTTTTCCTGTTCGGCAGCTTTACGGTACCAAGAGACGGCCTGAGCTTCGTCTTTCGCCAAGCCTCCTTGCCCGGTGAGGTACGCCACGCCAAGGCTGTTCTGAGCCGCTGCATTTCCTTGTTCAGCAGCTTTTCGGAACCATGAGACTGCCAACGTTTCGTCTTTCGCTATGCCGCCCTGACCGTAAGAGTACATCTCACCAAGTCTTTCCTGAGCATCCGCATTTCCCTGCTCAGCGGCTTTGCGAAACCAAGAGACGGCCTGAGCTTCATCTTTCGGAACACCTTGCCCGTTCTCGTAAGCCAGACCGAGGTTGTAATTGTCCGTCGCCTTTTGTCGTTCAGTGGCTCGTAGGTACCAAGCACCGATGCAGACCAACACAATCACCAAAGCAGCTATTCCTAGAATCTTGAATGGCTTCTTTTGCGTTGAAGGCTCGTTATCAACCCTTGCAATTGCGGGAGGATTCGATGTTTGGTTCGTCGTGGCCGACGAGAGTAGCTGGGTTTCAGAGGTCAGAGGCGCAATGCCACTGGCCGTGGAGTCCAGCAATACCTCTCCATCCGGCTCAGAAGAACTAGTCGGTGGTGCGGCCTGAATTGCACCACACTCTTCACAAAACTTTGCCTTGGCCGAGATGGCCGCGCTGCACTCGATGCACTTAGAAGCGGCTGAGTCGTCAGCCGGTGAAGGAATTGTCATTAATCCTCAGATATAAGTTAGTTCGCTAATCTAGCTTGTTGTTGCTGAGCCCGAGCATACGCGCAAACTGTGGTAAGTGAAAGGCTTTGTTTTCTTTCATGTGCTACTAAAGTGGTAATACGTGGTACAGGTCTCCTCTCGAGATACTCGAAGTTCTGCTCTCCCACCCGCCCCTGACGACAATTGAAGGCCAGACGCTCCATCACCGTCACCACTCTGCTACGCATCTGCGAAGTCTTCGAGGTGGCGATGTTGATGTAGGTTCAGAGGCTGGACAGGGAAGGTGTTTACGAAGCTTTCGATGTGGAGATTCCGCCACGCCGGAGAAGTGGACGGAAGAGGTGAGCTAGAGGAATGGCCGCGTCCGATGTGGCAGCGCGGCCTCCGGAAGCGATAGACGCAAGGATGGGTTCATTTCCCCACCTCTTCTTCTTCCAAAACATCGGATTCGGTGGGTTCCGCCTCTTCTGCCATGAGGCTATCGGGAAGCAGGAGTGAGGCGTCGGTCGCGGGGAGTTCTTGAACGTCTTTGAGCTTCCTTCCAATGGCACGCGACCGGACTTTGGCCTTTTCGATTGTCTCTGACGCCTGATTGAGTTTCTTCTGCACGGTATCCAAAACCTCGCCGTACTTTGTCCATTCAGTCTTCACACCGGCAAGGAGATTCCACACCTCGCTGGTGCGTTTCTCGATTGCCAGCGTCCGGAAGCCCATTTGAAGACTATTCAGAATCGACCATAGCGTGGTCGGCCCGGCGACAATCACGCGGTAGTTGCGTTGGATTCCCTCAATCAGGCCAGTTCTACGAATCGTTTCTGCAAACAGACCCTCGATTGGGAGATAGAGGATTCCGAAGTCCGTCGTGTTCGGGGGTGCGAGATACTTCTCGCAAATGTCCCGAGCACATGACCGGACGCGGTTTTCAAGCTCTTTTCCTGCTGCCTCGATACCATCGAGGTCGGCGCGTTCTTGAGCCTCAATCAAACGCTGGTAATCCTCGACCGGGAATTTCGCGTCGATGGGAAGCCAGACAATCTCGCTCTTGTCCATACCATGTCCGGGAAGTTTAACTGCGAACTCAACTCGCTCAGCATTGCCCTTAGTGGATACATTTGACGCGAACTGGTCAGGGCTGAGCACCTGTTCCAACAGTGCCCCAAGCTGAACCTCGCCCCATGTCCCACGAGTCTTCACGTTGGTCAGCACTTTCTTGAGGTCGCCGACGCCGGTAGCAAGGGACTGCATTTCACCAAGCCCTTTGTGAACCTGCTCCAAACGCTCACTGACCTGCTTGAACGATTCGCCCAGCCGCTTCTCCAGTGTCCCCTGAAGCTTCTCATCCACGGTCAGGCGCATCTGCTCAAGCTGCGTGGCGTTGTCTGACTTCATACTCTGAAGTTGACCCTCGACTGTGGTACGGACAGCTTCGAGCTTCTTCTCGTTAGATTCCGCAAGCTTCCCAATCGCCAAAGAA
>DASRLI010000334.1:0-3086 GCA_035648535.1 Occallatibacter sp. | reverse complement strand
GTCGTGACGCGAAGCTCAATCAGGCTGACCTCGGCGAAATATTAGCCAGGGCGGGCCATGAGCACAATCTTGATGTGGACCTGCTGGCCAGCGTTGTGAAGGCCGAGAGTGGCGGAAATACCCGCGCTGAGAGCCGGGCAGGAGCCCGTGGCCTCATGCAATTGATGCCTGCAACCGCCAGCGGCCTCGGCGTTGCAGACAGCTACCAGCCCGACCAGAATGTGCGCGGCGGAACAACCTATTTGGACGCGCTGCTTACCCGATATCACGACAATCTGGCGCTGGCGCTGGCGGCCTACAATGCTGGGCCGGCCGCTGTTGACAAGTATCATGGCATCCCGCCGTACCACGAGACCCAGACCTATGTTGCGCGAGTGATCCATGAGTTCAACCGCCGCGCAAGGGCACACGAGGCAGATGCTCGGCATGCACTAGCGTCCGCCACTACCCCCTGATGCATTGAATACCCGCACGCGTTTCCTTCCCGTTCGCGGGCAAGTACATGACATAGACTCATATCGATAGCCGCGAAACGGAGAACGCTTGAAGAAAAATCAGTTGATTCTTGGTCTGGTTGTACTTGTTGCCATGGTTGCGCTTGTGGTTTGGGGCCGAGAAAGAATTCACTTCGACTTCGGCCTCTTTCGCGCCCAGCTTGCTCATGCTGATTGGATCAAAATAGCTCTCAGCGCCGGCTGCATCTATCTGGCCTTTGCCTTCCGCAGCGTCCGCTGGGCCCGGCTTCTCAAGCACAACAAATTGGTCGCGCCGTTCTCTCTTCTCGGCACGCAGGTAATCGGCTTCACCGCCGTCGCTCTTATCGGCCGGGTCGCCGATCCGGTTCGTCCATATCTGGTCGCGAAGAAGACAGGCCTCCCCCTCAGTTCCCAGATTGCGGTCTATATTGTCGAACGCTTGTTCGATGCCGGTTCCATGGCGCTCATCTTCTCGGTCGCCATGCTTTCGGTCCCGTACGCCGACATCATGAGAGTAACTTCCAGCTCGCACCTGGTCTCCCTGCTGGGATCCCATTCCCCCTTTCTGGCCGCATTCGCTGCCCGCTATGGCGGATTGGTGCTCACAATGCTCGGCGCTCTCTTTCTTGTAGCCATACGTCTGGCAGGCAACACCGTCGCGTCGATTGCAGAACACAGTTTTGGTTTGTTTTCAAAGAAGCTCGGGGTCGCGGTCGCTGAAAAAATTCGCGCCTTCCACGCCGGACTCGATACCATGCGCACCTTCGGAGAGTTCAGTGTCACCGCCGCGCTCTCCATCTCCATGTGGCTGCTGATTGCCGCTGCCTACTTCGAAGGTTGCCAGGCGTTTGCGCTGGCTTCCGTCACGCCATCCAGATGCGTTCTCCTCATGGTTGCCAGTGGCGGTGCGAGCGTCTTTCAACTTCCAGTCCTTGGCTGGTTCACCCAAATCGGAGTCGTCGCCGCCGCGTTGACCGGCCTTTTTGGCGCGAATGCTGAGACTGCCACGGCTTGTGCGGCTGTCCTGCTGCTCACCACCTTCCTGGCCATCATCCCCGTAGGCCTCATCTGGGCCCGCTTTGAGCACGTAAGCCTGCGCAAAGTCACCGCGGAAAGCGAGCACGCCGGCGAGACTATCCCTGGGGAAGGAACCTCATAGCCAGGAAACCCCTGCCCGACCCAGATTCCGGCGCCCCGGTCGGGGCGGAAACTCGAGCCCCGAACTGCCCCCAATACGGTACATCGGCGCGCGGATAGCGTGGTTTTGGTCTCCCATTAGGCGCATTTAGCAGCAATTAGCCCTTATTTGGTCCCTATATGGGTAGTTCCGGACAACCCCTCGCCTCAGAACGTAACCTTGTGAGCAGCCTTTTCGCCAAATTTGATATCAAAAAGGGTTAACTCCTAAGGTTTCTGTAACCTTCTGAGCGAACATTTGCCTACATTTCGTAACCACTTAAGCGAACGTTTGGCGCTTAATGCGCACCACCTGAGCGAACGTTTAACGCTTTAGAAATAACCACTTGAGCTGCCTTAGCCGTCCAAAGATCCGGATCGCTTTCTAACAACGCAAATCAGCCATTCGGCGCCTCATCGGCCTTCGCATGAATCGCTGGCTGCGAGAACCGCACCGTCTCCGGTCCCACCGCTCCGCCCGTCATCAACATGCTCATCGCCTGCTCCATCGTCAGCCCGGTTTCGATCACCCGCCCCATCGGAAGTATCTGTAGAAAGGCCGAAGTAGGGTTGATCGCATTCGGCAACAGCACCACAGCGAGCGGCGCACCACTAGTCGAATCTGTCATTGTCCGGGTCAGAAATCCAATGCTCTTCTGGCCGACAATGGGAAAGTCCACCAGCACCACACGCTGACTGCTTTCCTTCTTGGCCATCATCGTGTCCAGAAGTTGACGCACCGATGTGTACACCTTGGCCACGAACGGAAGCCGCTCCAGCACAGCCTCAAACAGGTTGAACGCCTGCCGGCCAATAACCAGCGAGGTCAAGCGCCCCACCACATAGAGCACCACCAGCGTGAGCACCACGGCCAGCACCGACTGCAGCCAGGGCTGGCTGAGCCATGCCTCAGGAAAGAACGTGGCAAACAGCCGGACCGCAGGCAGCCCAGCCTGCGCCAGCGTGTTGAGCAGAAAGCTGAAGATCAGGTAAGTGACAAACAGAGGTCCAATCGTAAGAATGCCTGCCAGGATACTGCTTTGCAGGCTGCGCAATGCGCGTGCAACAACTGGTTTCACAAGCCTCTCCCGGGTACAAGGATACGTGAACAGGAGACCAGGACATCGTCCGCCTTTCAGGATCCCGCCGGGTTCATGATCGCAGGATGAATTCTGTAAGGCGGATTTGAGTTCCCATTGGATGCAAAATCAGTTATATATGGGGCTTGCCTCTTATAGTTAAGAGAGAAGGAATTCCATGAGCGATTCGATGAGGGAAAGCATGAGCGATCAGGTACCCGTGATGCAGAGCGTGGACGTGGCGCCGGCTTTGCACGAAACGCAGGCCGTGAATGAGGCTCATAACATCGACGTCCCGCAACCTCGCACTGTCGGATCTCCGCTGCCGACGGGAGATGCCGGCCGGGCACAGCAT
>DASRLI010000333.1:0-4497 GCA_035648535.1 Occallatibacter sp. | reverse complement strand
GTCCAATTCCTGGCAGCACTCTCGGCTGCAGGAAGCTCGCACCTGAAGGCCCAGACCAAAGCTCCACGCCCGCCCAATTCCAACGCAACCAGGAACCGGAAGAATCTCGTCGCGACGCAAGTCAAGGCTTACGCCTGGCAGGATGAAGGTATCGATAAGCTCCTCGACAACCTTCAACAAAAGGGAAATATCAACACCGCCTTTGCTTTCACGTTTCTTTCTGAGCCCACCGATGCCAGCGGACGCATTCCACTCCCCGACCATGGCTCTTATTCAAAGGCCAACCCTGAAATCGGCGGCGCGTTCTACGACTACGATCAGAAGTACTTTCAGAACACGACCCTCAGGGATTTTCACGCATCCAGCAAATTCAACGTCATCAGTGAAGTCGCGCCAAAGATGAAGGCGCGGGGCATGGACTTCTTCGCGTGGGACTACAACAACACAAATGCAAACATGATGCGGCTGATTCCCGGATTCGCTGAAGTTGCCGAGATTGATGTATATGGCAAACGCACCGACAGCGCCTGCTGGAATCATCCCAACTATCGCGCACAGCTGACAGGCAGAATCGAATCCTATCTCTCCGGCTACCCCGGCGAGGTCGATGGAATTATCTGGGGCTGTGAGCGCATGGGCCCTCTGGACAATATGATCGGCGGCGGCTGGGCCACAACCGGCATCTCCTGTTTCTGCAGTTACTGCCGCGCCAAGGCGCGCGACCGCGACATCTCCGTCGAAAGAGCCCGGCAAGGGTTTATCAAACTGGATAAATTGTTCCGGGCAGCGAATTCGCAGCAGCGGCCCACCGATGGTTACTTCGTCACTTTCTGGAGAATCCTGCTCGAATACCCTGAGATTTTGGCCTGGCACACACTTTGGAACGATAGTTATCACGAGATACGCGCTGAGTTATACGGCACCGCAAAAGCGATCGCGCCCCAGAAGCCATTTGGCTTCCATATTGTGCAGAACGTGACCTTCAGCCCTTTCTACAGTGCGGTTGATGACTACGCAAAAATCAAGAACTATACCGACTTCGTCAAGATCGCGAGTTACAACAATGCCGGCGGCGGACGAATGAAAGGCTTCGTCAACAGGTTATGTTCAACCATCTTTGCTGACGCCACTCCACAGGATCTCTTGCCTCTCTACTATAAGATCATGAACTACGGCGAGAAGCCGTATGACGAGATGGCGCAAAGCGGCCTCTCTGTCGATTACATCGCGCGTGAAACGAAACGAGCGATCGCCGCAACCGATCACTCGATTCAAATTTATCCCAGTGTTGACATCAACGTTCCGATTCAGCAGGGCTGGAAGGAAACAACGCCTGCTGCAGTCAAGGCGGAGGTTGAGGCAGCTTTTGGTGCCGGAGCAGACGGAATCGTCCTCTCGCGCGAATACACAGAGATGTGGCTCGCTAACTTGTCTGCTGCCGGTGATGCCTCCCGTCAGATTTTCGCCAAGTCATAGAAGAACGGCCTGGCATAACGCTTGCAGTCCCATGACAGGCAACACCCTTAGGCTTTTTAATAAGGGCCAGACAGAAACGCGCATTAGAATGGACCCCGGAGAGAGCCATGAGAAGAAGAGATTTCGGTAAAGCAATATTCGGAACCATCGCTGGCGCAGGCCTGTCAGCTTCCGCGCTGCCTGAGTTGGCATCGGCCCAGACGGCCGCAGCGCGTCCTCATAAAAAGAACCTCAAGATGCATGTTGGCGCTGACTACCATGTCATCGAAGGCACCAACATTATCTCCAGGGAAAATATTAACTATAACCTCCGCTGTGGTGTTACTCATATCAGCCCAGATCCGGACATGGTCATTGAAGGAAACCATATTCCGATGTCCGCGACCGCAGCCGGATCTTCGGCGCGCCGTGGGGGAGATTTCATTCCCGCGGAAGGCCCAATGGGCGGAGCCTTCGACCTCGATAAGCTGAAGCGCATGCGCGACACCTGCGACAGCCTGGGCATGACCATCGAAGGCTTCCGCATGGACTCCGGCTATATCGTCATGAAGCCCGGTCCGGATCGCGAAAGAAAGCTGGACCAGGTTTGCGAGAACATTCGCAAAACGCACGAAGTCGGTGTTGGTTTAATCAGCCAGCATTGGACAGCCATTCCTATCCGGCGCAATGGAACTGAACCCGGCAGGGGAGATTCCGTCTACTCTAACTTCAAGCTGGAGCCTAACTGGAAACAGCTTCCCGTTGCTGAATATGGAGAGGTCAGTTACGAGGAGTATTGGGACCGCATAGCTACTTTTCTCCATCGCGTAATTCCTGTCTGCAAGGAATATAACGTCAATATGGCCAATCACCCGTATGATCCGCCAGGATTGCCCTACGGGTACGAGGGCGTCGAGAACTTCGATTCACCTTCGATCTTCGACGCCTATAAGCGCTATGCGATGATCGTCGACGATCCGCATAACGGATTCCAGATGGATGTTGGAGTTCTCGCAGAAGGTTCTACTGATGCCAACAAGCAGATTCCTCCGCTCGTGCAATGGCTTGCGGACCGCGGCAGAATCCACCAGATTCACATGCGCGCCCTTCACGGCGGACTGAATAATTTCGCCGAGGTCTACCCCGATGACGGCGTGCTCGATTTCTTCAAGATCATTCGCATCCTGCGTGACTCAGGATTTTCGGGCGGTATCTTGCCTGACCACATGCCTGCCAGTCCCGGAGATCCAGGAAAGCTTCAAGCCTATGCATTTGGTTATGGATATCTCAAGGCCTTGATCAACGCCGCCAACTCTGAAGTGTCGTGACAGATGTCAAAGTGTCAGGCCGCGTGCTCAGCATGACTGGACGCAAGGACTGGCTTCGCATTGCGCATCGCGGCATCAGCCGTCCCCGCCT
The DNA here is from genome assembly GCA_035648535.1 of Occallatibacter sp. GTDB lineage: Bacteria > Acidobacteriota > Terriglobia > Terriglobales > Acidobacteriaceae > Telmatobacter. The sequence continues at coordinate 1,623 of DASRLI010000333.1, read as the reverse complement.
ATGCGGCGATGTTCAGGCGTCAGATTCGTAGCCCCAGCAACCGCGCAACCCACTACGCAGCTTCGTCCCTGCCAGCCCGCCTGAATCACTCTGCCGTCTTCCATCAGGACGGGGACATTGCGTCCGCCGCGATTCAGCGCGATCATGCGAGCGTTCGCTTCTGCATCGGCCTCCACGTCGTACTCGCGGAAATCGCGCCTGGTCCACTCCAGCCAGTCGCGGAGTTCCTGTGTATACGGGCAATGCGCGGGATGTAGTCGCTGCGATCAATGATCGGGAAGTCCGCTAATCCGCGGCACGCAATCTCTCCGCCATCGTTGCCCAAAAGAGCAACTGTGAGCAGCTTGCGCTCGCGCGCCTCTTCAAGAGCCATCACGATGTTGCGCGAGCCGCCGCTGGTCGAGATGCCGATAGCAACATCTCCAGGTCGCGCCTGGGCCATCAGTTGGCGCAGAAATATCACTTCGGTATCCTGTCGCAGATTGACCCAAACGCTGTTGGGGTAGTAGCTCTCCATCATTTCGCGCCACACTTTCACCGGGAGCTTGAATCTCGCCTCTTGATCCCAGGAGATTGGGGCAACCTGCAAAGGGCTGTCTGAAGGCGCATAGAACACGGTCCCACTGAAAAGCATATTCAGCGGAATCTCCCCGTCCGCAAGGCCATCAAAATATTTCGTCGCGGCAACATTGAAGTCGAAAGTGCACGGAACCGGGAGATCGACTACTGTACTCGCGCCCTTAAATCCTGGAACCATCACACTCGCGTGCGTCCACAGCATGCCGCGCAGGGTCTGGCTCCATCGGTCGGGATGACCGAAGAGATCGCGGAGGCGCTCCTGCTCCTGCGGTTCATAGCGCCGGCGCGTAACCTCAATCTGAATCTGGCAACGCAGGGCAATCGTTTGAATCTTCTCGCCGGCCGAGCCATTCCTGATATGTAGCCGAAACGCAAGCATGGGACTAGCAGCAAAGGGAACCACATGCGCGCTGTCAATCTGAAAGCCGAGATCAGGCATTGCAACCTCCGGTGACCAACTCCGATTTGGAGCGAAGACTTGTAAAGAAGCTCCCAATCTCCATCCAGACTTCCGTTCCTCCCGAGAGCCCTCTCCAGTTGCTGCGAATTAGTCCCACAAGTTTGAAGCACTCATCGACCGGAGCGATGAAATACTCGGAGTTCGCCATTCCATGCGAATGTCCTACGCGATTCACCAGCAAGGCTTCAATATCCGGCCGCAGCCGATGGAGTGCCGGATTGCTGTCCGCAATCTCATTCCACGCCTCTAGGAACTCGTTGAAATTCGCCTGATTGCGGCGTCTTTCCTGGCGATTTTCGTTTCTTCCCTTTCGAAATCTGTTTGAAGTACGGTTCTGGCCGGTGTTTATAGGGGTTTGCGAACCTCAGGGAATCATCCCCGAGGCTCGCAACCGTTGCTTAGCAGCCCGTGATGCAAGTCCTGGTCCGTCGAGCCTTTAGTTCTCGGTATCCACAGGGATAGTTTGTAAGCTTTATTCATGGCGATGGGCAGGCGGCAGCATCGAGAGCGGCAAGAGGATTTGTGGGTGGCGCACACGGAGTTGGCCACCGCTCCGGGTCATCCATTTTATGAGCGTCTCAACG
>DASRLI010000332.1:0-31988 GCA_035648535.1 Occallatibacter sp. | reverse complement strand
GGACATGCCGGTCGAATACACGGGCCTCGTCGCCGAGCACATGGCCGTGCGCACCGGCGTCGGACTCTTCGACGTCTCGCACATGGGCGACATCCAGTTCCGCGGCCCCGGCTCGCTGGCGGCAGTCCAGCGGCTATGCATGAACGATGCGTCGAAGCTGGCGGTCGGCCAGGCGCACTACTCGGCGATGCTCTACCCGGACGGCAGCTTCGTCGACGACGTCGTCGTACACAAGTTGAGCGAGAATGACTACCTGCTGGTGATCAACGCGGGCACGCGCGAGAAGGACGTGGCGTGGGTGCGCAAGACGGTGGGGTACATGCCGGGCGTGCACATCAGCGACTACAGCGACCACTACACGCAGCTCGCGATCCAGGGGCCGAAGGCAGAAGCGACACTCCAGAAGTTGACGGACACGAATCTGAGCGTGATCCGGAATTACTGGTTCACCTGGGGAAAGGTCTGTGGCCTCTACAACGTAATGATCGCGCGCACCGGTTACACCGGCGAGGACGGCTTCGAGATCTACATCCCGTCGGACGAGCCGACCAGCGGCCGCGTGTGGGGCGAGGTGCTGGCGTCGGGCGCGGAGTTCGGCATCCTGCCCTGCGGCCTGGGCGCGCGCAACACGCTGCGTCTCGAAGCCGGTATGAGCCTCTACGGCCACGAAATCTCTGAAGAGATCAACGTCTTTGAAGGCGGCCTAGACCGCTGGCTCAAGCTCGACAAGGGCGAGTTCATTGGGCGCGAAGCTTTGCTTGCAGTGCAAGCCGCCGGCGGCCCTAAGCGCAAGATCGTAGGCCTCGAAATGATCGACCGCGGCATCGCCCGCGACGGGTACACCGTGCACGATCTCGACGGCAATCAGATCGGGGTTGTCACTTCGGGCTCTCCGGCACCATTCCTCAAGACGAATATCGCGCTGGCGCTCGTGCCGACGGCCGTAGCCGCCGGTGGCGCAGACGTACTGGTGCAGTGCCGTGCCAATTCAGTGAGAGCGAAGCAGGTGCCGATTCCGTTCTACAAGCGGATAAAGAAGTAAGAATGGGGCCCAGGCACAAAACACTATAAATTCTGTTGATATGTGTACACATTTGTGCTCATAATGAGATCGCTCGATGAAAGAAGTCGAACTTGAGTTCGAGTGGGACGAGGCCAAAGCCAAAAGCAACCTTGAGAAGCACGGCGTCTCGTTTCTCACCGCAGCAGCGATCTTTTCGAACGAGAGATTGGAACGCATCGACGATCGCGAAGACTACGGCGAGCTTCGCTGGATTGCATTGGGCCGGGTTGGCATCGAGGTCTACCGCGTTGTCTTCGCCTGGCGCGGCGAAAGCCTGATCCGCATCGTCAGCGCCCAGAAAGCGAGTAAAGATGAGCAGGAAATCTACTATCGTGAAGCGTTCTCTTAGCGAGATTCAGTCCATGCGCGAGCGCGGCCTCGACAAGACCCTCTCCGATGCTCCCACTGCGGAGTCCCTCGGCGCGGAGTTCTGGAAGTCCGCGCGCGTGGTCGTGCCGCCCGGAAAGACCTCGGTCCATCTGCGTCTGGACAGCGACGTGGTCGAGTGGTTCAGATCGCGGGGGAAAGGACACTTGACCCACATGAATGCCGTTCTTCGCGCCTACGTCGATACGCAAAGGCGTTGCGCTTGAGGCATGATCGCTCCTGGATGCCCCAGGTCTCGATTTGTTTTGAGACCTAGGATGAGACTGGACCAAGAACAAATTCTCTAAAGTGAGAATCGAGGCGGGCGCCCCGTTCACACCTGCATGACTTCCGCTTCCTTCTTGTGCGAAAGCTCTTCCATGCGGCGGATTTCTTCGTCGGTCATCTTCTGCACTTCTTCAAGAGAACGCTTCTCTTCGTCCTCGCTGATCTTCTTTTCCTTGGCGAGTTTCTTGAGCGCATCGTTGCCGTCGCGGCGCACATTCCTTACCGCCGTCCGGTGCTCCTCGAGAACCTTGTTGATGTGCTTGCAGACGTCGCGCCGCCGCTCCTCGGTCATCGGCGGAACAGGGATCCGGATGACCTTGCCGTCCGACTGCGGATTGAAGCCGAGATCGGAGGCCTGGATAGCCTTCTCGATTTCCTTCAGGACGGTCGGGTCCCAGGGCGCGATCAGGATCAGTTGCGGCTCGGGCGCCGACACCTGTGCCAATTGGCTGACGGGCGTATGAGTGCCGTAGTAGTCCACCTTGATCTGGTCGAGCATGTGCACGCTGGCGCGGCCAGTGCGCGCGGAGGCGAGGCTGGCTTGGAATGTAGCCACGGCCTGGTCCATACGCCGCCTCAGGTCGACATTGAGATCTTTGAGCGCCGGAATTCCGGCCATGAATGAGGGTGCCATTTCTTTCGTCCTCCGTACCACAAGATCAGGGATGATCTACGTCAAACTGCCAACGGTCATTCTACAACCAGTGAGCCGTAGGGCTAAGTTTACAAGTCGACTACGCCACGACCGCCTTACCCATAGACGCAGCCTGCTCGTGTGCGTGATAGCTTGACCGCACCAGCGGCCCCGACTCGACGTGCCGGAAGCCCATCTTCAGCGCCTCGGTCTTCAGCTCCGCAAACTCGCGCGGCGTGTAGAGGCGCGTCATGGGCAAGTGGTCGCGCGAGGGCCGCAGGTACTGGCCGATGGTGAGGATGTCGCAGCCCACGCCGGCGAGATCGCGAAAGACTTCAAGCAGCTCTGCCGTCTCCTCGCCGATGCCGACCATCACGCCCGATTTGGTAATCCCCGCTGGCCTCAATTCTTTGGAGTAGCGCAACAGCTCGAGCGAACGCTCGTAGCGCGCTCCGGAGCGCACCACGCGATACAGCCGCGGCACTGTCTCCGTGTTGTGATTCATCACTTCAGGTTGCGCCTCGACCACAATCCGGATTGCTTCCTGGTTGCCCTGGAAGTCGGGAATGAGCACCTCGACGCGGCAGCCGGGAGCCTGGCGTCGAATCTCCGCAATCACCATGGCAAAGATGCGCGCACCGCCCACCAGATCGTCGTCGCGATTCACGCTGGTGATCACGGCATGTTCCAGGCCCAGCGTAGCCACGGCTTCGGCCACGCGGCGCGGCTCGTCCATGTCGATTGGCTCGGGGCGGCCCTTGGGCACGGCGCAAAAGCCGCAGCGCCGCGTGCACAGGTTGCCCAGCATCATGAAGGTTGCGGTCTTGTGGTGCCAGCATTCGCCGATGTTGGGGCACTGCGCGCTCTCGCACACCGTGTTGAGCCCCAGCGAACGCGCCAGCCGCTTCAGGTCGTGGTAGTTCTCGCCCACCGGGGCGCGCGCCTTCAGCCACTCGGGCTTAGGCGCCGGAACCCGCCGCGCCGGCTCAATCTGTACCAGTTCCATCACGACTCAATTGTAGCGGCAAGCTCCCCGACTGCTTTCATGGCTGGTTGCTGAGCTGGCAAATTGCCGCGCCGCTGCAGCTGGAATTTCATCGCAAGCCCAAACCTTTCGACCGGATTAAGCATCATTCTCAATAAGCCACTTTTGCTGCGCTGCCGGCTCGTACAGTTTTCCGGCTCTTGGCGACCAGCCCAGGCTTCAGAGAGTAAAGGGGTTAGTTATGAGATCCGAGCGTCCATTGATCGCGTCAGTCGTGTTCCTGGCCACCGGCCTGGGTTTGATCTTCGGTTATTGCAACGGCGCCACCACTCTCAACGCCGCGTATCCTCTCGCCAGCTCCGCGCTCCACATCGATATCACCACCAACGGGCCGGCAGCGGTGGGCGGAATCGCACTCACTGCCCTCGGGCTCCTGCTGCTCGCGTGGGCGCTGCTGGCGGCCATTGTGGGACAAATCAGCCATATGTTTGGCAACTACAGAGATCCGGAGAGGATAATTCCTTCGGAAAGGATTCTCGAGTAGATTTCGCGGAGTCTATCGGGAGCCTTGGTCGTCGCCAGAAAATGCGGGCCTACTACCTCAGTTTGCTCCGCACTTCGGTCCTGACCAGGTAGAGGAAGAACACCCAGTTCAGCAGCCCCTGCACCAACGCAGGCGCCAGATGCTGACTTGAGAAGATCCAACTATTGTAGACAGCCATAAGGAAAACTGCGCCCAGGGTAAGCGCCCACGCCCAGCGCATCAGCATCACCAGCCCACCGCAGGCCGCCAAGAAAATTGCTGGAAAGAAGAGAAGGATGGGCGGGTAATGGCCACCCACCACCCCGTAAATGATGATTCCCGCCAACGAAAGAAGGTAGATGCCGATGGCCGCCAATCCCGGCAGCTGCAGCAAATTGTGCCGCTGAAGCTCGGCAGGCGCGCCTTCGGGCTTCTCGCCGCTATTGTTGCCGGCATCTTCCCTGGTGGTGATGTCGGGCTTGGTTTCGTCTGTCATAACGTGCGCAAATAAGCCAGCAGATCCTGCAGTTGGTCGTCAGTCAGCGACGTCGACGGCATCATTCCGCGCCCGTGTAGAATCACAGCGGTCATCCGCTCGTCGGTGGGCGGCGCGCCGGAGGGCATGGCCTTGACCTTGGTGATCGCCTGCAGCCCCGGCCCGTTCAACGGATGCGTGTCGGTGGGGTGGTGGCAGCGGCCGCACTTCGCCTGATACACCTCTGCCCCGCGGGCTTCTTGCGGCGTCCACTCGGAAGAAGGCTTCGACGGCGGCAACGGACGACAGCCTGCCAGGCCAACTGCGGCAAGGCCCGCCGCGCAGATCATAAGAGCAGTAAAAGAATTGGCGTGCATTTGCCTCTGATGATACAGCCTTAATCCGCCGCCGCAATTGCGTCCGCGATGCGGTCCACAGCCTGGGCCTCGGCATCGCTATCCGGCCGGTGCCCGTTTACCAGAATCGAAAACGCCAGCGTCTTGCCGCTGGCAGCTTTCAGATAGCCCGAGAGTGCGTTCACCTCGTTCATCGTCCCCGTCTTGGCCCACATATGCCCATTCAGCGGCGAGTTTTTGAACCGCCCAGCCAGGGTGCCGTCCACGCCCGCCACCGGCAGCGTTTCGCGCCACGCGGCGCCCCAGGACTGCTGCGATGCGTAGGTAAGCAGCTTGGTAAAAGCGCGCGGAGTAATGCGGTCGTCAGGGCTCATCCCCGAGCCGTCGTAAAAGAAAAAGTCGCCGTCGTCCACGCCCGCATTCACCATGAACTGCCGCACCACGCGCGTTCCTTGCTCAAAGCTGCCCTCTGAGCCAAAGATTTTGCCCAGCAGACGCAACAGCAGTTCCGCGTGCAGGTTCTGGCTGATCTTGTTGGTGACCGTAATGTCCTGGATCAGCGGAACGGAGAAGTGCATGGCCACCACTTGGCGGTTTGCCAACGGCGCCGTCACCCTGCCCATATCGGAGCGGGTTAGCTTCAGCGGCTGCGCACGTTCGCCGGCAAAGTCGCCGGTCCCGTTGTTGTATTTGTGCCGTGAAACAGCGGTGCCCGACACAAGGATTCCGCGCCTGCGCAGCGCTTCCTTGAAAGCCGTTGCCATATAAACAGCCGGGTCCTCGATCGCCATCGTGACATGCAGCCCATTGTTGCCGACCGTTCCCCAGGCGCGCACCATCATGGCCCCGGGCCGGCGTTCGATGCCCGGATTCGCTCTTCTCCGGTGGGCGCGGGCGTCATTGTGTTGTCCAAGGCGTAGTACTCCACATCCGGCACCCACTCCGCTACTGCCGCTCCCGGGGCGGATGCGTCGGCGCGGATGGTCAGCTTCGCGGAGTTGTCATTGAAGCTGAGCGCGGTAACCGGCGCACCGTAGTCCCACTGCAAGTCGTCCCAGGACCAATCCGCGCCGAATGGCTCTTCAAGAAAGAAACTGTCGTCGCCTACCACGTCGCCGTCCACGGTACGCACGCCCGACTGCTCCACCTGCTCGGCCAGCAGGTCCAGCGCGGTTATGGCGCTCGGGGGCGGCCCAGTCTCATTGTCGGCTGGATTTGCCGCGGCAGCCGCCGGGTTGGCCGCGGCCGCGGACGCTCCCGGCTCCTGATACGGGTAACGTCGCGCGCTGATCGTTGGATCGCCCGTCCCGAGCAGGATCAGGTCGCCATGCAGCGCGCCTCCGGAATCCACATTGCCCCCCGCCACAACGGCGGTGGTCCAGGAGAGCGTATCCACGGTTAACAGTGCGAAGGCCGCGGCGGTGGTTGTGAGTTTGACGTTCGAGGCTGGAATGAACAGCCGCCCCTGGTTGAGCCCGTACAGTTGCTGGCCGTCGAGCGTGGTCACGCTGATGCCGAACTGCGCATGGCTCAGCGCCGGATCGGCCAGAATTGTATCAATGCGTTCGCCCAGCGGCCCCTTTGTTGGAGCGGGGCGCAACGCGGGCCGCGCCTGCCGCGTCTGCGCCGGCAGACCACTTGAAGCCGCCAGAATCCCACTGAGAACAACAGCAAGAATTCGCCGCAAAATTGTCATGCCCGGAGTGTAGCAGGAGGCGTGCAGGGTGCGGTGGATCGTCGCTGCGAGGTCCACGACTTACCGGGCGACGTAACATTGAATGGTGAGTTACGCCGGCAGGTTCCGGAATTCGTTGCGTTGAATGTTTTACCGGCGGCAAGCGAGGGTGCGCAGACCAGGATGATCGTCTCCAGGAGAAATGTCGGGAACTGGCAACTGCGCAGTCGCACGCTTGCGCTCGGCGCGCGCACGCTGGTCATGGGTGTGGTCAACATTACGCCCGACTCTTTCAGCGACGGTGGCCTTTTCCTTGCACCGGAAGCGGCTGTAATCCACGCAATGCAATTGCTCGACGAAGGCGCGGACCTGCTCGATCTTGGTGCTGAGAGCACGCGTCCCGGCTCGCACGCTGGAGGCGCTGACGGCTCGGCAAATGCGCCTGCGGTGAGCGCGGATGAAGAGCAGGCCCGTTTACTGCCGGTGCTCGAAGGGATTCTCCATGCACGGCCGGAAGCGATTGTCTCCGTTGACACCTACAAGGCCGCCACGGCCCGCGCAGCTCTCAAAGCTGGCGCTGAGATTATCAACGACGTGAGCGGCTTTGCGTGGGATGCGGAGATGGCAGCCGTTTGCGCGGAGTTCAGCGCGGGCGTAGTGCTGATGCATACGCGCGGCCGTCCCGAGGAGTGGCGCACGCAGCCGCAACTGGCGCCCGATGCGCTGATGGCCGCTGTGCGCGCAGGACTTGAAGCGAGTTTGGCGGCGGCGGCTGCTGCAAGCATTCCGTGTGAAGCAATCGTCCTCGATCCCGGCTATGGATTCGGCAAACGATTCGGCGAGAACTACGCTCTGCTGGCCCGCCAGGATGAACTGCTCGCGCTGGGCCGCCCGCTGTTGGCCGGCGTGAGCCGCAAATCTTTCCTTGGCCGCACGCTGGCGCCGCTCTACGGCAGCGAGGTTTCAGTTGAGGCGCGCGAAACCGCAAGCCTGGCCGCAATGACCGCCGCAATTCTTCACGGTGCTTCCATCGTCCGCGTTCATGCGGTTTTTCCGGCCGTTGAGGCGGCACGCATCGCCGACGCGATTGTCTCCGCCGGTACAACCCTGAGGGAACCGCCTGCCACCGAAGACTGAACTTGCTAGGCGCTCGATTCAGGCGATAGCGTTCGCCGCGGCGTGTGTCTGAGCGAACCGCACCAGAGCCCGCACATTTTCATGCGGCGTATCGCGCACGATCTCGCAACCCGCTGCCACAATCCACTGCGCGCCGGCCTGCTGCTGCAATGTTGCGAGAGCCTGCGTAATCGTCTCTCGCGTGCCGTCACGCAAATCTTTCACTGGATTCAGATTCCCCGCCAGCGTTTGCCGTGGTCCCGTCTTCGCGCGCGCCTCTTCCATCGGCACGGGAAAATCAATGTCGACCATCGCGCAACCCAGTGTGCCCATACCGTCGAGAATCCGCCGCGTATTTCCGCAGATGTGCAACCGCACTCTTCCACCCATTGAGTGAATCGCATCCACCAGCTTCTTCTCCCACGGCAAAACAAACTCCTTGTAAATGCGCGGCCCCACCAGCGAAGCAGCAGCGTCGCCGATGCCGATAATGTCAGCCCCGGCATTGATCTGCTCATCGGCAAAACGAATTGCCGTCTCCACCGCGAATCCGAAGAGCTCATGCACAAACTGCGGATCGTCGCCGAAGTCCAGCATCAGGCGATTGATGCCGCGCAGGTCGGCAGCTTCCGCACACGGACCCTCCACCCATCCCTCGACAAACAGCTCGTCTCCTGCGCGCTGCCGCAACAGCTCGATGCCGCGAATGCGATCTTCCATGCGTCCGCCCGAAAGCGGCTCCGGCTTTGTGCGACCCAGTGCCGACTTGTCCGCAAACAGCGCCTCTTCTTCGATGATGGCTGGTGGCTGGTCGTCGTACCACCGGACCTTTGCGCCCGCATCGGCAGCCTCGCGCGCAGGATCGGAGATAGTCGACACATAGTCGAAGCCGAACATTTCCGCCGTCTTGATCTGCGCGTCGACCATGATTTTGTGGTCGCGGGCATACTGGCCATACTTCACGCCCAGCACGTCCGCGGCAAACATCATCGTGATCGGCATGTTGGCGAGGTGGTCCGCCTTCTGCCCGTTCAGCACCGCAAGAATTCGTTCACGGCCCGTCATCGCGTGCGTATTCCTTCCTGAAACTGTGCTTTGTCTCAGCCACTTAAAGATGATTGGAATCTCGCCGTAGTATGGCACAAAGCCGAAAACCTTGATGCACACCCATCTGGAGCCGCGTCGTGCATCACCAGACAAATTAGAATAGATAGTGAGGATAAAGCCGAGGGAAAGCAGCGCGGCCGGAATCGACCACACATGAAAACAAGGTTCTCCTTCGGCAAGAACGGCATTGATGTTTCGGTTCCGGATGGCTTTGATTGCCGGGTGGTGCGAAGCCACACTGCCGAGCCGCTTGGTGATGTGGCAACAGCTTTGGCTGCCGCGCTCGATCACCCCATCGGCTGCGAGCCGCTCGCCGTACTAGCAGCGGGCAAGCGATCCGCCGCCATCTCCGTCTGCGACATTACGCGTCCCGCGCCGAACCCGGTAACGCTGCCGCCGCTACTGGCTCGCCTGCACGCCGCCGGAATTCCCGTCGAAGGCGTCACGATTCTTGTTGCTACTGGCCTGCATCGCGGAGCAACCGCAAAAGAGATCGACCTCATCGTTGGCCCCGACATCGCGAGAAAATATCGCGTCGTCAGTCATGATGCGCGCGATTTTGCAGGGCATCGCTCGTTGGGCGCAACCAAGCGAGGAACTCCGGTTTATATCGACGAGCGCTTCATAGCTGCCGATCTGCACATCACGCTTGGCTTCGTCGAGCAGCATCTGATGCTGGGCTTTTCCGGCGGCCGCAAATTGGTGGCTCCGGGCCTGGCCGCTCAGGAAACCATCAAGGTGATTCACTCGCCGCGCTTCATGCGCGAGCCGCTCGCCACCGAGGGATCGATCGTCGACAATCCGCTGCATGCCGAGTTGCTTGAAATTGCGCGCATGGCCCGCCACGACTTTATTCTGGATGTGACGCTGACGCAGGAACGCGAGATTTCGGGAGTCTTTGCGGGCGATCCGGTCAAGGCTCATGCGGCAGCCGTCGAGTTTCTTGAGGACACCTCGCTCGAAACATTGTCCGAGCCCGCCGATGCGGTAATCACCAGCGCCGCCGGATATCCGCTGGACTTGACCTTCTACCAGACCGTCAAGGGCATCACCGCCGCGCAGCACATCGCCAAGCCGGGCGGCAGAATTCTTGTCCTCGGCGAGTGCGCGGAAGGGATGGGCTCCCCCGAGTTTGCTCACCGCATGCGCACGCTCACTGGATTTCAGAATTTCCTCGATGAGATTCGAGAGACCCCTGTTGAAGTGGATCAGTGGCAGTTGGAAAAGCTGGCGCTGGTTGGCGTGAATCAGGAGCTGTTCTTCTACACGCCGGGCGTATCGAAGGCGCAACTCGGCTGCCTTGGCGCGCAAACATTCAGCGATCTCGATCAAGCCGTTGCCGCCCTGCTGCACGGTCTTCCAACCGGCGCGCGAGTCGTCCTGGTGCCCGACGGCCCCTACACATATGCGCGTGCAGTGCCTGCCTACGCCTAAGCCCGCAACAGAAGGATGTTTCCAATTCCTGAAAATCGATCATCGTGCTATCCCACCCTTGCGACAAAAACAAAAACGTCGCAAGGATGGGGCACCCGCAGGTTTCGATTTCGGAGACCACGCTTCAGATGCTGATGTCCGCCTTGAAGCGCGGCCACAGCGGACGCATCGATCCGTGATCGACCGTCGGCTCTCCGTCGCACTCGATCTCAATCACCGTTGCCGGTTGATCGGGCGCCTTCAGCGGCAACCCCGTTAGCCGCAGCGTGAACTCATCCTGCGTAAACTCCACCTTCTGCCCCGTCTTGAGCAGCCGCGCAGACAAGACCTTCGGCTTGAGCCCGCCGATTGCGATGACTGCTTCCGGCTGATAAAAGGTGAGCCACTCCGCCGCCGGCGTGTGTCCGGGCCAGAAGTGCTGATGGAGATACAACGTGTTGCCGCGGCGCGTAAAGTTCCCGCTTACATTGGCGCCCAGTTGCCCGCGGTCCGTTCCGTAGATGGCCTTGCCATTGGTGTCCATCCACTTGCCCACCGACTCCAGCACGGCCAGCGTGTCAGGCGGAATCGACCCATCCGGCTCCGGCCCGATGTTCAGCAGGTAATTGCCGCCGCCGCGTGCGCATGTAGCCAGGTTGTCCACGATCACCTTCGGTGTCTTCCACGCATCGTCGTAGCGATTGAAGCCCCAGCTATCGTTCAATGTCATGCAGGTCTCCCACGAGCGTCCAACCTCCGAGGCCTGGATGTGCTGCTCCGGCGTTGAGAAATCGCCTTGCAGACCGTTGCGGTTGTTCACGATGATGTCGGGCTGCAGCTCGAAGACCATCTCGTTCATCCGCTCCGATTCCCATCCTTCCGCTGTCAGCGGCCACGAAACGTCGTACCACAACACATCGATCTTTCCGTAGTTGGTGAGCAGTTCGCGGATCAGCCCGTGCGTGTACTCGACAAAACGCTTGCGTGCATCTTCGTCCGTCTTGCACTTGGCGCCGTCGGGATGGTGCCAGTCCATGAGCGAGTAGTAGAAGCCCACGCGCAGCCCCTCGGCCCGCGCAGCTTCAACGTACTCCTTCACCAGGTCGCGCCCCGGGCCTTGCTTCACGGCGTTGTAATCGGTCAGCTTCGAGTCCCAGTGGCAGAATCCCTCGTGATGCTTGGTGGTCATCACCATATACTTTTGCCCGGCACGCTTTGCCAGCCGTGCCCAGTCGCGCGCTGCATTCGGCTTGGGATGGAAATGCTTAGCCAGAATCTCGTACTGCGGAATCGGAATCCCTTCGTATTCCTTGACCCACTCGTGCTGCCCGATCACGCTATAAAGCCCCCAATGAATGAACATGCCGAACTTGGCCTCATGCCACCACTTCATTCGCTCTTCGCGCGTAGCCGCCTGCTTCTGGGCGGCGGCCGAACTTGCAGCCTGACCGCTGGGGCTCGGCAATCCCAATCCTTCTGACTTTGTGGCTGCCAGCGCCATTGCTCCCGCTGCGCCAAACTGCTTCAGGAACGACCGTCTCGTACTCTCATTCCAATCCATGATTCCTCCCTGTTTCTCGCGATGACGCGCAGCCAAATCCGTTTTCGTAAACGTTAACGAAAAACGGTCAAAATGACGTCGAGTCAATATACCAGACAGGGGGCATCTGTCGCCTGCAGGCTGTACAGGGAGGTGCGGCAGCTTGAGAATAGCGCGAAGGCGTAGCGTTCTTATTGCTTTTCCGACGCCAGGTACACAACCACCCCGCCCAGTAGCGCAAGTGTTGCAGCGGCGGGAATCAGCACCATGGGAGTCAGCAACGAATTCCAGCCGGAACCGAAGAGGGCGAAAGGCCAGAGCGTGTCGAACCACTGGGAGTCGAGATGCAGCGTCGCATTCTGCGGAAGCTGCTCGAGCCAAGAGAGCCAGGCAAAGCCATGGCGCGCCCGCCATACAACGAATACAACCGCGAGCAGCAGATTTACTGCCAGCGCAAAGATCTGTGCGCCCAGTATCGGCCTGCCGATGCGCTCCACTGCTTCATTGCGTCGGCGGAGTTGCGCCCGCCACCACAGCACGCCGGGAGAACCCAACTTCGCGGTGCCTGCGGCCTCAATGCGCGCCTTCTGGAACGCCGCGGTCACCAACACCAGTTCGCCGCAGGAGCGGCAGTCGTTGACATGTGCGCGCAGCTCCGGCGCTGTCTCCGCGGCGACTGGCCAATGGCCGCGCTCCACCAGTTCCTTCACTTCCTTCTCGCGTGGGCACGGTCGCAGCATCATAGCGCCCTCCCGCGTTGTTCTTCACCAAGCAGCCGCGCAATCTTGCGCCGCGCCCTGAAGAGCAACAATCGGATGCTCGCGCTGCCCAGGCCCATGACCTCGGCAATCTCGTTGTGGGAGTAGCCTTCCGCGTGAGCCAGCCAAAGCAGTTGGCGGTCCCTGGGACGCATCTGTGCCAGGGCCGGACCCAGCATCATTTGCGATTCGGCTTGAGCTGCATCGCCGCACCGCGCAAAGAAGCTTTCAGGAACGTCTTCAATCGGTGTCGTCCGCGGGCGCCGCCAATGATCGCGCAACAGGTTGGTCGCGATTCGGAACAGGTAGCGCCGCGCCGCAACCTCGCCTTCTTCGCGCAAGGTCGCGCACAGGAAGCGTACGTAACTCTCCTGCATCAGGTCTTCGGCCAGCGCCGGGTCTCCCGAGGTTCGCGCAAGGTATGCCCACAGCGAGCGCGCCGACCGCTCATAAAAACCCGCAAACGCCTCATCATCCATAGGCCGCACGGCTGCCCGCGACGCGTCCAGATGCGCGTCGCGGGCAAAGACGTTCGGAATGACGGATTCCCAGGACATTCGTTTCCTCGCCACAGCCGGGTCCTTGCCGGCTCACTGCCTGTCCCGCGGCCCGTTTGCCGCCGATGGGTTATCGGGAATCAGGCCCAGACGCCCGGCCAATATCCACGTAATCCCTGCTGACAGGATAAATCCAATTCCGGGCATCAGCACCACTGTCCCCAGTACAAGCATGGGAACATCCATATCCGGTCCGGCATGCCTGAGGAAGAGCAATCCCACGCCTAGCAGCACCAGCACCACGCCAATCTGCAACGGCCAAAGCACCCGCGCCACAGCGTTCGGCATCCGCTGCTCCGGCTCAATGCCTACCGGAATCGGCGCCGCCTCAAGGAAGCGCCTGCCTGCCTCAGTGCCCATATAAGCCGCAATCTCCTGAGTCGAGCTGAACTTTTCAATCAGCCTCCCGTGCACCTCGCTTTGCAGTTTGAAGATGCGTGCCCACCGGCGGTTTTCAATGATTTGGCGAATCACCCAGACGAGGGCGCCGAGAAAGCAGGCAAAGGCAGCCAAGGCAGAAAGAGGTTCCATGATTCGCTCAGCGTTGGTGCTCTCGTACTGCGGTTGCGACATCTCCGGCCAGATCGCGCGCTCAAGCGCCTGGTCGCGGCGTCCGCCTTTCGACTCAAGGTGCGTAAACAGGTAGTACTCGGGATTGCGCGCAACCTCCGGATGAGCGACGAGGAACTGGGCCAGCTGCGGATTGTTGCGGCTCACATACTCCTGATCGGACAGCAGCGACGGGTCGCGGGCCACCACCTGGGTCAGCGTTGGGCTGGTCCGAAGCAGTTGTATCAGCTGTTCCTGCGTGGCGGCCAGTTCCTGGTCGCTGATGGGCGCGGCAGTTACAGGTTGCGTCTTTGCCGCGGGCCCAGTCTGCGCTGTCGCAGAAATCGCCCCTCGTCCAGCAACAAGAAATACCGGCCCCGCAATTGCGCAAAAGGCCCATGCCAGAATCTGATTACGCTTGTGCATTTCAGTCTCCCCCTCGTTCAAACTTGCTGAAAGAAGCTTCAAATGCCTCTTCTGCTCATACAACGAACCAGCAGGAGTCTGGTTAACATCGGATACAAAATTCGGGCGAGTTCGAAGAGTACTCGGTTATGATGGCTCGTTCCGGCTATTCAGGCTTTTCATGTCTGGCGTTGTTTTGCCGCGGTCGCAGGGATCGACGAATCAACCGGACGAGGAGCCAACCATGTCGCTGAGCGAACGTTCCGCATCCGCCTCACGCGTAATTCCGGTGGTGCGCGTCCTGGGATTCTGCATTTATGTTGCGGCGTTCTTTCTGCCCGCGTGCAGGGAACCGGCCACAATGGGAGCACGCACTCCTGATATCTACAAGGGATGGTTCTGCGCCTGGGTGACTTTGATCAACACTTTCAGCCGCGACGTCTGGCACTCCAAGGATTTCCTTGCCATTCTTAGCGGCTGGATCAATCCGCTCATTCTGCTCTACCTGGTGCTTCTCATCGGTCGCAACCTCGTGTGGCCGCGCCGCATTGTGGCCACGGCTGTAGTGGCGTTCATGGTTGCCACCTGGATCTATTTCGCGCTTATGCCCCTCGTTCCGCTGGTGGGCCACGTCCTGTGGATCGTCGGAGCCCTCATGATTCTTGCGGGTGAAGTGCTTGGGCGCGGACCGGCAGCGGCCCAGTAGACACACGTCTGCGTCGTCGCTCGATTAAAGTGATTTCAGTGCTGTAGTGTGGGTGTCCCACTCCTGCCACGTCTGTGCTCTCGTGGCAAAGGCGGAATGCGAGGCAATTGCGCTAGTCGGATGGGAGCGCAGACTCGTTTTTAGTGATGATGTCCCCAGCCGCCGTGGCTGCTGGAGTGACCGCCGCCTCCACCGCCATGCTTCCCGCCGCCTGAATTCTTGGGCGGTTTGGGGCTGCTAAAGTGCGGTGCGCTGAACGAATGCGAAGAGCCGTGGCCGCCGCCAAACAGGTGGAAACCGCCCGAGTGCTGCGATTTTCCGGAATATCCATCGAACCCTCTGCCTGGCTGTCCGGAGTAGGCTCGTTGCCCATAATCGCCGCGCTGAAGGGTCGATTGTGCTCCGCGCCAGTTCTGCTGCGGGCTGCCGTAAACGCTGCCCGGTCTGCCGCCATAAGCCTGATCTGTCCGTCCATAGAAGCCGGAGCCATAGCCCGCCCGCGCATACGATTGCGGTGCGTAGGATCGCGGTGCGTAAGATTGCTGCCACCGCCCCGGCATTGTCGCCTCGGGCCGCTGAATCGGGGGGTTGTTGCCTAGGCCGCGCCAGGCGCGGCGGACGTTGCTGCCATATTCATTCCCGTAGCGATTGTCGTTGCGATTCTCAAATCCAGTTCCGTACCCGTTTCCATATCCGGGCCGCACGGAATAGCCTCGTCCTGCGCCTTCCTCTGGACGACTTCCCCGATAGTCTCTATTTCCCCCATAGTTGTCGGGATAGCGGCCGGACTGCCGGTTGAATTCCCGATCTCTTTCTTGTCCGCCGGCTCCGTTGTATCCGTAGTAGCCATTGCCTTGCCAGCCGTAGTTGCCTCGGGGCTGGTTGATTTGGCCCTGGTCATAGCCTTGCTGCTGCCACGTGTCCCCGGCCCACGCCCCACCTCCGGGCACTGACCCGCCAGGGGAACCCCACCGGGCCACCGAGGTGCTCTGCGAGGAGTAGTTTGAGTGGTTGAAGAGTATGGAGTTGCTTAGCCAATCGAGGGCCCAGCTCACCCAGCCAAAACCCGTGTGGCTGAAGGCTGCCGTCGCAATCTGCGTCCCAAATCGCACCGGCGCAGAGCCGGCAAGCGACTCCAGCGATCCAAGCAGCGAAAAGCCCGGATAGGGCGAGACTCGGTCTCCGTAAACGTTCCAAGGGTTGTATTCCGGTACAGACACCTGTTCCGGATTCACCGGGGCCACTTCGATATTGCCCCGGTCGTATGTCACCGCTTCCTGGGGAGTGTTCTGGAGATTACCGGCAGCCTGTGCGCGCTGGCGCATCACCTGCGCCGTCTGAAGCACATCCTGCGGCTGGTTGTAATAGGCATTGCCCAGATCGGTGGTCCATGCAAGATCCTGGTCCATCTGCGCCAGCACCTGCGGAAACGCCGTAAGCGCCTTCACGCTGGGATCCCAGTTTTGCGCGTCCGCTCCAGCCGCAATCTGCTCGGGCGAGGCATTGCCCTGTGTTTGCAGCCACTGGCTAGCCACCGCTACCTGCGCCGGATAGGTAGCCGCGGCCAGCACCTGTGCCATCAGCGCGTCGGGATAGAGCGCGATCGGCGCCAGCAACTGCTCAAGTTGCTCCGCCGTGAACGATTGGGCAGGCCCCTGTGCCTGCTCGAACCCCTGCTCCGGCGATCCGGGGCCGGCGTCCGCATAGTACTGCCCGGCATAAGGTTGTTGCGCGAGGGGCTGCTGTGCGTACGGTTGCTGCGCATAGGGTTGTTGCGCGTAAGGCTGTGGTTGGGCGTAACCGGGCTGCCCATACCCCTGCTGTTGATTCGGCGCGTATTGGCCGTTGTAGGGCGCGTTCTGCGGGTACTGGTTCTGCGTCGGGTACTGATTCTGCGGATACTGGCCGTATTGCGGCGATCCCTGCCACGGCTGCTGCTGCGCCAGCAGCTTCACCTGCGCAAGCGGCAACAGGAGGAGCGCCGTCGCGAGTGCGGTCAGACGCCAAAACGCCTGTGTCCGGCCACCGGTGGGGGCGCTGTTTGGAGAAATGTGACCAGGTTTGCCGACGCGCAAGCGGGACAACCAGGCGATGTGCGCTGCGAACAGGTAGGTCTGGGGTCTCACGTTTCCTCCCGATCTTCCCCACAAGACCACCCCGAGGCGAAACTCTCTGTCCCGGCGCCGGAGAGCGGATGATAGGTTTAGACCCGGTAATCAGCCATTAGTTGTGGAGCGGTTGTCAGATACCCCGCTGGAGACCGCAAACGCTTCGTTTGAAAGGGCAAATCCCGCTCCGTTGCATGCCTCCCCTCCGGCTGACCCGGACTCCTGCGCGTTCGTAAGGCGACCCGCCATCGCCCTCCACAGCCCGATAACCTATCCCGGGGTTTATCATCGAAAATGGTGCGGACGGAGGCCGTCTGCGCCATCATCTTGCAGCCTCGGTGCTTTGCGCGCCGGCATTTTTTGAGCGACGCAAGCACCGCGATCTTTCTCAAAAACAAAAGCTGCGGCACAGAATTCGAGGATTGGAAGGACATGCGAGCAAAGACGGCTGTAGTACTGGGCGCTCAGTGGGGCGACGAGGGCAAGGGCAAGATCGTAGACGTGCTCAGCGAGCGGTTTTCCGCGGTAGCGCGCTACGCAGGCGGACATAACGCGGGTCATACCGTCATCATCGGCGGCCAGAAGTTCGTGCTGCAACTGATCCCCTGCGGCGTGCTTCGTCCGGGATGCAAAGGGATCATCGGCAACGGCGTGGTTCTTGACCCGCTGGCCTTCCTCAAGGAAGTGGCGCGTCTTCGCGAATTGGGCGTGGGTGTCGACGAGCAATTGTTTGTATCCAACCGCACCCAGGTTATCCTGCCTTATCACCGCATGATTGAGCTGGCCGCCGAAAGCGCGCCGGGACGCCAGAAGATCGGCACCACCAGCCGCGGCATCGGCCCTGCCTACGAAGACAAGATGGCCCGCAGCGGCCTCCGCGTTGTAGACCTGCTGCACCCCTCGCTGCTTAAAACGCACATTGAAGCCGCATGCGCTGAAAAGAACGCCATCGCCCATGCCCTGTTCGGCACCGACCCTCTCGATCCCGCCAAGATGTACGAGGAATACGCGGCAGCGGCCGAGCAGGTGCGTCCCTTTGTGGCCGACACCGGCCGAATGCTCAACAACATCCTCGCCAAGGGCGGCAGCATCATGTTCGAGGGCGCGCAGGGAACCATGCTCGACATCGACCACGGCACCTATCCGTTCGTCACCTCGTCCTCGGCAACGGCCGGCGGCGCGGCCACAGGAACCGGTGTGGGACCAACCGCCATTGGCACGGTGATCTCCGTGACCAAGGCCTACGTGACACGCGTCGGCGGCGGCCCCTTCCCCACTGAAATTCACGACGCTTCAGGTGAAGAGCTGCGCAAGCGGGGCAACGAGTACGGCGCTGTCACCGGACGCCCTCGTCGCTGTGGATGGCTCGATATACCGCTGCTTCGCTACTCGAACCAGGTCAATGGCGCAGAGTGGCTGGTAATCACCAAGCTCGATGTGCTCGACGAACTGGCCGAGATTCCCATCTGCATAGGCTACGAAATCAACGGAAAGGTCACCGACGAAATTCCCGCCGACGTGCAAGGCCTCGAGCAAATCAAGCCGGTGTACACCACGCTCAAGGGATGGCGTCAATCCACCGAGGGCATTACAGATTTCGAAAAGCTCCCCAAGGCCGCCCAGGAGTATCTCCGCTTTCAGGAGCGCGAAAGCGGTGCCCGCATCGGCATGGTTTCCACAGGTCCGGACCGCGGCCAGACCATGGTGTTGCCCGACTTTGCTGCTGCGCTCGACAGTATTCACAAGTAGACTGAAAGAACGAAGGTAGACTTAAAGAACGCGTTGGGGCGACACACCTCAGGCGAAGAGGAATATTTTCCTATGGTCAGCTTTGTTGTTCGCTTCACATTTATCCCAGAAGACCGCGCTGAAATCGCAGAAGCCTTGCGGTTGTTGGCCGCTGAATCCCGCCGCGAGCCGGGCTGCGTCACTTATATACCGCATCACGTCGAGGGCGATCCCGACACCATCGTTATTTACGAGCAATACCAGGACGAAAAGGCCCTGGCCGCGCACCGGGATTCGGCACACTTCAAGAAGTACGCCGTGGGCGGACTCTTCCAGAAGATGAAAGAACGCAACCGCGAAAATCTCATTGCTCTCGTTTGAGCGGCCACTGAGTCCAATGTGCGGAAGCCCCGATTCGGGAAGCAGTCGTGCTTCGCGGGATTTCCAATTGGTATGGCCAGCGTCATTTCCTGAGTGGCATTGACCAGCAGACCGTTTCGGGACTACTATCCGATACGCTTATGTCGGGTGACATTACCAACCTCTCCGTTCGCCTTCCCGGTCCGATGCCCCGGCGACTCGCGCTTCTACGCATCGTCGCTGCTGCTCTCTTTCTTGCCTTTTGCGGCAATCTCCTCTATGCCGGTCAAACCAAGCCGAAGAAGCACGATACTCGCCACGAGATCGACCAGCTTGAAGAGGCTTGGCGCAATGCAATACTCAAGTCAGACACCCCGGCCATGAGCGCGCTGCTGGCCGACGACTTCATAGCCATCACCGCATCCGGAACTCTGCATACCAAGGAAGAGACCCTGGCTAACCTCCGGAACCGCCGGGTCCACGTCACCGCTCTCAATGTCTCCGACCGCAAAGTGCGTTTCTACGGAAGCACGGCGCTGGTCACTTCGCTTGCCGAAGTGGAGGGAGCCACTGCCGACGGAGACGTCTCCGGAAGCTTTCGCTACACTCGCGTCTATGTTCGCGATGCGCAGGGCAAGTGGAGGATCGTAAGCTTTGAGGCCAGCCGGACTCGACCGCCCGGCACACGCCGGTCGCAAAATAAAGATATGACTTCGAAGTAATCGTGACTACAGTAACCGGGTTTTTGACAATTAGTTATGTATTGCCAGGCCTTCAAAGTGCTTCACTCTTGGGCGCTTCAATTCCTCTCTGCTATAACGTCGGTAGCTGATGTGCCTTCGCACGATCGTCTTTGTAGTCAGAAAACATCCGTGAGTAATTCGTGATTTGCTGATCGTTGCAATTGAAGTGACAACCCGGAATCCTCTGACGAGGCCGCGGATTTTTGAGTAGCGCGCGTTCCCCTAGCGCTAGCGAGCTGAATCAACCGGTGGGATTGTTCCAACCTGTCAATCAGGCACGATGGCAGATGGATCGGAACTGGGGTCGACCAGATGAAACCCACACACTTAACAGCGCTCAGATTCTTCGCGCTTTTGCTTCTCCTGCCCGGCCTGGCGGGACTGATCGCTTCTGCCATGATGTCAACGCACTATCTGGAAGCCATGCCGAGAGTGCCGGTCATGGTCGAAGGACGCATCGTCCCGCGCGAAATCCACGGAACCGTCATCTATCAGACGCCTGTCGAAAATCGCAGACTCAACCAGATTGAGTTCTCGTCAGTCGGAGTATTTGTGGTTGGCCTCGGACTGTGTCTGATCTACCTCGAAAAATGGGGTAGTTTGCAGCAACGTGCCGGTGATGAAAGAGAAGGCGAGCTCGCCGAGAATCACGGCTAGAGCGGTTTCACAATTGCTGTACCCTGAAGCCACTGACGTCCAGTGGCATTTTCCTTAAGAAAATGCCGCCGCGCACGATGCCAGAAAGGGCACGAGAATTGTGGAACCGCTCTAGAAACGCTGCGGAAAAGACCCGTCAAAGCAGAGACTCTCAAAGGCGTCGAGTCCAGGCACGACGTGAACATCTGCCATCGCTCCGCAAAGAGCAATCCCGGCATAACCGCTCCCCTACAATAAACAGATGCCTGAATTGCCTGAAGTGGAGACGATTGCCCGCGGCGTCCACGAGCGCGTGCGCGGCGACCGCATCGTTCACGTATGGTTCGGCGGGCATCGGGAACCTTTCAAAACACCTGCGGCCAGGCAGGCCACTGGCCTTGAAGGACGCGTGTTGCTGGCGGTACATCGAACTGGAAAGCACATCGTCTGCGAGTTGGGCTCTACAGAGCACCCCTCAAGCGGGTCTTCTGCCGCCCGGAAGGCTAGGGAAGGCGCACTCCCCTCAAACTCACCCGAAGCACAATGGATTGTCCATCTCGGCATGACCGGGCGCCTGCTCGTAACCACTCCCGAAGCTCCCATGGCCGCCCATACTCATGCGCGCCTGAGCCTTGCAAGCGGCCGGGAACTGCGCTTTGTGGACCCGCGCCGCTTTGGCCGTCTCGAGTTCCGCGATCTGGACCGCGGCGCCTCCTTTACCGCAGCCGGCGCGGAGCCGCTCACCATTGCTCTGGAGCAGTTTGCCGCCCTGTTTCGCGGCCGGCGTCTGGCCATCAAGGCCGCCCTGCTAAACCAGACCTTGCTGTCAGGCGTGGGGAACATCTACGCAGACGAGAGCCTCTTTCACGCAGGCATTCGTCCGCGCCGGAGTTCGGGCCGCCTCACCAGGGCTGAACTTGAACGGCTGAGGCTCGCTCTGTGCCAGGTGTTGGAGCACGCCATCCGGCTGGGTGGTTCTTCCGTCTCCGACTACGTGGATGCTGAGGGAATGCGAGGTTTTTTTCAGCTCGAGCACTGCGTCTACATGCGCACCGGGCTGCCCTGCCTGCACTGCAAAACCCCCATCCGCCGCATCCTGCTGGCCGGACGCGGAACCCATTTCTGCCCAAAATGTCAGCGCTGAAAACAGGCTCCTATGGTTTTCTGAATTATTCGCCTCTTCGGCTTCCAGAATCCAGACAATTGGAATCGAAGATTTCAAGCAAATCGTTGAAAACAAACGGCGTCTCAAACGGTCCCACAATTGCTACTTGATAGGTGCCAGTGATGTACCGGCTGCCTCGGAGGATTGGACAGCCAAAGAACAGCGGACGCCCGGCAAGAGCAACCGCCAAAGAAGCGGCCCTCAAAAAGGGATGAACCGGTCGGAGATGTCTGCAGTAGGTACGGTGGAAAAACCCGCCGGCCACAGTATTCTGGGAGGCCAGTGGCAACGCAGGACCCCAAAACGCCGCTCCGATTGGAGCGGCGTTTTGTGCGTTTAGCCCCTTTCCGTTGATCGTGCAAGGTGCTGCGCGCCCCATTCCGGTAGCGCTTTTGTTTCTTGTGGCCGAGGTTGGAAATGCGTGCTCGCTCGCATTCCCCAGCGCCGCTCCCACTAAAGTCGCACTTGCCAGCCGTAACGCTTCGCTGTAATATCGGAGTTGCCTATCAAGCGGCTGACGCGGGCCACCCGGATTCGGGTAGAGCAAGCTCGCCGCCGAGCAGGAAAAACGCCGGCCAGTTCAATTCATACTTAGCTGTACGCGGCAAAAGCTCGCATAGGAAGGGCATTACCTGAGAAAAGCACAGGCCGTAACGTACCAATCCTGACCAACGGATGGAGCCAATGCAAAGCTCCTGCGTATTCCACGGCTACAGCATTTTCCAGAGAGTTTAAAGTGTAGGGCCAAGGAAGCTGAACCAGTGCGGCTTGTTGAATCACAGACCCCTCAGCAAAAGAATTCGGTTCATGGGTGGTGAAAGCAGCGGCTTCAGGAAGTTCGCCGCGTGCTTTGCGGTATCTGCTCAAAGATGTTTGGGACGTAGGGAATTTTATTGCAGTTCGCGTCGAAGACCCCGCTCCCGGCAACCTGCTTCGTGCCTTGCATTCGTATCGCCGGCGAACGCTGCGTCGTTTGTCCACGCTGGACAAGGTGCAGCAAGAAAAGCCCGGCATGTGTTGGAAAGTAGCTGAACCTCTAAACCCGATGACTCAAATAGCAAAGTTCCAGGAAGTATACGCATGACGACAGAACTAACCCAGCCCCAACCTGAAACGGGGCCCGCACCTGACAACGGTCAGATGCCGTCGCAAGGGCATCGCCGCCGCCGCCGCCGCCGTAAGAACAAATCCATCCAGCCAGGCGCGCCGCAGGCCCAGCAGCCCCAAATGCAACAACCGACGCCACAGGCCCAGCCGCAAGCGCAGGCGCCACCCCAGCCGCCGCAGCAGCACCAGAGGCCGCCCCAGGCTCACCAGAACCAGCCGCGGAAGAAGAAAAAGTTCTTCCAGAAGACCTCTGCCCCACCTCCGCAGCCGGGCAACAGCATCAACGGCAGCTCGCAAGGCAAGCGCAAGGGCAAGCAGCGCGGGCCGCGCGAGTTTGTCGGTCCCATGGACCACAGCTACCGCACCGTCAACGGCAACGTAGCCGACGGACCGCCTTCCACGATCCAGATGATGAGCAATAACCAAGGCAGCAATTACTACCCTGACGTCTACGCAGCGCCAGCGCCTGCTCCCGTCCGTGATGATGCTCCCACCCGCATCTTCTGCTTCATCGAGGATCTGTTCTTCCAGGCCAAGATTCAGGAGACCTCACGCAAGCTCGGCATCAAGGTTGAGTTCCTCAAAGGCGACAAGGATTCCGTGGCGCGCCTGCTCGATTTGCCCGAAGCCGAAAAGCCCACACTTCTGGTCTTCGATCTCAACAATCTGAACGCCAAGCCCATGACCTTGATTCCCAAATTCAAAACTAAGCTCAAAAAGGCCACCTCCATCGTCGGCTTCCTCAATCACCTCCAGGGCGACCTGAAGGCGAAGGCCGTCGAGGTAGGTTGCGACACAGTCATGCCGCGCTCGGCTTTCTCGCAGAGCCTTCCCAACCTCCTCCGCCGCTACGGCATTGAAGAGGAAGAAGAATACGCGCAGCAACCGATGTAATCCGGACTGCAAGCGAACACGTGAAAGAAGGGCGCACTCAAATCGAGAGCGCCCTTCTTCTTTGACGCGAGGAGTTCCGCGGCAAACTTACTCCATACTTAAGCCCATCACGGTGAAATCCAGAGTCACCGTTTTCGCCTGATACAAAATGTCATTGCCGAGATTGCCATCCCAGTTGCCCAGACTGTGTGACACAAAAACATGAGGCGCTTTGAGCATCACATCGCGGCCAGTCATGCGAAACACCACTGGTCCCAGCAAAACAGAATCGTACTTGTTGCTGCCACCCATGCCCGTGATTGCGCGGCTCTCCTTCTGGCCCGCAGCCACCAGCTCAGGAAACTTCTTCGCGAAACCTTCATTGAGGTCGGTGTCCACCGCGCCGGTATCCAGGCTGAATGTCAGCACCTTGTCCTCCACGCCCACCTGCACGATGAGGCTCGCCCCGTGAAACAGAAGGTTGCGTGTCACCGGTTCTTTGAGCCGCGCAGTTGAACCAAA
This sequence comes from Occallatibacter sp., assembly GCA_035648535.1. Classification (GTDB taxonomy): domain Bacteria; phylum Acidobacteriota; class Terriglobia; order Terriglobales; family Acidobacteriaceae; genus Telmatobacter. Next base: position 8,230 of record DASRLI010000332.1, on the reverse strand, counting down.
CTCAAACAACCCTGCGGGAGCCCAGCGCACGGCTTGCATCGCCAGCAGAACCGGAAGCCCAATGAGCCCTCGGCTGGCTACAGGTACCCCCACAAACGGCTCGCCCGTATCCTGCATCACGAAAAACGGAACGTTGCGCAGATGCAACCCGCCGATCACCAGGTCCTCTGCTACCGCAAAGCTCACGCCCGGAACACCGCTGCCACTCGACTCGCTCAGCTTTGTCGCAGTTTTCTTCACCGTCAGCCCAAGCAGTCTCGCATCAGCCTCGCCCATCACCGACAAAGCTGCGCCCGTATCAAACCCGTACGTCACTTGTTTTCCGTTGATCTCGACCGGCAAGGAGCGACGATCTTCCCCAACCCTCATCAACCGCGTGCTCTTCCGTTGAACAACCTGCATGTCCGGCGACCCCGCAAGCACGCGGAACAGGGGCAGCATGTTATTGACATCGGCCGAATCCGGCTTCTCCGCGTGTGCAGCTTCGAGTTCGGCGAATGCCTCGCGATAAAACCCGTTTCTGAAGTAGAGGTTTCCCAGCAACTCGTGCGCGTCGAATGCATCTTTGGAATGCGGGTTTGTTGCGATGAATGCGTGGAGAAATTTCCGGGCCAATCCAACCTGGTTCATTGACTCCGCTGCCACGCCACGGTAGAACAGCGGAGGAAGTGCATGCTCAACCGCATCGCGCAATGCGAACGCCTGGTTCGACTCATACATTTCATGCAGCGCATCTGGCGTCTGCGCCCGCAGTGCCCCTGCACAGGCCAGCACAAATACACACATCATCGCTGTGACGCGAAGTCTCATCCCACCCTGCTTAGCGCGAACTTAGCTCAGAGCCCATGGATAGTGCCTTTGGCCGGTTGCCGGGTGCCCCACCCTTCGCGCTTTTTGCGAAGGGTGGGAGACGAAGAACCCAACCTCACAGCCTTTGATCCTTGATCATTGACTCCAGTTTTTCTATCCCGGCGGCCAGTTCAGCGCCCGTCCACCCAGCAAGTGCGCATGCAGATGATCCACTGACTGCCCACCGTCCTCGCCAGTATTCACGACGACCCTGTAGCCCTTGCCAAGTTTCTTCTGCTGCGCAATTTCAGCGGCTGCCCACAATAAGTGGCCCAGCAGTTCGCGCTTATCCGCACTGGCGTCGTCCAGTGAGCCGAGGTGCTCGCGCGGCACAACCAGCACATGCACCGGCGCCTTGGGATTGATATCCGCAAACGCGTAGACGAGCTCATCCTGGTAAACCGGCGTGGATGGAATCGTTCCTTCAATGATCTTGCAAAACAGGCAGTTCATAGCGAGATCAGTGTACACGGGCTCTTTTGCGACGCGAAACCGACACCCCCGAAAATTGTTTTGAGTCACTTGGGTTCTGATCTCACTTCCGAGCGCGCTTTCCTCCAACTGCACCTTCTTTCACTCATCGGCGGTGAGCTTACAATGGCCTCATGGCCCCGGTCGCCGCCTCGCCCTTCCGCGTCGTCCACACCGTCTGCTCCCACGACTGCCCTGACTCCTGCGCGATCCTGGTCACGGTGAACGAGCAAGGCCGCGCCATTAAAGTCGAAGGCGATGCCTCGCAGCCCGTCACGGAAGGCTTTCTATGCGGCAAGGTCGCCAAATATCTTGACCGCGTCTACGCCCCCGACCGAATCCTCTACCCCCTGAGACGAAAGCCTGGAGCGCAAAAGGGCCCACGGCCCCGTAACCAGGAACACGAAGCCTTTGAGCGCGTCACCTGGGACGAAGCCCTCGAAGCAATCGCCGCGCGCCTCCAGCAGATCAGCGATGAGCACGGTCCCGAATCCATCCTGCCCTATAGTTACGCAGGCACCATCGGCGTGCTCGGCTACGGCTCCATGGACCGCCGCTTCTTTCACCGCCTCGGCGCCAGCCGCCTCGACCGCACCATCTGTTCTGAAGCCGGCGGCCAGGCCTGGAACCTTGTCTACGGAAAAAAGCTCGGCACCCCCACCGAGGATTTCCGTCTCGCAAAACTCATCCTGGCCTGGGGCGCGAACATCCACGGCAACAACGTCCACCTGTGGCCCATGATCGAGCAGGCCCGCCGCAACGGCGCGCGCCTCATCGTCATCGATCCCTACCGAACACGCACCGCCGCGCTTGCCGACTGGCACATCGCCATCCGCCCCGGCACCGACGCAGCGCTCGCCCTCGGCATGATGCACGTGATCCTCAACGAATGCCTTGAAGACCGCGCCTACATCGACGAAATGACTCACGGCTTCGATCGTCTCGCGGAGCGCGCACGCGAATACACACCGGAGCGCGTCGCCGCGTGGACCGGCATGACCGCCGCAGAAGTCGAGCAGTTCGCCCGCGAATACGCCACCACGCGCCCCGCCGCCCTGCGCCTCAACTACGGCGTGCAGCGCGCCGAGTTCGGCGGCAATGCAGTCCGCACCATCGCCATGCTGCCCGCCATCACCGGCGCATGGAAACATCGCGGCGGTGGCGCAGTCCTCTCGACCTCTGGCGCATTCAATTGGAACGAACAGGCCGTCCGCCGCCCCGACCTTCAGCTAGCCTCGCCCCTAGGCCGCATCGCCCGCATAGTCAACATGTCCGCCCTAGGCCAGGCGCTCACCGAGCTAGGGCAATCGCCAGATACGAATGACGGCCCGCCCGTCCACGCCCTCTTCGTCTACAACTCCAATCCCGGCGCCATCGCGCCCAATCAGAACGCCGTCCGCCTCGGCCTCGCGCGCCCCGATCTCTTCACCGTCGTCCACGAGCTCTTCTACACCGACACCACCGACTACGCCGACTACATCCTGCCCGCGACTACCTTCCTGGAGCACACCGACATTCAGGGCGCCTACGGCCACTACTTCGTGCAGCTCTCGCAACAGGCCATCGAGCCCCCAGGCGAGGCGCGTTCCAACGTTTGGCTCTTCGGCCAACTAGGCCAGCGCATGGGCTTCCCCGAGCCCTGCTTCCGCGACACTGCAGAAGACATCATTCGCCAGGCCCTCAGCATCAATTCGAGCGGCGGTCCCGAAGCCCACTCCACCAACCCCGGCATGGAGCACATCACCTTTGCAGCGCTCAAGGAGCAGGGCCACATCCCCCTCAGCTTTCACCGCGACCCCGAGGCTAATCCCTTCCTGCCCTTTACGACCGGCCCGCTAGCCACTCCCTCCGGCAAAGTCGAGTTCTACTCGGAAACCCTCGCCGCCGCGGGCCTCGATGGCCTTCCCACCTTCACCCCTCCCACCGAATCCCGCTGGGGCGAAGCAGCAAAGCGCTATCCCCTCGAATTGCTGGCCCGCAAGGCCGACAACTACATGAACTCGACCTTCGCCAACCTCGACGGCCACCGCAAAATGGAAGCCCGTACCAACCAGCGGCTTGAAATCCATCCCACGGACGCCGCAGCCCGCAACCTTGCCGACGGCGACTCGGTCCGCATCTTCAACGATCGCGGCTCCATCAGCCTCACCGCACTGCTCAACCCCAGCCTACCCGCGGGTGTCGTCGCAGCGCGCCTTGACTGGGCCAAGCTCCATCCCGGAGGCTCCAACGTGAACGCCCTCACCAGCGAGCGACTCACCGACATCGGCGCAGGCGCCACCTTCTACTCCACCCTCGTAGAAGTCGCGAAAATTGCCGAAACCGCAAAAAATTAAGCCCCGCACAGCCAAAAGTGACCCGAGCGCAGTAAGCTGTTTGCCATGAATTGGACAGACGTCCTTATAGCCGCTGTAATCATCGGGGCCTTTCTTCTTTACAGGCGCACCGGGCTCATCTCTGTAAAGGACGCGCGCGAGCATCTGAAAAATGGCGCCCGGGTAATCGACGTGCGCACCGCCGGTGAATTCGTCGCCGGCCATCTGCCCATCGCAGTCAATCTACCGCTCGGCGAAATTGAAACGAGCCTCTCCCGCCGCGTTACCGACAAGAACCAGGTGCTTCTGCTGCACTGCCAGAGCGGCGCGCGCAGCGGCGTGGCAAAAAAGAAGCTCATCGCTCTCGGCTGTCCCAACACCTACAATCTCGGCTCCTACGCCCGCGCCGAACGCATAGTCGCCGGCAAATAATGGCTGCCGAAAAACCAACTCGACATAATACTCGCTCCCCAAAAAAGCTTTTCGTGAGTGGGACGGAGGGAGGCTGGGGTTTCAACCCCCGTATAACGCCAGCATAACGAACGAGGGCTTTAGCCCCGAGCGGAAATGACCTCGTGCGCATCGCCAAAAATGCTCCGTGCCCCATCCTTTCGCCGTTTCTCTGGCGAAAGGGTGGGATACCTAGATTCTGGATCGGGCAAATCATTGCGATGCATGCTCAGCCGTGAGCGTAGGCGCCACCTCAACATAATCCAAGGCTGCAGCATCGCTGCCGTCCGGCGTTCCTTCCACCCGCACCACGTCGCCGCGCTTCAACTCCACGCCCCGCACCGTATACCGAATCGAGTTGTCGCCATGCGGCCGCCGCGAAGGAAAGCTTCCATCCGCCTTCCACGCCGCCGTATCTTTCCCATTCACCGCCAGCGCAAACTTCGCAGCACCCCCTTGCAGATCGAAGTACTCCACCGCCGCATCGAACCGTCCCGCCGCTCCATTCCACGTCCACTCTGCCGAACAGCTCTCCTTGCCCGAACACGAAACAGCCTTCCCGCCCGAAGCATCCTCCCACGGCGTAACATCGATCACCGTGTATCCAGTCAACTTTGCGTCCTCCGCCTCCAGCCTGCCGGGATAGTTCCCCGCGCGTCCCTTGTCATCCGGAATCCCGCTCTGCTTCAGAAAGTACTGCACAATCGCATCGCGCCACACAATCGCGTGCCCAGCCTGGTACTCGAGCCGCGCGCGCACATCGTCATAGAGAGCCGCATCCACATGCCCCTTCAGCGTCCCCCATTCCTTCCCCAGCTCCGCCGCTTCCTCCGCGCCCTTGTAGTGGATGTCGTAGACATACTGGATCACCGTCTCGCCCGAGTGCAGCTTGTACGTATACGGCACGTGATGAAAGAACAGCAGCAAATTATCCGGCGTCGAATCTAGCGACTCATACATCCGCGCCACCTCCGGCGGATACTGGCCCACATAGCCCGTTCCCGTTGCGACTGTGCGATTCATGCCAATACCTTCGTGATCGTCAAAGTGCCACTGTCCCCACCCATTGCGCTCGCTCGCTTCAATGTTGGGTCCGTAGTGGCTGCCGGTAATGTCAGTCAGCGTCTGCGTGCCCAGAAATCCGGTGTAGTGCTCATACGTCGGCCACGACTGCATCAGCATCTTCTCCACCGTGCTCACCACCAGCGGGTCGGTGCCGATCGTCTGCCTGATCCACTCATCGGCAATCTCCTCCGGCGTCAGCTCGGGATCCCACGCCAGCCGCCCGAACGCATACAAATTCGCCATCGCCATCGGCGAGCCCAGCCATTCCCGTCCCAGGCAGGCCACGCCCACCATGCCGCCCAGCGGACGCTTGAAGCTCTTGCCCTCCACAATCTCCTTCACCGGTGTCGATCCGCCATCCGCGCGCAAATCGAAATCCAGTACCTGCTTCCACATCGGCGCAATGTACACAAGATGCTTCTGCTGCCCCAGGTACTCCTGCGTCACCTGCAACTCCATCGCCTGGCTGGTCTCGCGCAGCCCCGCAAACAGCGGCGATACCGGCTCCCGCGTCTGGAAGTCGATTGGCCCTTCCTTCGTTTGCACAATCACGTTGGGCAGGAATTTTCCGTCCAGTGGATGAAAAATGTCGTAGGCAGCACGCGCCCTGTCGGCCTTCGGGTCACGCCAGTCGAGATGGTTGTTGTATACAAACGCGCGATACAGCACCACGCCGCCATGCGGTGCCAGAGCGGCCGCCAACAAGTTAGCCGCATCGGCGGGGCTGCGCCCATAGCTCGATGGGCCCACCTCGCCCTCCGAATCGGCCTTCACCGTAAACCCCGCAAAGTCAGGAATGAGTTTGTAAATTTCATCCGCCTTCGCTGCCCACCAGGCCTTCACCGCTGGATCAAGCGGATCGGCGGTCTTCACTCCGCCAAGCTTCTGCGGACTCACCAGCGCCACGCTCAACGCGATCCGCACGCCCCACGGCCGCATCGCATCGGCCACTCGTGCAATCTGCTTCAGATGGTCAGCGTCCAGCAGTTCCGGCGCGGCGTTCACGTTGTTTATGTTGCAGCCGTTGATGCCCACCGACGCCAACAGCCGTGCGTACTCGCTCACTTGGGTCAGGTCCTCGCGCACATTGCCGCCTTCAAAGAAGATCGACCGTCCCCCGTACCCGCGCGTAATTGAGCCATCGGGATTATCCCACTGATCCACCCACCGAATCGGCATCGCGGGGTGGCTGCGTAGAGGCAGGCTTATCTGCTTGTCCGTAGCCTCAAGAGTGGTGCGCCAGCGGAGAAGAGCAAACGCACCATACAGAACGCCGCGCTCGTCGCCTCCGGCAATCACTGCCAGCAACCGATCCCCCCTCAATCCGTTCCAGTAGATCCAGTAGCCGTCGGGCCCCAGATCGGCAGGGACAGGCACATTGGGGTAGGCTTGGCGTACTTCCTCGGTCGTGCCCACGATCGTCTGGCCTGGAACGAAGTCCCTGACTCGCTCCGGCGGGATCGGTCCGCCGGGGAGGTCGCCGAGATTGCGCAGGAGTTCCCGGACAGCCGATTGCTCCAGCGGACTCGTACCCACAGCACGGACATTTCCAGGAATGACCGGACGCGCTAGATGGTCGGCATAGCGCAGCCACGCCTGATCGGCCGTCTGCGCACCACAACTCAACCCCGTCGCCAGCGCAAGGGCCAAAAGAACTCCGGCCAGGAAATCGATTTTCTTTCGCGGGAAAGCCGTCCTGTTTTCCATGTTTTCAACCCCTGTAAAGTTCTACCACTCGCTGCGGTTGATATGCTTGTGTGTTTGGGGTTTCAGGAAGAGGCTTCAAGTTATGCCAACCACCATGCAGGCCATCGTCAAGGCGAAGGCCGCGCCCGGCATCGAGATTCGCGAAGTGCCCGTGCCCACACCGGGCCCCGGTGAAGTGCTGGTCCGCGTACAGGCCGCCAGCGTTTGCGGAACCGACCTCCACATCTTCAACTGGGATCCCTGGGCCAAAGGCCGCATTCATCCGCCGCTGATTCCCGGCCACGAGTTCTCGGGCGCGGTAGCCGGAGTGGGGCGAGGCGTCTCCACGGTGCGCGAAGGCGATCTGGTCAGCGCGGAAATGCACGTGGCCTGCGGCAAGTGCCTGCAGTGCCGCACCGGCCAGGCTCACATCTGCCAGCATGTCCGCATCCTCGGCGTCGACGCCGACGGCGCCTTCGCCGGTTACGCCATCATTCCCGAAACCAATATCTGGAAGCTCTCGCCTTCCATCCCTCACGACTACGCCTCGCTGCTTGACCCTCTGGGCAACGCAGTTCACACCGTTCTCGCCGGTCCCATCGCAGCTACCACTGTCGCTATCACCGGCTGCGGCGCCATCGGACTATTCTCCATCGCCGTCGCCAAAGCCTGCGGCGCGTCCCGAGTCTTTGCCATCGAAGTCAACGAGCACCGGCGGAAAGTTGCGGCTGAAATGGGTGCGGACCAGACCTTCGACCCCGCCACCGAAAACGTCGAAAAGAAAATTCATGAGGCCACTGGCGGTACAGGCGTTGATGTGCTGCTTGAAATGTCCGGCAATCCCGAAGCCATACGCCTGGGCTTCGCAATCCTGCGCACCGGCGGACGCGCCTCGCTACTGGGCATTCCGTCGCGCCCCTTCGAACTCGACTTCGCCAAAGACATTATCTTCAAAGGCGCAATCGTGCAAGGCATCAACGGCCGCAAGATGTTCGAGACCTGGTTCCAGATGGAAGCCCTGCTGGCCACCGGCAAACTGAACCTCGAACCCGCCATCACCCATCGGCTCAAGCTAAGCGAGTTCCACAAGGCAATGGAATTGCTCCAGACCGGCGAAGCAATCAAGGTTGTCATGCGCCCGGAGTGATAAGTTCGCCGGTCATAGCGGTATCGTGCTCGATTCGTGCTGTCATACTGAGCATCCTGACTCGCCGCCGCGAGTTACGTCCCGGGATGAAGCGGCGCCGATTCTCCCCCAAAAGCTTCCGTGCCCCATCCTCTCGCCTTTTTTCTGGCGAAAGGGTGGGATACCACGTCACTCAGTCAGCCCGTTCATCAGGAGCGATGCGTAGCGAAGTAGAATGCCTGCCCGCCGTGACAGGGACCTGCGGTTG
>DASRLI010000331.1:0-4694 GCA_035648535.1 Occallatibacter sp. | reverse complement strand
CGCAAGTAGAGGCCTTTCGATCGGTCCTGTATCTTGAGCAGTTCAGAACAGCGAGCGGGCTGCGGAAAACGCACGCCTTCACAGGCCCGGGGGCGATTGAGCATTATCTCCAGGCCGAGGAGAAAGGGCGTCTGATCCAGTCGCTGAAGTCTCATCTTTCCAGCCCCTCGCTCACAGGAACGGAGATCTTCGGCCGCCGCTACAAGCTGGAAGACCTGATCTCCCGCATGCTCGGCGATTTGCGCAAACATGCGGCACAGCAGTTTGAAAAGCCCATTCGCTATGCGATGGTGGGCCGCCCAGTTCGCTTTGTCGGCGCAGAAACACCGGAAGACGACGACTTTGCTGTTTCGCGTCTGCGGGAGGCATTTGCAGCTGCCGGCTTTGAACGTGTGGATTTCGAATTGGAGCCGGTTGCGGCGGCCTGCGCCTATGAGGCTACGCTTGACCATGACGAATTGATTTTGATTGGCGACTTTGGCGGGGGCACGAGCGACTTTTCGTTGCTGCGTGTCGGTCCAGATGTTCGCCGCCGCGGGCGCACTCCGCAGGATCTGCTCGGCAACAGCGGAGTGGGGCTTGCCGGAGATGCCTTTGACGCGCGCATCGTTCGCAAACTCGTCTCGCCCGCACTGGGATCGGACTCTGAGGCACGCTCGCTGAATAAGTTGCTGCCCGCTGTTCCGGCGTGGATCTATGCCAATCTTGAGCGCTGGCACTATCTCTCATTTTTGCGCACAAACAACGTTCGGGAGATTCTGAAAAGTGCACGTATTCGAGCGCTGGAGCCGGAAAAGATTCAGGCATTGATTACGCTCATTGACGAAGACCTTGGCTACCAGCTTCATCAGGCAGTGCAGCAGGTCAAGTTCGAACTGTCGCGCAGCCACAGCGCCGAATTCCGCTTTCGCGACGGCAGCATGGACCTGTGCATTCCCGTCACGCGCAGCGACTTTGAGTTATGGATCGAGGGTGATTTGCAGGCCATCGAGGGTGCGGTGGACAAGCTTATCAAGGCATCCGGCATCGATCCTCGTGAGGTCGACCGCGTATTCCTTACCGGCGGGAGCTCATTCGTGCCCGCAGTGCGCCGCATTTTTGAAACTCGTTTCGGCAAGGATCGCATTCGCAGCGGAAATGAGTTTACCTCCGTTGCCCACGGTCTGGCCTTGCGCGCGGCGGAGGCCTTGAGCAAAGACTCGTAAGAGCATTCAAGTCCGGGGCTGAAGTCCGCTTGATTTTTTCCGCGTGGCTTAGGGGCCACTGGGCTCCTGCTCCCTCCGATTGATTGCGCCTTTCCGGGTGCATTCGGCGAACAAGGCTATAGCATTTTCGGAATTGGTGTAGACCGAAGGCACTATGCTAAGTGGCTTTTTCCTCAAGAAAAAGCCACCTTTCAATCCTCTTAAAAAGTCTACGTGTATTCCGAAAATGCTCTAGACTTCTCGGCGGCCTTCGAGGGCGCGGGCCATTGTTACTTCGTCGGCGTATTCGATGTCGCTACCGGCGGGGACTCCCGTGGCGATGCGAGTGATGCGAACAGGGAAGCTGCGCAGCGCTGCGGCCAGCCAGTTGGCGGTGGCTTCGCCTTCGAGCGTGGGACTGGTCGCAAGGATTACTTCGTCTACTTCGCCGCGCTCGACTCGGGATACAAGCGTGGCGGCGCGCAATTGCTCGGGGCCTACTCCGTGCAGCGGAGAGAGGGTTCCGTGGAGAACGTGGTAGACGCCCTGAAATCCGCGTGTGCGCTCGACGGAGTCGATGCTGGTGGGTTCTTCCACTACGCAGACGAGGCGCTGGTTGCGGGTGGGGCTGGCGCAGTAGGCACAGGGGTCGATGTCAGTGACGTTGTTGCAGACGGAGCAGAGGCGCAGACTTGCCTTGAGCCCGCGCACGGCTTCAGCGAGGGCTGCCGCGTCGTCGTCCGTGGCGCGCAGGATATGGAAGGCGAAGCGCTGGGCACTCTTTGTGCCGACGCCGGGGAGCTTCTTCAGTTCTTCAATGAGCCGGGCCATGGGCTCGGCATAGCGTGACAATTTTCTGCCTCCATCTTTCTTGAGTGCTGGGAGTTTTTCTCAGGCTCCGAGGCCGGGAATCTTGAGGCCGCCTAACATGCCTTGCACGCTGGATTGAATCGCATCGTCAGCCTTGCGTCCGGCTTCGTTGATGGCTGCGACTACCAGGTCCTCGAGCATTTCGACGTCGGGCTGGCCGCCGCTGAGCCCAATGACTGCCGAAGGGTCAATGCGCAGCTTGAGGAGTTGTTTCTTGCCATTCATGGTAGCGGTGACAGCGCCGCCACCGGTGGAGGCTTCGACGACGGTCTCTCCAAGCTTGCGCTGGACTTCCTCCTGCATCTGGTTTGCCTGGCTGAGCATTTCGGACATTTTTAGGGGATTGAACATTACCTGGTCTCCTGAAGTGGTACTCCTGCTTCGATGGTGCGCTTACTTCTGATGAAGATCGACCACGCTTCGGACCTCTGCCTTGAAAATTTCCTTTGCACGCTGAACCAGCGGATTGGCAAGAGCTGCCTCTTGAACGCTGCCTGCCAGAGGCGCAGCCATCGGCGCAGCGGCCTGAGCCGTGCCTTCCCCAGGGACGACCATGAAGCGTGAGGGTGCGCCCAGGCGTTGCAGTTCCTGGCGGATGATCTTCTCTGCCGCGGCGTTCACCGTGAGGCTGAGCATCTTCTTTCCGACTCCAGGTACTTCGATGCGCACACTGGAGGTATCGAGCACCCATGTGGAGGCGCCAAGCAGTTGCGCGGCTGAACTGTGACCGGCATGGACGAGCGCGCTGCCGATCCCATGGCGCAGCGAGTCGATGTTCGGAGCGAGGCTGGGAGTTGGGTTGGGAGCTGTTGAAGCAGGAGCGGAGGTTTCAGGAGCCTTGGCGAGCGCGCCTTCAGTGAGCGTTGCGGTCTCAGCATAGCCGATTGACAGAGTTGCGACGGCGGGGAAGGGCGCGAGTTCCCGATGCTGGCTGGTGGAACCTTCTGCGGCTATCGAAGGTGATGGGCGCTCCATTGCGGCGACCGGGCTGGCTGAGGTGCTCTGTTTGAGACTCGGAGCGGGACTCCAGTTACTGGGTGCGAACGGGGAGATGGATGGAGGGGCCGGGGGCGCGGCAGGCGCAGATGCAACGGGTGAGCGCGAGGGGCTGGCCGCACGCGGAGTGGTGTGCGCGGCGGGAGTGTGGGCTCCGGCGCCGCTGGCTACGCCGCTGAGCAGCTCCTCGATGGGAAGCAGGCGCTGCGCATGAATCAGCTTGAGCAGGCCCAGTTCGAGGTGGAAGCGCTGTTCCTGGCGGTAGTTCAGATCGTCGAAGGTGCGTAGCACGATCTGCAGATTGCGGGTGAGTTCTTCCTCGGTAAACAGCAGTGCGGTGCGCGCGGCGCGGGCTCTCTCGTCGCCGGAGATTTGGAGAAGCTGGGTCTCAGCGCCTCCGAGCTTGGCCATGAGGGTGTTGCGCAGATATCGGACCATTTGCCGGGCCAGTGAGGAAGGACTGTGGCCGGCGTTGACGAGGAGGTTCACCTGTTCCATCAACTCTGCACTCTGGCCGGCTGCTACGGCCTCAAGCAGCCGCTCGAAGACGGCGTTGGGCACTGAGCCCATCAGCTCGCGAATCTGCACGGCGGAGAGCACGGGACGGCCATCTTCGACGGGTGCGGATGCGATGGCCTGGTCCATGATGGAGAGCGCGTCGCGCATGGAGCCGTCGCCGGCTTCGGCGAGCAGGGCGAGAGCGGTCTCTTCTGCAGTCACCTGTTCCTGGACGGCAATCATTTTCAACTGGGCAAGAATGTCGTCGAATTTGACGGCGTGAAAACTGAAGTGCTGGCAGCGGGAGCGGATGGTCTGGGGAATGTCTTCCGGCTGCGTGGTGGCCATCATGAAGATGACGTGGGCAGGAGGCTCTTCCAGGGTTTTGAGCAGCGCATTGAAGGCGGCATCGGTGATCTGATGGGCCTCATCGAGGATGTAGATCTTGTAGCGATCGCGGGCAGGGGAGTAGCGGGCAGCATCGCGGAGTTCGCGAATCTCGTCAATACCGCGGTTGGTGGCCGCGTCGATTTCGATAACGTCCACGGCGTTGCCCTGGCGGATTTCGGTGCAGGAGTCGCAGATGCCGCATGGCTCAGGGGTTGGACGGGTCTCGGTGCCGATCTCGGTGCGGCAGTTGAGTGCCATGGCTACGATGCGAGCGATGGTGGTTTTGCCGATGCCGCGGTGGCCGGAAAAAATGTAGCCGTGCGCGATGCGGTTCTGGCTGAGCGCATTCATCAGGGTGCGCGTGACGTGGTCCTGGCCGGCCACGTCGGCAAAGCGCTGCGGACGATATTTTCTGGCCAGAACCTGGTAACCCATGCGTGAACTTGCTCCCTGGGGTCCGCCATGGAAATTCAAGCGGCCTAAAGGCGATTGTATCGTTCCGAGGTGGGCAGGAGGCGCGGGGCGGGAGGTGGAAAAACCCGGTGTCGGGAGGCAGCAACCTAGCGCGAGGTGGCGCTGAATGGATCGATGTTCAGGAGGTGCATGAGGGAGTTGTCGAGGAAGGGAGTGGGAGTGAAGGTGAGCAGGAAGATTGCGATGCCGATGACTCCCATTACCAGACGGCCGCGGCTGAGGCTGGTTTCGACGGGAACCTTGGGGTGACGCATGGCCGGAATCAGGAGGAAGGAACCCCAG
>DASRLI010000330.1:0-11845 GCA_035648535.1 Occallatibacter sp. | reverse complement strand
GTTCTGCGAGAGCGGGGACCATCCGCCGAGAGGCAACTACTGCGTATGGATACGTTCTGATCACATCGTGTAGCGCGCTCTCAAGAGCGCGCCCAGAAATCGTGCGCTTTTCGCTTGACACGGACTTACATGGATGTCGCCTACTCGGAGGTGTCCTCTCAGTTAGCAGGCTCCAAACTCGCTCTGAACATCGCCTGGAGAACTCACTTTCTCGGTAAATCGGCTCCTCCGGAAGCTTATTCAGTGCCCGGTATCGATTTCAAGCCCCTCACTCGGTCCAGTGACGGCCCAATTCCGTAGCCTTCATTTCTCCTTCAATTTGGGCTCGCTCCTGGCCCCCCGCTCCTTTTGCAGAAAATAACCTCTCCTCGGCGCACAATCGATAGATAGAGAGACGACAAGAGAACTACGCTGCGCCAACAGGAGTGCTAACCCATGAAGAACATCACCGTAACTGTGAGCGACCAGGCTTACCGCAACGCGCGGGTCTGGGCAGCCCAGCGCGAGACATCCCTATCCCGGATCGTCCAGTACCTCATCTCCACGCTGCCCACCATGGCCCGGGCTACACGCGCATTCCCCGTCCCCAATACTGGCTCCTCCGCGCCCGAAACACCGGCTCCGGCAGCCTCTTCGCCCGAAAAGACCGCGCCTGTAACCGGAAATGCATGAGCTTGAATGCCATCTTCTGAGAGGATTATTTCCATGCAAACATATAAAACAAAACACTTATCCATGGAAACTCCAACTACCCCCTCCCCCATAAAATGCATTTTAGGGCGTGTGAAACTGTGGAGCCATCTAAAGCAATTAGATTCAATAGTTTAACTCGCTAAAATCCACGGAAATACAGTGCCTGTAAATTGGTGAAATTGTGGAGATCTCCGCAACCGCATCATAATAAATGGTTTAGACGGCACATTTCAGAGCCGCGCAACGCCCCACACATATTTTGAAACTGTGAACCTGTGAACCGGACCTACAGCCGTCTCAGCCGATCGCAAGCCTCATCCAGCTCCGCATCCTGCTTCGCAAAGCAGAACCGCAGCAGATCCTCGCCGCGCCCCGGCCGGAAGAACGCCGACCCCGCTACCGCAGCCACACCCGTCGTCGCCAGCAGATGCCGCGCCTTCTCCGCCGACTTCTTCCCCGGCAGCCGTGTCGCCCGCGCCAGCACGTAGTATGCCCCCGGAGGCACCGCCGCTTCCATTCCCGCCGCCTCAAGCGCGCTCAGCAGCCGTTCACGCTTCCCTTGGTGGTCGGCCGCCACCTGCTTGTAGAAGCTGGCAGGAAGCTGCTCGAGCCCTGCAGCCGCGCCATGCTGGAACGGCGCCGGAGCACACACATAGGTCAGGTCGTGGAAGTGCGCCATCGCCGGCATCCAGCGCGCATCGGCCGTCGCATAACCTAGCCGCCACCCCGTCACCGAAAATGTCTTCGAGAACCCCGACAGCACAATCGTCCGTTCCCTCATCCCCGGCAGCGTAGCCGGCGAGATATGCTCCGCGCCGTCGTACACAAAGTACTCGTAAATCTCATCCGTAATCAGGAACAGATCGTGCTCAATGCAGACCGCTGCCACAACCTCAAGCTCCGAGCGCGTAAATATCTTGCCGCTCGGATTGGCAGGCGTGTTCAGCAGGATGGCCCGTGTCCGCGGCGTCACGGCGGCCTTCAGCGCATCGGCATCGAGCGACCAGTCAGGCTCCGCCAGCGGCACCAGGATTGGATGAACGCGCATCGATTGCAAAGTGACCGCGTGGTAGCCGTAAAAGGGCTCGAACAGCAACACGTCGTCCTTGGGATTCAAGAGCGCCATGGCCGCCGCATGCAGGCCTCCCGTCGCTCCCGACGCCACCATCACCTCGCACTCCGGGTCATAGTTGAGCCCGTAGTCGCGAAGCTGCTTGTCCGCAATAGCCTTGCGCAGCCGCTCAATCCCGTCGCAACGCGTATAGATGTTGTTCCCGTCATTGATGGCCTGGATAGCAGCAGCCTCAACCACCGCCGGCACGGGTGTATCGCATACACCTTGCGCAAGGTTGATGCCGCCGATGCGATCGCACTCGGTGGTCATGGCGCGAATCTCCGACTGCATTGCTCCGGGGGCAAGTTGGCTGAGGACAAGACGAGACGCGGCTGGAACTGTAGGCATTGGGGAAGATCCTTATTCTGACATCTTACATTTGTGCCCGGGAAGATGACCTCGTTCGGGTAGTGACCGATCAGATGCCATTAGTGTTCTCGAAGCGGACACTTGGCAGAAGTGCACGCAAAACAACACGGCGCGCCCATTGCAGGATGCGCTCCTCTTTTACCATATCGATACATCGGGCACCGCGCTACTTCGCTGGCGCCTTCGACACCGGCTTCTTGACTGGCGCTTTGGCCGCTGAGGCTGTATCGGCAAGAGCCTGGTCGATAAGCTGATAGAGCTTGCTGCGGTCAACGACCTCGACAAATGGAGCGCCCTTGCTGTTCGCCGTGACCACCCAGATGGTAGGCGTGTGCTCAATGCCAATGCGCTGTCCCAGCGCGTAGTCGGCCTTGACCTCGTTGGCGAGCTTGCCCTGTGGATCGAGAGCAAACGGCAGTGCGAGGCTGCGGCTCTTGGCGTAGGTTGCAGTGTATTGAGTCAAATCGCCGGGGTTATTGATCGAGATCTGGTTGGCGAAGATATAGTCGCGGTAATCGTCGCCGATCTTCTTGCTCCTGGTGTCGAACCAGCGCGCATTCACCGCCGCATTAAAGCTCCAGTTATGCATGGGGAGCGGGAAGTCATGACGTACCCAGGGGATTTGGTACTTTTCCGTGGCTTCCTTCAGAAGCGGGTTGGCGTGGGCGCAGTCGGGGCACTCCATGTCTTCGAATTCGACAATTGCCACGCGTGCGCCTGCGGGCGGTCGAAGTGCAGAGGGATCGTGAACCTGAGTTGTCGGCGGAGCGCCAAACTGCGCGTGCGCGGTGGCTGCCATCAGCAACGCTGTTCCGGCGAGTCCCAGAAACAGGCCAATGCGGTTGCGGCGATTCCGAATTGAAGGTGCAAGAGCAAACAAACGAGACATATTAATTGGACGACTCCCTATCCCCATTGTAACGGCAGAGATGCGGGAAAGGCGCGGCTATTGGCGTTCGCGGCGGCGGGCGGCCATCCATTGGCGCCATTTATAGTCAGCGAACACCGATGCGAGAACCACCAGCAGCACCACAATGCCCAGCAGAATCTTCATCGCGCTTTCATGATCGCACGAGTGGAGTGCGATGAAATCAATAAAGAGCAATAAAAAGCCCATCTCCCCTCAGCCGATTCGAAGAACGCAGAAATCGGGGAGTGTGCGGCAGAGACCAGCCCCTTGCATTACCCTTATCGCTGCGGCATTTTCAATGCTCCTGGGGATTCTACTTGCGCATCGTTCTTTCGAATATCGGTACTCTTGGCGACGTTAATCCGTTGGTTGCGATTGCGCTGGAGTTGAGGCGGCGTGGACATGTCCCGGTGTTGGCGCTGCCGGCGGTATATGAGTCGAGAATCAGGCCGCTCGGACTCGAGTTCTGCTCTGTCCGGCCGAATATCGACCCAACCGACAGCCTCCTGATAGAAATGATTTACGACATAAACAAGGGCACGGAGACGGGACTGCGCCAATTCCTGTTTCCGGTGCTGCGACAAACCTACGACGATCTTCTTGCTGCCGCTACCAAGCCTGAACGTGCCGACTTGTTGATACTCGGAGAGCTTAACTATGCTGGGCCGCTGGTCGCCGAGGTCACGGGGATTCCCTGGGCAAGCTATCTGCTGGCCCCTCTTTCGTTCTTCTCTGCATTTGACCCACCTGTGCTTCCCCCATTCCCGAGGCTCGCGCGGGTGGATAAGTTGGTCCCGGGTTTTGGCCGGGTGATCAGGCGGGTCGCGCGATTTGTGAGCCGCAAGTGGCCGCAGCCAATTTACGATTTGCGCCAGGAATTGGGACTGCCGAGGGGCGCGAATCCCCTCTTTGACGCCAAGCACTCGCCGAACCTGGTATTGGCTCTGTTCTCGCGCGTACTGGGCGTTGAACAGAAGGATTGGCCCTCGCATACCCTTATCACCGGCTTCTGCTTCTACGACGCGGACGCGGGAAACGCGGCGCTGCCAACTGAGCTGGAGAAATTTCTGGGTGCTGGCGAAGCCCCTGTGGTCTTCACGCTGGGGTCGGCTGCCGTACTCGCGGCAGGAGACTTCTACGAGCACTCGGCGCAGGCGGCCATACAGCTTGGCGTGCGTGCTGTGCTGCTCATCGGGTCGGACCCGCGCAACCGGCCTAAGCAGCCGCTTCCCGACTCGATCTGCGTGGCGGAGTATGCGCCCTACTCAGCCTTGTTTTCGCGCGCGTCGCTCGTGGTGCACCAGGGCGGAGTGGGTACAACCGCGCAGTGCCTGCGCGCGGGCAAGCCCATGCTCATCATGCCGTACTCACACGACCAGCCCGACAATGCGCGCCGCATGCGACGGCTGAAGGTCGCGTTGTCGATTGAAAAGGGAAGCTACACGCCACTGCGGGTGGCGCGCAAAATGAAAGCAATACTGGCCGAGCCGCAGTTTGCGCTGCAGGCGCAGAGAGTGGCAAAGCAGCTTGCCCTGGAAGATGGCGTACGAACAGCGTGCGATGCTTTGGAGCGGCTTTACCTGGATTCTCGAAAGACTGTTTAAATCTCATGCAAACCCATCCTTGAAACTAACAACGATGCAAGGATGGGGCACCAGCCATAACAAAGTCGGCGCACTGACCGCTCGGCGTCGCACTTCTCTAACGCAACAGCGCTGAAGCGGCCCATAGAATCGGGGCCTGACCGTGAAAGTCCCCGGTTTTACGCCCGCGCGCCAGGTAGTAGTCCAGGCTGTTCAGCTTGTTGGTGCCCTCGCACACGCTGGTCGTGTTGTCGTTCTGGTCGATGTAGCCGATTACCGCGAGCCATCCCTTCCGGGCAGCGGGTCCATACATGCCAGCATCAAGCCAACCGTTCTTGACTCCCGTAATCATGGCAAAGGTGAACATCGCAGAGCTTGAAGTCTCCGGCCAGGCTTCGTCATGGTCGATGAGTTGCCGCCACATCCCGTCCTTGCCCTGGTACTGCAACAGCGCGGCCATCATCAGCTTGTAGCCCTTCAGAATGCGGGCACGCTGCGGATAGTCTGCCGGCAGATCGCGCAGCGTCTCCGCCATGCCAGCGGCCACCCAGCCATCCCCGCGCCCCCAGAAGAAGGGCACATCCGGAGCGTGATAGAAGAGGCCGTTCGGCTGTTGCAGCTTATCGAGATAAGCGGCCATTTCATTTGCGTCCCGGTCGAGATACTTTTTGTCTCCTGTGGCCCGGTAAGCCTCCAACTGCAGGATCGTCAGCATATACATATCGTCGATCCAGAAACGGGTTTCTGCCGAGAGCCCATCCGGCTGCGGATTCTCCCATTGCCGGTCGGCCCACCATGTTCCGTAGGCCAGATGCTTTGGGTCCTTGGTTTGAATCGCGATCTCCAAGGGCACCGTGCCAAAAATGGAGTCGTCCACGTGATGGCGCTTGGGAATCCTGGCCTCCTCGGCGCCGCCTGGCATCAGCGGCTCGAACTTCTTGATCAGCCGGTCGCGCAAATCGTTGTCGTGGGTCAATTGAGCGAAGGTTAATCCGCCGTACCATGTGGCAACTTCGCCATAAAAAATAGTGCCGTTGCCCTGGTGCGGGGTGGGGATGAAGTGTTCGGCAACGCGCTTGCCAACTTCTTTTGGAGAACTCCCGGCAGGCCAGTTGCTGAAGTAATCCTGCTGAGCCGAAAGCGTTGACGCTCCGGCTGGCAACAAGAGGCCCAGAGCGACGATCTTCATGAAGACGTTCATTTGCAGCTCCTATAACATTTGTTGGTTGATCGAATGTAGAATGCGGTGCCTTTTGACAACAGTGCGCCACCCAGGACCGGACACATCGATCTCCGCGCCCGGCCGGTCTTGCCCGGAAAATCCCGCAAACGGGAGTGGTGATTTTTCAATTCGCCTGCAATTTGATAACACGGCAGGATCCCGCGTCAAACTGAATGAGAACGCAGTGGATTCCAACATTTCCCAAGGTCGGAAACCGGAAAATGAATGGCTCTGCGCTCAACTCGTTGCCTTCTTGCTCGTTCCCGTCGGTGCTTGAACTCCGAGCCCGCCGCGATGACGGCATCGAACTCCAGCGCATTTGCCGCCCGGGAACACAAAACATCCTCTTCGATATGAAAGTGCCCCCGATAAAGCTGTCGCATGTTTTTTTGGAGCGTGTATTCTGAACGTGAGGGAGCTGAATGATCCGGCTCAAGCGCGTCTCTGAAGTGCCCAACGCCTCCGACGGCGGGCGGTTCCTTGTCGAGCGCCTCTGGCCCAGAGGGATCAAGAAATCTTTGCTCCCGATTGAAGCCTGGCTCAAAGATGTAGCGCCCAGTACTGAGCTGCGGAAGTGGTTTGGGCACGAACGGGCGCGATGGAACGAATTCCGGACGCGCTACTTCACCGAGCTTGAAGACAAACCAGCTGCCTGGTTGCCGCTTCTCAAAGCCGCGCGTCACGGCACAGTCACGCTGATTTACAGCTCCCACGACTCTGAATGCAACAATGCCGTTGCCTTGTTGGAGTTTCTTGCGATGAAGCTCGCATCTGGCGTCGGACCGCATGATGCCTGAAAAACTACACCTCGCGAGCAGCTAATTTCAGGACGCCAAACGATTCCGGAGCGTGAAAAGTTGCCTTGTGGGTTGGCTGCCAGGCGATCAGTTTGAGATTCGGCGCAGCCCCCTGGCCGCGATAGAAGTTGATCCGCAATTCGTTGCCGGCAACAATGGGCCGGCTGTCAATGGACCGCCAGGGAATGCGCATGAAACCATACCAGATTTTCTGAGACTCATCGATCCTTGCCGCAACCTCGCAGCCCGATTCCCATACCCAGCCAACTTCATGGGGAGGATTGTCGAGGTTCACATCCAGGTCGACCCACTCGCCCTGAGGAGAGACCTCGAACTCCTTGTATCTGCGAATGTTCTTGAAATCCGAGCCAACAAAGACTTCAGCCACATCCCAGTTCCATAGCTCGTATGTTTCGGCTTTGAGATTAGGATCGGGCTTCAGGTTGAGCTCTTGATAAGGACAAATGAAGAGGAGGTACAGGTTCTTGAGCGTCCAGCGGATGAGGATTTTGGTTTCATGGCCGGGAACCGGATTGCCCAGATTGTCATTTGCGGCAACCACACGCGAGGCATCGGCCCAGAATTTGGAATCGGGGTTGGTATCCGGCTTGGAGTCGTGATCCACAAACCGCGCAATTGCCAGATTGGAATGGCCGGAAGGGCCAACTCCAACGTTGTGAGAGTCTCTTTCCATTCGATCCAGATCCTTTCCCAGTTTCTTTCGCGTGCTTCACGTTCTCTGCTCAGTGCGGGATTCTCTTCTCCCGAAAATGCTACGGGCGGCCTTGTTCGGGCCGCCCGTAGGATACAGCTTTGAAATCCCTTACGCAGTAACCGGTTCAGTGGCGATCACTTTCACCGGCGTCAGCCAGCCAAAGCGATCCGGCTTCAGTCCGTTGGCAATGCCGAAGAACTCATCCGCAATCTTCCTGGTGATCTCGCCCGGCTTGCCGTCGCCGATCAGGATGCGGTCGATGGAACGGATCGGCGAAACCTCGGCAGCCGTGCCGGTAAAGAAGACCTCGTCGGCGATGTAAAGCAGCTCGCGAGGCATGGCCTGTTCGGTAACCGGCAGGCCAAGGTGGCGGGCGATGGTCAGCACACTGTCGCGCGTGATGCCCGAGAGTCCCGCGTTGGCCAGCGGTGGCGTGTACAGAACGCCGTTGCGGACCACGAAGATGTTCTCGCCCGAACCCTCGCTGACCAGCCCATTCACATCCAGCCCGATGCCCTCGGCATAGCCGTTGACTTCGGCTTCCATGTGGATCAGCTGCGAATTCATATAGTTGGCGCCGGCCTTGGCCATGGCTGGCATGGTGTTCGGCGCGAGGCGATTCCAACTCGAGATGCACACATCGGCGCCATCGTGGCCGGCAATGTACTTGCCCCACGGAAAGTTGGCCATGTAGACCTCGATGGGCGAACCCTTCGGACTGACCCCAATTTCGCCGTAGCCGCGCAGCGCGATCGGTCGGATGTAGCACGGCATTACTCCATTGGCCTCAATCAATTCCACCACGCCGGCGCAGAGTTCCTCGAGCGTGAAGGGCAGGTCCATGCGGTAGATTTTGGCCGAGTCCAGCATACGCTGCATGTGTTCAGGAAGCCGGAAGACGGCCGAGCCCTGCGGCTGGCGGTAGCAGCGAATCCCCTCAAACACGCTGGAGCCGTAGTGAATTACATGGCTCATCACGTGGAGGGTGGCCTGTTCCCAGGGAATGAGGTTGCCGTTGTGCCAGATTTTCGCGGTCGTTTGGATAGGCATGGTGGGGTTAAGAAACTCCTTGAACTGCTTTGCGACGTATCTATGAGGGTATCGCGAATCCAACCTGACTGTCACGGATAAGGTGCGGCGGTAAGGCGCGACGTCTCAAGTTCATTACACCGCCCAAGGCGATGAGGGCGCTCCGGCGTCGGAAGCCATGGGGTGGCGGGCAAACGGAAGCAGCTTGCCGGAGTGCACATCCTGCAGGCGCTGGTGGGTTGCTTTGGCCGCTTCAATCAGCTCCGCGTAGGGTCGGTCCGTGACATCGACAAAGCCAATGTTGTAGTTTTCGCCGTCCATGCGGCCGAGCACGGGTTCGTCGCGCCACTGGAACCAGTAGGCGCCAACAAACCAGGGGAGCGACGCGGCCTGCTCGACATAATAGCGGTAGGCGATTCCCCGCTCGAACTGATCTTTGGCCTGTACCAACCCGGCTGCAAGTCCGTCTGCTGGTACGCCAATATGGAACTCGCCGATAAGAATGGGGCGGCCGGAGAGACGGGCGGCGCGAAGGAGCTGCCTGGTCGGTTCGTACTCATAAACGTTGATGCTGCAGACGTCGAAAATCTGGGCGGCGATCATTGCCTCGTCGGCCATGCGGCCCCCGAAACGAATTCCGAGAATGAGATGGTTGGGATCGTATTTGCGCACCGCACCGCAAACGATCTCAAGATACTTCCGAAAGCTGGCAAGGACAAACTCGCGACGTCGCACGGGCGTGTCGCCGCGGGCGAGAGAATCCTT
The DNA here is from genome assembly GCA_035648535.1 of Occallatibacter sp. GTDB lineage: Bacteria > Acidobacteriota > Terriglobia > Terriglobales > Acidobacteriaceae > Telmatobacter. The sequence goes on along the minus strand of DASRLI010000330.1, from coordinate 2,648 downwards.
CAGCGCAGATTTTGTCGCAGTTTCCGGCCCGGCGAGGATCAAGCCGCACAGCTCGGTCTCGCGCCCGTTCCATGGCGGTTCGTTGCCAATGAAATAACCGAGCAGCAAGGGATCGTCTTTGCGTGAAGCACACTGAGAATTGGCCGCAGCGTCAATATCTGCTGCGAACTGGGGCGAATACACGTCCGGAAGCCCGAGAAAGCCGACGCCCTGTGGCCATCGAAGCATCACGGTTGCCGGTCGCTGCTGTCCGCCGGTAGTAAAGCCCCATGAATCGAGGCGGCGATTGGTTCGCTCGGAACCGGGTTCGCTGCCGAAGCCTGCGCCTCCGCCGGGCGTTCCGTTGATTCCAGTAGACAGGAACAGATGGCCCTCCGGATCGACAAACCACCAGCGGTCGTCAATTTGCTCGACGCGGAAGAATCCAGTGACCCTGGCCTGAGTGTTTTTGTAGCCCCCGTAGCGGCCGTTTCCCGAAGTGGAAAAGGCATTGCCCTCCGCGGCCAGTTCGCGAGTGAGTTGCTCCTGGCTGCGGCCCTTGCGCGGCCAGTCCGCGAGCGCCCACTGGCCAAAGGAATCGAGCTGCGGACCGGGATCCAGGAACTCCGAGCCTTCGTCGCTCTTCGAAAGATGAACGTTGCGCAGTTCAATCGACGGCTTGTTGAGCGCATACTCCATCGAGATGGCAATTGCCTCGACCGATTGAAGATTGCCAAACGGACCCCACACTGAAAACCAGCAGGAGTGTGTGCGCCGGTTTCCGGCTGAAGCGAGGTCGTAGCCACTCGAATCCTGGCCCACAAAGAAATGCAATGGAACAGAGGCCCGCAGCCACGCGTTTTGTCCGAAGGCGATGAGACCCATGGATCGCGGACCATGGGTCGCATAGGCCCACAGTCCCATGCGCTGAGGTGAACTGACGCGCATCTCCATCACCAGATGGGAATAGGCCGACAGGTCCGCGGGAGAATCCAGGCCGAGCTCTTTCATTGAAATGCGCAGTTCGGAATAGACGCCGTCGAAGGTGAATTTTCTTGCACCGAAGACGGAAGTCCCAGGGGCAACGGCTTGCCCCGCAAAGCTGAAGGCGGCAGGTGCGGCGGCTGCGGCTGGGACTGCTGCAGCGATTAACTGGATTGCCTGGCGGCGGTTCATGCTCATATCTTTGTCCTCAAGATCAGTGGGCGAAGGCAAGTTCTGCCGCAAAGAAGTTCGCCACATCCGATTCGCTGGAATTGTACCGCTCCGCACTGAAGCAGCTTTAAGATCCGCGCTTGCGAACACGGCCGACATCTCTTGCTTCGTCACATTTTTCAATCTCCAGTGCTTTGCCCTGTCTGCCAGAGCAGGTGGCCCGACCTATAATTGGTGCCGAACCGGAAAGATCCGCAGGAACGCACTTGGCCGAGAAGACGAATCGACAGCGCCGCGGTGTCGCATCAAGCGAAACGGCGCGCGAAATCAATCGCGACATTGTTCTGCATGCCATTCATCGGCACCAGCCGGTAAGTCGCGCGGATCTGGCGCGGTTGACCGGTTTGCAGCCGAGCACTGTCTCCGTAATTATCGGCCTGCTGATCGACGAGGGATGGGTGCTGCCGGGCACGCTGGGACGGCTTCCACGTGGGCGGCGTCCGACGTTCGTTACGCTCAACGACAAACATGTGACGCTGGCAATTGACCTCCGGCCAGGCAACGCAACCCTCGCGGTGATCGACATCAACGGGAAGTTCCTGACCCGGGAGACCGTCCCTCTGTCGGCTCAAATGACTTCAAAAGCCGAAGTGAAGCAGGCGGTCATGAAGATCGCAAAGGCGGCGCGTTCGCTTCGAGATACCTTCAGCGAGCGCTCGTTCACAGGCGTGGGCGTAAGTGTTTCAGGGCGCGTCGACCAGAAGACGCACCAGGTACTTTTTTCGCCAAATGTGCCCTGGGCCCAAATCGATCTCTACGGCGAATTGCAAAGAGTCCTCGAGACCCCAATCGAACTTGAGAACGCCGCCAACGCCTGCCTGTTTGCCGAACGCTGGTTTGGAGACTTCGGCGAAGCGTCGAACATGATTGTCGTTGGTGTCTCGGACGGAATCGGCACCGGCTTGCTGGTGGATGGGCGCCTGGCGCGGGGCAGAGACAACATGGCAGGCGAGTTCGGCCATATGCCGCTTGAAATTTCAGGACCGCTCTGCGGCTGCGGCAACACAGGCTGTTGGGAGACCTTCGCTTCAAATCGCGCCGGCCTGCGATATTACCGGGAACTCGTGCCTGAGACCATGATTGGCTCATTCAAGGAGTTGCTGGAACTGGCAATCGGCGGGGACCTGCGGGCTCTGCGCTCGATCGACAAGATGATGACGTACCTGGCGCGCGGTCTAACCATTCTGGTCGCCGGACTGGCCCCAGAGGTCGTAATCATCGTTGGGGACTGCACGGCGCTGTGGCCTCGCATCCGCCCGCTATTGGAGAGCCAGCTGATTGCGAAGTCTCTCACGCCGCAGACGCCACGGGTTGTGGCTGCGATGGACGGCGATGCGGCGCGGCTGCGCGGTGCCGCGGCACTGGTGTTGCACAAGGTGCTTTTCCGTCGCGCGGAATTCGAGCAATTGGATCAGCAGCACTCCGAGCGGTCAGGCCAGCTCGCGGCCGCCCAT
>DASRLI010000329.1:0-2423 GCA_035648535.1 Occallatibacter sp. | reverse complement strand
TGGAAGCAAGTTCTGCCGTCGGATCCGGCCCAAGCGTATTGGTCACTGCCTCGTAAACCGCTATCCCAAGCGGCGTCAGGCAGCCAATCCATACCAACGTCTTGAGAACAATTAAAGTCGAGCGTTTCATGATTTCCTATTGAGCGGAGCGAGCGAGCGACTTGATCTCAGCGAATCCGAGATCTCAAACGCGAGACCCGCGGGCACTCGCGTTTGACGGTCCACTGCCCACTGCTCACTGACTAGTAGTTTTTCCTCAAATCCATCCCGGAATAGAGTGAGGCCACCTGGTCTCCATAGCCGTTGAACATGAGAGTGGTGCGGCGCTGCTGATAAAAGGGCTGCCCAATGCGGCGTTCGGTCTTCTGGCTCCAGCGTGGGTGGTCCACGTTGGGATTCACGTTGGAGTAGAAGCCGTATTCGTTGGGGGCCTGATCGTTCCAGGTGGTGGAGGGCATCTTCTCTACAAACTTCACCGTCACGATGGACTTGGCGGATTTGAAGCCGTACTTCCACGGCACTACGATGCGCACCGGCGCGCCATCCTGATTGGGCAGCACATCGCCATAGAGTCCAAACGTGAGCAGCGTGAGAGGATTCATGGCTTCGTCCATGCGCAGGCCTTCGGAGTAGGGCCAGGTGATCGTTGCATCCTGGCTGGCCCACTTCTCCACGTGGCGGTCGTAGTAAGAAATGAACTGCACAAACTTGGCGGACGGAAGCGGATCGCACTGGTTGATGAACTCCGAAAGCGAGTAGCCGACCCAGGGCATGACCATGCTCCAGCCCTCGACGCAGCGATGGCGGTAGACCCGGTCTTCGAGAGGACGCAGCCTGAGCAGCGCCTCGATGTCGAAGGTCTTCGGAGTCTTCACCTTTCCCTCGATCTTGATGGTCCAGGGGCGCGTGGGCAGGCCGCCGGCATTCTTTGCGGGCTGGTCCTTTTCAACGCCGAACTCGTAAAAGTTGTTGTAGTGGGTGATGTCTTCAAAGCTGGTCAGCTGCTCGCCGGTGGTCGTGAGCGGGCTCTTGACGGTCTGGAGTTTGGTGTCGGCCCTGGCAGCTATGCGGGGGTCGATCATGTTCCCGGCCAGATCGGCGAGGCGGCCCGCGCTCAGGGCCAAGGCTCCTGTTGCTAACGCTTCGCGAAGGAAGCGGCGGCGGTTGAAGTATTCCTCGTAGGCGGCTCGGGAAGTGATCTCCGAGGAGGGGATATCTGGCGGTTTGCCGATGAGCATGACTTGACCTCGCGCGGGGAAACGAACGCTTGCACACATTAGACACCGTGGAGGGGGTAGGCGTTACAGGAATATGAGCCCTTCTCCGACCAGTCCCCTCCACCATCCTAAGTACGCAATTCAGCACCCGATCGGATGGGAGCGAAGGAAAGCGGGAATTTACCGGCGGCGGAAAAGAACTTCGGGCGCCCCAGGTCTCGATTTTGAGACCTCGGATTTCAAGACCCTCATTTTCCGTCTGCAATCCTCAAGAACGGCCACTGTCCCAGCCGCCGAGCCCGGATCAGATAAATGATCGTCCCGGAGACGCCGATGAGCGCGGCCACGGCGAGCCCCTCAAGGGCGTGCGTGCGGTTCAGCAGGATGAAGAGGAATCCTGCAATAGCGGCCAGCGGCGGCAGAGGGTAGAGCGGAATCTTGAACGGCCGCTCCAACTCCGGCCTCTGCACTCTCAGCAGCATCACGCCCGCCTGCTGAAGGAAGAATTGCAGCAGAATGCGCGTGATCACCAGCATGGTAATCACCTGTGCCAGCGAGAAGAAGCAGAAGGCCGCGCCCACCAATCCCAGAGCCACCAGCGACCTATGAGGAATGTGATGCTTTGGATGGACGGCAGCAAGATAGCTGAAGTAGTTGCCGTCGCGCGCCGCTGCATAGGGCACACGCGAGTAGCCGAGCAGCAGCGAAAACACCGACGCAAACGCCGTCCAGATAATCAGCGCCGCCATCAGGTATCCGGCCCAACTGCCAAAGGCTGAGTGAGCAATCTCCGCCACCAGGCGTATCCGTACCAGCGCGCTATCCGCTGTGTGCGCCGCTGCATCGCGAAACGACGGTAGCACAGCGAGATTCATGGTCACATAGAACAGGAAAACAAAAAGCACCGACAGCAAAATGGCGCGTGGAATAGTCCGCTCCGGCCGCTTCACTTCAGCGCCAAGAAAGCAGATGTTGTAGTAGCCCCAGAAACAGTAGGTGGTGAGCAGCGTCCCCTGCGCCAGCCCGCTGATTGCCAGATGCGCAGGCAGCGAAGGCGCAACCGGCAGATGAAAACCACCGTTGGCCGCAGCATGCGCGAAACCGGAGACGATGACACCTGCAATGGACACCAGTACGCCGGCAAACATCACCCATGCCATCCATGTGACGGTCTTCAGGTTGCGATAGAGTAGCCACGTCATCATC
>DASRLI010000328.1:0-4439 GCA_035648535.1 Occallatibacter sp. | reverse complement strand
TCTTTGAGCTGGCCGCCGGGATCGTTACCGCCGTGGGCGGCATCGAGAACGACCGCAAAACGCGGGGCGGGAGTGGGCGGGGCCTGCGCTGCGGCGGAGATGGATACAGCGGCAGCAAGGGCGAGAAGATAACGGCACGCTCGGAGCGCTTGAATCATGGCTTCGGAAAAAGGCTGAATTTCGAGCCTCACCGTCAAAGGCATCCCTCAGGGGCTAAAGCCCTCGTCGATTTTATTGCATTCATGTACGGGCTAAAGCCCGTACCCTTCAACGGAGAAAGCTCTCCCACCCTTGCCGCGATGAAGCTGCGGCAAGAATGGGGCCCCCAATCGAGATGGGGCACACAATCAGTCATCCGATCAGTCGAGCGCATAGATGGTCAGGCCGCTCAGCAGTTTTGGGAAAAAGTCGGTGGACTTCTGGGGCATCACGTCGCCGGCGAAGGCAACTTCTCTGAGCTGCTCCATGGTGACGGGGTTGGTGAGAAAAACAACATCGGCTTCGCCGCGGCGAACCTGTTCTACTGCTTCGCCGGCGTCACGCAGGTAGCGTATGTTGGTCTGCTCGCGAACCTTCTCGGCGTCCAGGCCGAGCAGGCGGTCGAGGATGATGGAGTGTAGATGGCTGAGGTCGAGCTGGCGCTGGCGTTCGGGCAGCTCGGCGAGCGCGGCTGCGACAGGTTCAGGTTTAGGGCGCAGCAGCAAGGCTCCCGTGCGGGTGACGGCGACAAAGGCCGTGTCATGTTGGGCGCTCAGAGTTTTCATGTAGTGTGAAGCGTCTGTTGCAGGCAATGCTTCAACGGTGAAGAAGTGCTCAGCAGCGCGCGCAAAGGCGGCCGGGTCGAAGCCTTCCAGATTGTGGACCACTCGATGCGTGGGCAGAATGACCAGCCCGTCGGAATCCATGTTGACGAAAGTCATCATGACTGCGGCCTCAGGGTAAGGCGGCTGCGGCAACTGGGTGGCGCCGTACTCGGGCTTGGCTGGCGACGAGGGCGCGTTCTCTTTCGAGTAGTTGAGCGCGGTTTCGTAGCGATGATGCCCGTCGGCGATGATGAGTTTCTTGTCGTCCATGGCCGTGGAGAGCAGGCGGATGGTGGCCGGGTCGCTGATGCGCCAGATGCGGTGCAGCACACCGTACTCGTCTGTAACTTCGCCATCGGCGGGGCCGTTGCCCTCGTAGAGAATTTTTTCCACGCTTCCGGCGGGGTCCGAGTAAAGCATGAAAATCTGGCCAAAATGCGCACGTGTGGCCTTAAGCAGATTGAGGCGATCGCTCTTGGGCTTGGAGAGGGTCTGCTCATGGCGGAAGACGACTCGCTCGGCGTACTCATGGAGTTTTCCAAGGGCGATAAAACCGCGCCGTTCTTTTACGATTTCAGTGCCGGGAACCTTGAAACGCTGCGAGTAAGCGAAGACACAGGGGTCTTTTTCCTGGGTGAGAACGCCCTGCTGCTGCCAGGCGCGCAGGTCGCGGGCGGCTCTGGTATAGACACTTTCGCCGCGTTCGGCATCGAACAATTCAGGCAGTCCAAGGATGATGCGGACCAGGTTGTAGGGGCTTCGCTGGTAGTAGGCCTGCTGCATCGCCGGCGAGATCTTGTCGTAAGGCTGAGTGACGGCGTCTTCCAGGCGGACAGAGGAAGGGTTGTACCGCCAGGCGCGAAAGGGGTAAATGCGGGCCATGAGGAAGGTCTTGCTCCCGAGTAAAGCGGTGGAATTTGCGTGCCGGACTCCTCAATTTCATACTGCGAGACTCGTGCGCGCCTGGTTTCGATTGTATCCCAGTGGTTACAGCGGTTTTCCTCTGCAAATCAGCGGTACAGTGATTGTAATGAGACAAAAAGATGACCAGTTGGTGACGCCAGCTGTGGATCGATCGTGTTAATATCGCCTCCAATCTTTAGGTGATGGAAGATGGTGAAGCTCCAAATCAAGAGCGTCTGCAGCGGCAGGAAAATCAGCCTGCGGCCCCGTCGCGACAGGCTGTGGATATCCGGATTTTGCACCCTCGGCCTGGCGGCAGCCTTGATTGTTTCGCGAGCCGCGGCGCAGGACGACCAACTCAATAAAGTTCACGTGCAGCCGCCCGCCAGTTCCACGCCACCGGCAGCCGGCGCTCCGGCAGGGGCAGAAAAGCCGGCCGAGACCGGTCCCGGCGCCCTGAAGATTCACCCCGGCTCATTTATCCGAATGAATGTTGACCTGGTGCTGGTGCCTGTGACGGTAACCGACCCCATGAACCGGCTGGTCACCGGGCTGGAGCGGGAAGACTTTCAGGTTTATGAAAACGGCAAGGATCAGAAGATTCGGAGCTTCGCGAGCGAGGATGCGCCGGTTTCGATCGGGATCATCTTTGACCTTTCCGGTTCAATGACGTCAAAACTCATTCGGGCCCGGGAGTCGATTCTGCAGTTCATCAAGACGGCCAATCCGCAGGACGAGTTTTTCGTCATCGGCTTCAACGACCGGCCGGAGCTGATTGAGGACTTCACAAACTCGGTGGAAGATATCCAGGCGCGGCTGGCGACGGTGCGCAGTGGGCACAGGACCGCGCTGCTGGATGCAATTTACTACGGTGTGGCGAAGATGCGGGATGCGCGCCACGAGCGCAAGGCGCTGCTGGTGGTTTCTGACGGCGGCGACAACCGTTCGCGCTACACGGAAGGCGAAGTGAGATCGCAGGTGCGCGAGGCTGACGTGGAGGTTTACTCAATCGGAATCTTCGACCCCTACGCGCCCACGCCCGAGGAGCGTACCGGCCCGCAGCTGCTCGAGGAATTGAGCGAAGTGACGGGGGGGCGGCTGTTCCGGGTAGACGATATCGATGAAATGAGCGACATTGCGGAGAAGATCTCAACCGAGTTGCGGAACCAGTATGTGATCGGCTACCGGCCGGTGGACCTGACCCGGGACGGCAAGTGGCGTAAAGTGAAGGTAAAGGTGAATCCTCCACAGGGGCTGCCACCGCTGACAATTTATGCACGTACGGGCTACTATGCGCCTTTGCAATAACGCGGTTCTCGCGGTTCTCCTGACCGGTGCGGCGCTGACGCTGCCTGCACAACAAAAGCCAACGACACAACCTTTACCTGCGCAAGGAGCCTCAGCTCCGCGTGGGGCTTCAACTCCGCGTGGGGCATCACCCGCGCCGGCCGCTTCCCAGCCGCAGAATGCGCCGGCGCAGGCTCCTTCACTAACAGAGGATCGCGATCCGGTGCGTTCTCCGGACGTGGCTGCGCCTGAAACCGGAAACGGACCGCTCCAGAAAAAAGGCGAAGGCTACGTGCTGCGCGCCGATGTGGAAGAAGTTGTACTGAACTGCACCGTGCTGGATGGTAGCAAGCTGGTCCAGGACCTGAAGGGCGAGAACTTTCAGGTATTTGAGGACGGCGTAAAGCAGAACGTCATCAGCTTTCAGCACACTGATCTGCCCGTGTCCATCGCTCTGGTCATCGACAACTCCGGTTCGATGTACAAGAAGCGCCCGTCGGTGAACAAGAGCGCGCTGGATCTGGTTGCGGCGTCAAATCCGCAAGATGAAGCCTTTGTTGTGAATTTTTCCGACGAGGCGTTTATCGACCAGGAATTTACTTCTGACATGAACAAGCTGCGCGACGGGCTTTCGCACATCGACTCCAGGGGCGGCACGGCACTTTACGATGCGGTGGTGGCGTCGGCAGACAAGCTGGTGTCGGATGCCAAGCGGCCCAAGCAGGTGATCGTTCTCATTACGGACGGTGAGGACAACGCATCGACGCTGAATCTTGAGCAGACCATCCGCCGGGTGCAGGAGCTGTCAGGGCCGGTGATCTACTCCATTGGATTGTTGTTTGGCGACGAGATGAGCCGCGCCGAGGTGCGCCATGCGCGCCGGGCAATGGAGATGCTATCCACCGAGACCGGCGGCCTGGCCTTCTTTCCCAAGTCGATGGAAGACGTGGATCAGATTGCGGCGCAGGTGGCACGCGATATCCGAAGCCAGTACACCATCGGCTACCACTCGACCAAGCCGACTACGGAGCCAGGTTTCCGCCGCGTAAGTGTAACCGCCGAGGCCAAGGGAATGAACAAGCTGACTGTGCGCACCCGGACCGGGTATTTTCCAGTTGCGCGCTCGGATAAGAAGACCGCGAAGAAGTAGGATTCGGGCCCGCAGAACGCCGCGATTCTGAATAGCGTGGGGGCAGTATTTGGCCGAGGACAGAAAAGCGCAGTTGGCAGAGCTTGAGCGTTTGAAGGCGTTAGGTGAGAAGGCCTACGACGACATGTATGAGGCGCACTCCCCGAGCGGCGCGGCCGTTTGCTACAGCGATGCCAAGGAGTGCTTCTACGACGCCATCGGGCTGGCGAATAAGCTCGGACTGATAGATGAGGCCGAAGCGCTGAGCAAGCGGCTTGCACATATCAAGGCGGTTTTTCGGAGTCAGTTCAGCTGAT
>DASRLI010000327.1:0-32228 GCA_035648535.1 Occallatibacter sp. | reverse complement strand
TTGTTTCGACAGTGGACGTGCTGGAGTGGCACAAGGCGGACGGAAGCCTGAGCCTGATTAACCGAATCTCCCTGCTGCCGGAGGGCTACCGCGGACCAACTCGCGGATGCGATACGGTGATCTCGCAGGATGGACAGTTCGTTTACTTTGCCAATCGCGACAACGATTTTCTGTACACGTTCAAGGCCGATCCGGGGACGGGTAGCCTGACGGCTGTGGGTCGTTCGAATTGCGGAGGCAAGACCCCGCGGAACTTTGTGCTGGATCCATCGGAGCGGTGGATGCTGGTGGCGAACCAGGATTCGAATTTGATCAGCGTGTTCAAGCGGAATCCAGAGACAGGAATTCTGGCAGAAGAGGGGAAGAGTTTTGCTGTTGAAGCGCCGATGCGAATTCTGTTTACCTAGACGTTCTCTAGGCGCCGGCCAACGCAGGAGCGCTGACTGAGGCGCTCGACAAGGTTGCCGGGGCTGCATCATCCCCTGATGCCTCTTCTGCTGTTGCCGATTCGACCGGCACGTGGGCGAGTTCCCAGGCAGAACGGTCCTTGATCAGGCGGGAGACCAGTGCGGTGTGCATGGCGTGTCCGGCGCGCTCTGCAACCACGTGACCCTCGATGCGGCGGCCGGCGAGCGCCAGGTCACCAATCAGGTCCAGCACCTTGTGACGCACATACTCATCGACAAAACGCAGGGGGCCGTTTTCAGGGCCGCTCGCTCCGAGGATGATGGCGTTTTCAGGACTGGCGCCGCGAATCAGACCCATGTCACGGAGGCGCTGCTCGTCAGCCTTGTAGCCAAAGGTGCGGGCGGCGGCAATGGCAGTGCCGTAAGTCTCAGCGGCCAGATCGACGCAGGATTTCTGACGGCCGATCGGCGCGGGGAAGTCGATTGTGTATTCGATACGATAGCCGGAGCCGGGATAGACGCCGATGAATTTGTCGCCCTCGCGGACCTCGACAGGATGCAGAACGCGAATGGTTTCGCGGCGGCGGCGCTGGGTACGGATGCCGGCCCGGAGAATGGCCTCGACGTAGGGCAGTGCGCTGCCGTCCAGAATGGGCAGCTCAAGGTTATCCAACTCGACGATGACGTTGTCGACGCCCATTCCGATGAGTGCGGAGAGCAAATGTTCAGTGGTCGAGATGAGCACGCCCTGGCGCATCAGGCTGGTGGCGTAGCTGACCTTAGCGACGTTGCGGCCGGTGGCTGGAATCTCAAAGTTGTCGAGGTCGGTGCGGCGGAAGACGATGCCGGATCCGGCAGGAGCAGGAAGGAGGCGCATGGTGACTGGCGCACCGGAATGGAGACCAACGCCTGTAAACTCGATGGCAGCGGCGATGGTTTGTTCCAGGTGAGCTGGATGAGCCAAAATACCTTCTCCGAACTGATGAGACACGCGCAATCGCTAGATTAGTCCCTGAGATCGAAGTCTGTGATGTGGCATTTTTGCCACACTCTGCGGATGACGGGCCACCTTTCAGCCTGAAGATCCGGCTCGTGAATAGCATTTAAGTGTAGTAGAATCAAGGAATAAACGCTCTAATTTCGTCAAAGGCGGCGTTGCTCTCCACTAATGTCACTGCTGCCGCGATAGTGGTAAGAAAGGTTCTTCGATGCCTGCTTATCCTGATTCTGTCGTTCCCATGCGCGCCCTTTTGGCTGGGGCGCGACGCAAGGAGCAAGCGCTGATCGATCTGACCCGAAAACTGGTGGCGGCTGAATCACCTTCAGACGTGAAAGCTGCCGTCGACGGCTGCGTTGGGCTGGTTGCTGAACATGCCAGGGCTTTGGGTGGCCGCGTGAAGCTGCACCGGCAGCGCGGGTTCGGCGATGTGCTCGAGGCGCACTTCGGACCAAAGTCCCGGGGCGGTTCGCCAGGTCGTGTGCTTTTGCTCGGGCATCTGGATACGGTTTGGCCGCTGGGAACACTGAAGACTATGCCCTGCCGGTTGAGCGGCGGACGGCTGTCGGGCCCGGGAACGCTGGACATGAAGGCAGGCGTGGCGATGGCGCTAACCGCGCTTGAAATGCTGACCGAGGCAAATTTGCTTGGGAAAGAAATTATCCTTCTGCTCAATAGCGACGAAGAGGTGGGCAGTCCGGTTTCGCGGCCGATCACCGAACGGTTGGCGGGCGAATGCGGTGCCGTCTATGTAATGGAACCGGCCCAGGGCGTGGCTTGCAAAACGGCGCGCAAGGGGACCGGCAATTGGAGAATCGACGTGCAGGGACGCGCGGCACACGCGGGCGTGGATTTTGCAAAAGGGGCAAACGCAATTCTCGAACTGGCGCGCGTGATAGAGACGGTGAGCGGCTGGACGGATCTGAAGCGGGGCCTGACAGTGAACGTGGGCGTGGCGGGCGGCGGGACGAAGAACAATGTGGTTCCCGCAGAGGCATGGGCTGAGGTTGACGTGCGCATTGCCCGCAAGGCGGATGGGCCGCGTATCGAGCGCAAATTTAAAGGCCTCAAAGCTGCGGACAAAGGTTGCGTGGTGACCGCGACGGGAGGGATCAACCGTCCTCCAATGGAACGCGGGCGCGGGACAGTGCGCCTTTACCAGAGGGCGAGGGCACTGGCGGCGGAACTGGGCTTCACGCTGGACGAAGCATCGACCGGCGGAGCCTCCGACGGAAACTTCACTGCGGCGCTGGGAGTGCCGACCCTGGACGGCTTGGGCGCGGTGGGCGAGGGCGCACATGCGCCGCACGAGTCAATCGTGGTCGAGCACCTGGCGCCGAGAACTGCGTTGCTGGCGGCATTGCTGGCAGAATGAAGTTGTAGTTCCGCGGATTTTTAGGAGCGGAAGAGCCTTTTAGACTCCCGGAAAGAGCCGGGCTGGAGACAATAAGAAACATGAGACGCATTTCTTTGATTTTGTTGATGGCGGCGAGCACGGCCGCCGCAATTGCCCAAACCGCAGCCAAGCCGACGCCCCATGCCGCCACTGCTGCCAGGCCTGCCGCACGGCCGGCAACGATTGGCGTCAAGCTGCCTCCCGGAGTGCCACCGGTAAAAGGTCCGACGATTACGGCTTTCTCGCTGCGCTACCAGGACGTCAAGATCGGCACCGGCGCCGATGCTGAACCGAAGAAGATGTACAAGGTCCATTACACCGGGTGGCTGGCGGCAGACGGGCACAAGTTCGACTCCTCCTACGACCACCCCGGCCAACCGGTTCTCGATAAAGACGGCAACATGGTGAGGGATGCCGAGGGCAAGGTCACGATTGGCGAGCCGCAGCCCATCAGCTTTCCCCAGGGCCTCGGGCGCGTGATCCCGGGGTTTGACCAGGGCTTTATGGGAATGAAGATCGGCGGCAAGCGCCGTCTTTTCATCCCCTGGCAACTGGCCTACGGCGCGCTCGGGCGTCCGGGCCCGGACGAGGCGCATCCAGGCATTCCAGCAAAGGCCGATCTCATCTTCGATATTGAACTGGTGGATCAGAGCGATATTGCGATGCCACCGAATCATCCCAGCATGGGCGGAATGCGTGCGATGCCCAGCGGCAGTGCGCAGCAACCGGCCGCGCCCGCGCACCCTTCAAGCCCAGATCAGCCTGCGGCTCCGGCACAGCCGAAGTAGGACAGGAATTCTCCAAGAGCGATCAGGCCACGCCGGCGGGCAGTTCCGGCGTGGCTGCGATCAACTGCCGTGTGTAGGCTTCGCGCGGATTGGCGCAGAGCGTTACCGCCTCGCCTGTTTCAACCAATCGTCCCCGTTCCATGACTGCGATGCGGGTACTTAAATAACGCACCAGCGGCATGAAGTGATGGTAAACGGGGAACCGTGCGTCGCCTCGGCGGGGTACTGGCACAATTAACTGTTTCGCAGGGGCACAGGCCCCACCCCCCACCGGTATCCTGAAAATAAATTCCTTTGTTTCAGCAGGTTACGGCACACCTCTCGCCGCAAAATCCTCACAACAAAAGACTTATCCGCAGATTCCTCACAGCAAAGGGGTTAGGGGCAGTTTCTGGCTTCTAGCTGCTAGCTATCAGCTTTCAGCCTCTTCTGCGGACATGTGTACGTTGGCCTGCACGGGTATTGAAAGACACTATGGAACGATTGTGCGCCTTGGGAGGAAAATTATCTGCAGGGGGCTGGGGGGTTGCGATCCTTTGGGCACGGCGAGAGGGCGTTAGGAGGGCGGTGTCTTCGGAGAAGGTGGGTTCGCGCAAACCGGGAATCCTCGCTGCCGAGATGGGCGTTTACCGTCACCAGTTCTGAATGGCCTTCCAGTTGGTGGCCAAAGCGGATCGTAGAGCTGGGGCATTTCCAGGATGGGGCACGGAATCAGGCGACTGGGTTGCCTGCGCGCATCTCATCGAAGAACGGGGTCGTCTGCCGCTGTACACAGTCAGCAGCGTAGAGGTACATGGCTGCCGACCAGGTCTGCCAATCCCGACCGCTGGGCCTACCTGTTTGCGCATGAATCCACTCGTTGAAACCCCACTCCGCCTCATTCTCGTGCCATGGTTTGACCAGTTCGGTCAGAGCCAACAGCTTGCACTCCGCTAACTCCATCTGCCCCGCCGCTACGCATACCGCCACGTAGAAACCGCAGATAAATGGCCACACGCCACCGTTGTGATAGTCGCCGGGCCGGTTATATCGCTCGTATCGCGGCAGCCAATCCGCATGATGGGGCATGATGTACGGAAACAGACAGGGCGGCAAATTCACGGCCAGTTCTCCGCTGCCCCGCATGGCCTCGCACTCGGATTCAATCCATACCACCAGGTTTCCTGCCCAGTGAGGCGAAGCAATTCCCGTCAGAATCGCCAGGCTGTTACCCAGCAGATCGAAGCGGTCGCTGCTCATGATCTTGTAAGAGTAGAGTGCGTAGTAGGGTGGAGATGGCTCCACAAGAGCCTCTTGCTCATAACGGTTCTTCTCTTCGCCACGGACCTCCAGACGGCTCATTGAGCCGCGCAACTGAGCGGCGGACTCGTGTTCGCCGTAAAGACGAAGATACGCATAAACCAGCATATTCACGTACAACCCATAACCCATTACGTACTGCTCGTCACGCCAGTCGCTGGTCGGTAACTGGCATACCATCACCCTGTCGTCAGGACTCTGGTACTGCATCCACTTCATGGCCTTCTGCGCTGCCTCATTGAGGAACTCTGGCTGGTTAGTCGATCTTCTGTATAGAGCCAGGCCAAAGAGGAATAGCGGTGTGGTATCGCTGGCTCCACGGTTAGTGGGATCGTGTGCGAGGGATGGGATGTGGCCACGCGACGTCTGATTGCTTGCGAGCGCCACCAGTGTGCGCCGCAGAGCGTCCGCGAGTTCCTCGTTGCCGGTGGCAAGAAAGCCCAGGGCTGATATCATCAGGTCCCGCGTGTAAGGTTCCGGGTATCCCCACCCAGCAGTCCGGGGCAGGCCTTGAAACGGTCCCCGTGCGTTATGGAGCAGGATGTGCATAGCCGCCTCTTTGGCCTGCGCAATGGAAGCAAGAGATTTCTCGTCTACAGACATGGCCACCTCAATGGCGTGCAGGGTTCGGTCGACGAGCACTCACGCCTCATCGCGAACCTTTCGAGTGAATTCCCAATCGGTCGGACACAATTTCCACAAAGCGTTTGGCAACCTGGCGGTAATCGAACAACTCGGTCACGTGTTTTCGCCCCGCTTCGCCCATGCCCTTCCGCAGTGCACTGTCCTGCATCAGCGTCAGAAGGTACTTGGCGATGTCGGGCACGCTGGCTCGGTATTCAGCTGTGCGCGCATTTTTGAACACGATTCGATGACTTCTCTCGTATTCGTGGCCTTCGCCGTAAAGCGCCTCGGTGATCTTTCTTTCCTCGGCCACTTTTGCCAGGAATGCTGTCTTGCCGTGGACCATCGTGTCGCGAAATGCCATCGCGTCGATCGCGATCACCGGCTTTTCGCAGGCATTAGCCTCCACTTGAATCATTCCAAAACCCTCGAGCCGCGACGGTGCAGCGTAGATATCGCAGGCGGCTATCAAGTAAGGCATGAAATTTTGCGAGACCATATTGGTCGAGTAGATGACCTTTTTGTCGATGCCCAGGTCCGCCGCCAGTTTGAGGTCGATGAGGTTCTGTTGGACAGTGCGGGGTTGAGGCCAGACCTTGCAGACATATCTCCAGTCGGGTGCCTCGGCATCGATCAACGCCAGCGCCTGCATCACCTCCTGCGCGCCTTTTGACGCACCATCCCCGCCAGCTGTCAGGATCATGACCTGGTCATCCGCTATTCCCAGAGCCTCGCGGATCGCCTGGACCTTCAAGTCATCGCGGCTGTGCGGCGCGTAGCGGTCCGTGTCACAACCCACAGGAAGCACCACGATGTTGTCTCCCCTGATGCCGTCCCTGACATACACCTCTTTCACCCAATTGGAGGTAACCATGATCAGCGGGAGAGCGTTCAGAACATCACGGTGTTCCGCAATATAACCATCGGCCACGAGCCATGGAACGGCCTTCATTCCAAACTTTTGCGGGTGCAGGACCAGGTTCGGAATATGGCCCCAGAACCCCACGCCGACCACCACGTCCGGCTGGAACCAGCGATAGTACCATTCCTTTTCCAGGGACGATTCCAAATGCACCGGGTAGACATCCACGCCCATCTCACGCAGGCCCCTGCACAACAGTTCGCCCTGCAGCGCCAAGCCGGCCGCCGGTGCCGGATATTCGGTAAGCACAAGTACTTTCACGATTGTTGCTCCCAGAATGCTGTGCGTTTTACCGCTGCTTGTGCTGAATCAAAACACCAGAAACCTTCTTCTCTTGGTGCGCTCTGCGCTTCCCAACTGTCGTGCCCATACCCGTACAAATCTGTAATCAATCTGCGCTTTTCGAGCCAGATATCGTCTGTCAACATATCCCGTCGATCTGCATCGTCGCGAACCCGAGGCAAGTACGCCCGGCCGCCATCTTCGTAGGCGAACATCCATAATCGCCCGGTGTCGATAACGCCCGAACGCCAAAGTTCAACCACGCTTTGGCAGCACTCCTCATGCCGGCGGTGACGTGTGTACTCGCCCATCGGGCCGTGGGTCAAAATCAGTCTGTAGCTGCCCCCAGACAATACTCGTACGATGGTTTCCTCAACCTGCACGATCGGTAGCGGTACCTGATCGGGTCCATCATCCATATCCGCCATCTCACCCTCCGCCCCCAATTGCTGCAAGACTTGGCGGAACTTTGGCGCTCGGTCCGGATCCAGTGCTCTGCATAAGGTGACGACACGCCAAAGAAACTCCGGATGGGCCAGTATGTAGCCGCCGCACCAGAGTGTCTCGTCGTCCGGGTGAGCGACGACAACGGCGGCCCGGGGCCGATTTTCCGACCTCACCGCTTCAGGCGGGACGGGGGTCATTGTTTTCCTTGATGGAAGCAAGAGCATGGACTCTGAGACATTTGCATGTCGGCTTGTACTGTTATTTTCGACAGATGCTACCGAACCGTTGGGCTCTTCACAATTGGGATCATCAAGCCGCAAGCCTCCCAAAGGATGGTCAAAATCGAACTTATATCCCGGTAGATCGGACTTGTCCGTTTGCTTTCCCATTGAGTGAGACCACCAGGCAGGCTTTGTAATGCGCTGCTGGGGCTGGACCTAAACGAAACTGGCTTTCTACACAGCAAACGGCGTGATCCCGGTTGGCCGGTGTGCAACTTCGCATTTAAATCTATTGTTTACAGCTTTCATCTAAGGACTAGTCCCCTGGAGTCGGCATATCGGATGTTTATAGCTTGTTCACGGGGGCCTGATCGCGGCTTGCGCCGCGTACACGATCTTCCAGAACTCCTGCGGATGGGTTTGTGCATGGGTTGAAACCCACGCCTCCCTCCGGATTGGGTTTTCTTCTGAGCGCTAAGCGCGCGACGGAACAGTTTCTGATATTGAAAAAGAATTGAAGATCATCCCTCAGGGCCTAAGTAGTGTTTGGCGAATCAGAATCATGCAAGAAGCAAAGTGAAAAAGCATACCTCAGGGCCTAAAGGCCAGTTAGTTTGAACTTTTCGATACCGGGGATGAATCCCCGGCCTACCGCCCGATCGAGTTTTTCCGCAACCTGCTGAAGCCGTGCCCTTTCAGAACAATGCCGCAATGGGAGTTTTTCCGCAGCCCGTGAAGCCCGCGCTTGTACTTCTACATGATTCGTCGGGGTTGAAACCCCGACCTACCAAACACGCCTTGATCCAAAGCGTGGCAAATCGAGCGATAGGCGATTGAAACCTCACTCGATGCCGAGAACCAGGGCCTCTCTGGGAGCGCTCGCCTTTGCGGGGTTGCGGCCTCCTTCCCACAGGTGCTTTGCTTTTCCCTCGCCGTCGAGTACGCGGAAGACGCCCTCGGCGAGTGCTTGCAATTCGTCTTCGCCGGGATAGACTTTGACGGGCGCGATCCAGTCCAGATAGCTGCGCAGCCGGTTAATGACGCGTTCCGAGTGCGCCATTCCTCCAGTCAGCAGCAGTGCGTCCACCTTGCCCTCAAGGACCGCGGCCATGGACCCAGCTTCCTTGGCGATCTGGTAGACCATGGCGTCGAAGACACTGGCTGCTTCGCGGTCGCCGGAATCGATGCGCCGCTCGACCTCCTGCAAGTCTCGAGTGCCGAGATAGGCGAAGAGTCCGCCGTCGCCAAAGACCTTATGGTCGATCTCCTTCTGCGCAAACCTGCCGCTGTAGCAAAGCTTGATGAGTGCGCGCACGGGCAGGCCGCCGGTGCGATCGGGTCCGAACGGGCCTTCGTCGATGGTGTTGCTATCGATCATGCGGCCTTTGCGGTGCGCCGAAACGGTAATGCCGCTGCCCATGTGCGCCACAATCAGGTGCAGTGTTTCGTATGGCCGGCCCTGCTCCCGCGCAAAACGCTGCGCCACTGCCCTGGTATTCAACACGTGGCCGATGGGAGAACGCTCGATGAGTGGCGATCCGGACAGACGTGCACAGTCCTGCCACTCGTCTGCCGTCACCGGGTCAACGATGTAGGCGTTCGCACCGGCCTCGCGGGCAAACCTGAGCGCCAGCAGAGCGCCCAGGTTGGACGCATGCTCGCCGCGCCGCGCCAGCCTGAGCTCTTCCACCATCGCCTCGTCCACCACGTAGGTTCCGCAGGTTACAGGCGGCAGCAGGCCACCGCGCCCCGCAACGCCGGCCACCTCGCTGGCCTTGTAGCCGCACTCTTCCAGGGCCTGCGCGATCATTGCCGCTCGATACTCGAGCCGCGCCACCATGGGACGGTCACCGAAACGCGCCAGTTCTTCATCTCCATGGCGGACGGTGCGGACCCATTCCACTCCCTGGCGGGTGTAGAGGCCGAACTTCGTGGACGTGGATCCGGGGTTGATGGCCAGAACACGGGTGCGCAAGTTTGGGCCTTGCTCGGCGATTGCATTGTCGTTCGTCAAGGCTTACCTCACAGCGCCATTGAGTTTACCCCGTCTTGGAACCGGCGCGCAGGGTTAGCCGTCACACCTTTGTTGTAGTCACCGGCCGGAGCTATTTCTCTTTGAACTCAAATGATTTAGGGGTAATTTGCCAAATCCGTGTTACACTCTATTCAATCGTAGAATTCGATCTGAAGTTCTTGCCTGTTCCGGTTACCGCCTGCACGCAACACTTCCACATTGCATTCGCGGTAAATGAGTACCAGAGGAGCAACACAATGGAACAAGGCACAGTTAAGTGGTTTAATGACGCCAAGGGTTTTGGATTTCTGAGCCGTGAAAACGGTGAGGACGTCTTCGTTCATCACACCGCCATCCAGTCGAACGGCTTCCGTTCACTGCAAGAAGGCCAGCGCGTCCAGTTCAACGTAACCAAGGGCCCCAAGGGCTGGCAGGCTGAGAACGTTCAGGTTGTCTAAGGGTTACCCCCCCAGCAATCAGTTCGAGATCAAAAAGAAGAGGGACGGCAAAGCTGCCGTCCCTCTTCTTGCGTTTGGTGGAATTTTCTCTCTTGCGGGAAATTGCCGACACATCCAAACAGGGGATTCAGTTCAATGGGTGCTTACGGTTGGGCAACTTTTGATGGCCGTTCTTACGCTGCGGGCTTGAGGCTCTTCATGCTCACCTGGGGAATGGCGGGGTGAATGCCTTCTTTGGGCTTGTCGTGGGTGCCCAGGTATTGCAGCACGTCGTTGATTGAATCTTCAAAGCGGGACCCTGTCTTGTGGGTTGCCTTTACGCCCTTGGCTACGAGCTGGCAGACTTCAAAGCGGTTCATTCCTTGCGCAAGGGCTTTATGGATTTGGTTGGAACGCATGACGAACTCCGGCGAACAAGGTGATGTTGCGTGGAGGTACTGAGCTCGTCAGAAGCGGTAATACGGCCGGAGCCGAGCGAGGCTGGTCAAATTCTGGTCTATCTCAATTGTACGCTGGAAACTGCAGCAACGCCGCTCAGAATGCCGCGTAACGAGGAGATGGAACCCGCGCGCACTGCTTTCATCGTCACAAAATCCCTGTTACCATAGAGGTCGCACAGCCCGAGAAACGGGAAACACTGAAGAGATTCGAGCGAAAGAGGTTACACGTGGCCGACACCACCAAAGTAGAAGACAAGCTGGAACGGAAGAAACTGAAACGCGCGGCGCGCAAAAAGGCCGCTCCCAAGGGAAAGCGCACAGAACCGCGCGGTTCCGCCAAAAAGAAGGTCAAGAAACTCGCGCGCGGTCAGTCGAAGCGCTAAAAGCAGCTACCAGCCTTTAGCTACCAGCTTCTAGCCCCTCGCATTTCCTGCTCAAGCAACTCTAAAGCGGGATCGAGTAGAGCTAGAGGCTGGTGGCTAGAAGCTAGAAGCTGTTTCACCGGTGCTCCTCCCCATCCAGATGCACTGTATTCTGTGACAGAACCCTGTGGCTAATTCCTCGGACAAAATCCGCGGACAAATCCACGCTCCGGGGGGTTTGAGGAGAACTGCTCTGCCGAGCCAACTGCTTGCCCGCAAGTCGATCGATAAGCTCATCAGGGAATCGGAAGATCCCGAGCACTCGCTCAAGAAAAGCCTTGGGCCGTGGTCTCTGACCGCGTTGGGCATTGGTGCGGTTATCGGTTCCGGCATTTTCACGGTCATCGGCACGGCCATGGCCGGGCAACACTTCGATCAGCCCTCGATTGGCGCAACACCGCTGATTCACTGGATGCTTACCCACTCCGCCATGGCGGGCCGGCCCGGAGCGGGGCCTGCTCTGGCGCTCTCCCTGGTGCTGGTCGCCGTCGTCTGCGCTTTCACGGGGCTCTGCTATGCCGAGCTCTCGTCGATGATTCCAATTGCTGGTTCAGCCTACACATACACATACGCGACAATGGGTGAACTCACTGCCTGGATCATCGGCTGGGATTTGATTCTCGAATACGCCTTCAGCAACATGAGCGTCAGCGTGGGATTCGCCGCGCACATCGTCGACCTGCTGGACTGGTTTGGCGTGCATATGCCGTTGATGTGGATCTCTCCGGCCTATTTGCCAACGGGCCTGCAGGACCTGGCCGGAAGCGATCTCTACAAAGCTGGATGGCACTTCGGTTTCAACATTCCCGCCTTCGTCGTCGTCATGATTCTCACCGTGATCCTGGTGCGGGGAATTCGCGAATCGGCGCGCGCCAATAACGTGATGGTCCTGGTCAAGATCGCCGCCATTCTGGTTTTTGTTTTTGCCGGCGCAAGCTTCATCAAGCCGCATTACTGGCATCCCTTCATGCCCAACGGCTGGACCGGCGTGCTCACCGGCGGCTCCATCATTTTCTTCACTTATATTGGATTTGATTCAGTCTCAACGGCGGCCGAGGAGTGCAAAAATCCGCAGCGCGACATGCCTATCGGCATCCTGGCTACGCTGGTCGCCTGCACGGTCCTGTATGGCGGAGTGGCTATTGTGCTCAGCGGCATCGTTCCCTGGCAGTCGGTGATGGGCGATGCGGCGCCGGTGGTGAACGCGCTGAAGAAGCTATCACTCGGGCCCGGCGGCAGCGGGCTGCACTGGGTGCGCCTGTTTGTTCTGATCGGTGCGCTCATGGGCATGGTTTCTTCCATCCTCGTCTTCCAGCTCGGCCAGGCGCGCGTGTGGTTTGCCATGTCCCGCGACGGCCTGCTGCCAACGGTCTTCAGCCGCATCCACCCGAAGTTCCGCACACCGGCCTTCGCCACCTGGGTCGCAGGATTCGCAGTCGGCGTTCCCGCCGGTCTGCTCGACATCGGTACCGTATCGAACCTTTCGAACATCGGCACTTTGTTCGCTTTCGTACTGGTCTCCATCGCTGTCCTCATCTTGCGCTATCGCGAACCGGAACGCCGCCGCGGATTCCGCGCCCCGCTGGGGCCGCTGTTTCCGGTACTCAGCATCATCTTCTGCATCGTGCTCATGATGGGCCTTGAAGTCATGACATGGGCGGCCTTCTTCGCCTGGCTCGTCACTGGCCTGTTTATCTATTTCTTCTACAGCCGCCATCGGTCAGAGTTTGCACCGAAACGGTAAACTTGAGTCATGTCGGAGATTGAAGCATTCATCCACAGTCTTCCCAAGGCTGAGTTGCATCTGCATCTCGAAGGCACAGTGACGCCGGCCACGCTCAAGGATCTAAGTGCTCGCCACGATGCGCATCCCATGACGCGGGCCGAGTCGAATGCCCACTACCATTTCGACGATTTCACCGGCTTTATTGAGGCCTTCAAGGCCGTCACACGGCGGCTGATCAGCCCGGATGACTACGAGTTGGTTGCCTGGCGGATGATGGAGCGGCTGGCTGCGCAGGGCATCGTTCACGCCGAGGTCTACATCTCCGTGGGCGTTATCTATATGTGGCGCAACTTCGACCCCCATGCATTCGAGCCCATCTTCGACGGTCTTGAGCGCGCCAGGGAGCGGGCTGCGCGCGAGCTGGGTCTCTCTGTCTACTGGATCTTTGACGCCGTGCGCCACTTCACAGTCGAAGAGGCCGAGCGCGTTTTTCGCAAAGCAGCCGAGATGCGGAGCGACTACCCGTCGATTATCGGTATAGGTCTCGGCGGAGACGAGCGCCGAACTGGTTCCGAGCCTTTTCGTGAGCTCTATGCGAGGGCTCGCGAAGCCGGATTGCGCCTGACCAACCACGCCGGCGAAACCACTGGCCCGGAGGCCATTTGGGAAGCGCTCTCGATCGGCACAGAGCGCGTCGGGCACGCACTTTCTGCTATTCAAGACCCTGCTCTTATTCAAGAGTTAAACGTGCGGAGAACCGGGCTGGAGTTGAACCCGACTTCGAATGTCCGGACCGGTGTCTGCGCGTCTTTTGCAACGCATCCGTTGCGGCACTACTTCGATGCAGGGCTGCTGGTCACACTCAACTCCGACGACCCCGCCTTCTTCGGTTCCGACCTGGCCAACGAGTACCTGCTCGCACACACTGAGCAGGGCTTCACGCGCGAAGAGCTGCGCCTGCTGGCGTCTAACTCGATTCATGCCAGCTTTCTTCCCGATAAGGAAAAGGCGGAATGGCTCTCCCGAATCGGCTCAATAGGCTAAACAGTTCAACCGGCCGCGCGGTTCGCAATGTGGTCCAGCCACCAAAAACTGCGGTATCATGGTTGTGCAGGAGGCTCTTGCCGTGATGTTTAATGAACCCGATACAATGGTACCCGCCGAAGAAGTCCAGTGCGAAAAGAAGGACTCGAAAGCTCTGCAGGTCATCGGATGGTTCTCTGTTGGCATGGCCGTCGCCGCGCTCGGCATCTACATCGGCGCCGAACTCCGCAACCGCTATAAATTCAAGAAGCGCACTCCTTATGATTTCTATGCCAACGCCGGCGAGCAGCAGGCAGGCGAATTTGGTGTAGGCATCTAAGTATCCGGGCTCGCTCCGACCTCAGAAATGCCGCCATTGCGCGGCATTTCCTGTTTTATGGGAGGTCACCTGGCTGCATGCAGTTTCCACGCGAGCCTTCTTTGACCCGAACGAAGCGGAAAGGTCCACTGATGCACCAGATTGTCGACTTCATCCTGGAGCTGGACAAGCTCAAAGCCGTCACGCGCAAGGTTCGTCCACTGGGCCTGGATCGCTATGAGAACTCCGCCGAGCACAGTTGGCAGATTGCCCTGATGGCGGCCTCCCTCGCGGCCTATGCCGAGACGCCGGTCGACATCAACCGGGTGATTGCGATGCTGCTGGTGCACGACATCGGCGAGATCGATGCCGGAGACACGATGGTCTTTGTAGAAGGCGGCTGGGAACAGCGCAAAGCCGAGGAACTCGCATCAGTCACGCGGATATTTGGAATACTTCCCGAGGCGCAAGGCTCTCCTTTTCTGACCTTGTGGCTTGAGTTCGAGGACGGGAACACTCCAGAATCCCGCTTTGCACACTCCGTCGATCGCGCCATGCCAGTGCTGCTCAATCTTTCGAACCGGGGACAAAGCTGGCGCGAAAACGGCATCAGCTACGAGCGAGTGGTGAAGCGCGTTGAACCAGAGGTCAAGGCGGGCTGCCCGGCGTTGTGGGATTATCTTGCCGTTCGACTTGAAGAAGCTCGTCACAGGGGGTTCTTCGGCGCATAAGCTTCCCACCTTCGCCACAAAAGCGAAGTAAAGATGGGCACCCACCGACAAGGGACACACCTTTTCCAAATTGTCCAATTTCGTCAGAAAAATGTGTAGGTCCAACACCACATTTTGACCCTGCATTTGCATTCTTGCTTCTGATCAAGAATCCCGGTAGTGGGTCAGTTCGAAACGACATTCCCTCAGGGGCTAAAGCCCGCGTTCATTTTGGCGGATTTACGTACGGGCTAAAGCCCGTACCCTTCGAACTGACCCACTGCCAGAATCCCTGACGGGTTTCCCTCACACATGATCTCCTTCCACTGGTTTAACCTGAATCCTTATGGGCCGCATCCGCATACTTCCCGACCAGGTTGCCAACCAGATCGCCGCGGGCGAGGTTGTGGACCGGCCGGCCTCAGTGGTGAAGGAGTTGCTGGAGAACGCCCTCGACGCCGGAGCCAACCGCATTCGAATCGAGGTTGAGGCGGGCGGACGGAAGCTGATTCGCGTTGCCGACGACGGCCAAGGAATGAACCGCGACGACGCGCTGCTCGCCTTCGAACGCCACGCCACTTCCAAGCTGCGCACCGCCGACGATCTGCTCTCGATTGCCACCCTTGGCTTTCGCGGAGAGGCACTGCCGTCGATTGCTTCAGTCGCCCGCGTGACCCTGGAGACGGCGACAGGCGATGAGGCCGCTGGGACAAAGATCGAAATTGCGGGCGGCAGGATCCTGCATGTGGATGATGCGGCGCTGCCGCGCGGGACCACCATTGCCGTTGTCGATTTGTTCTTCAACACTCCGGCCCGGCGCAAATTTCTACGCGCGGAATCTACTGAGCTGGCCCATGTGACGGCGCTCGTTACGCACTATGCGCTGGTCCATCCCGAGAAGCACTTCGAGTTGCTTTCTGCGACGAACACGATTGTGTCCGCGCCCCCCGTCACTCGCACCGCCGAGCGCATTTATCAGATATTTGGAAAAGAGACGCTGGGCCAGTTGCTGCCCGTGGCCGCAGAGACGCCACTTGAACGAGCTGGCCTGCCCGAGCCGCCGCCCTGGAAGAGAGACCCGGACGAACCGAAGCGCGACCCCGGCGCACTGCGCCTGACAGGCTTCTTCTCTAAGCCGGAGTTGCAAAAACTCAACCGCAACTCCATCTACATTTTTGTAAACAAGCGCCTCATCCGCGACCGGCTTCTGATACATGCCATCACGGAGGCCTACCGCAACGTGATCCCCCCAACCAGCTTTCCAGTCGTCCTCCTCTTCCTCGAAATGCCCCCCGAAGAAGTGGACGTCAACGTACACCCAGCAAAAACCGAGGTGCGTTTCAGGCAGCAGAGCCATATCCACGATTTTGTTCGCGACAGCCTGAGGACGGCATTGATCAAGGCGCGCCCGGTTGCAGGGTTTCTGGCGGCAATCGACTCGCAGCCCACGGCGAGCCCATCGCTGATGCCAGCTGCTATTTCGCCTCTGCCGGGGTCGCCAGACTCCGCGACTGTTCAACGGCAACAGGACTCTGAACCGGGCGCATTCCAGACTGCCCAGACGGACGCCGAGCCGTTCCAATTGACTCCGCGGCAGCCTTCGCAGGTTCCCGGCAGCTTGCCCTTCGGCCCAGGCAGCTTTGGCTCAGACCGCTTCGACCAGAAGGCCTGGGGCGAGGCAGCCGAGGCTCTGTTCAAGCCGGGGGCGGGCTCCGGAGCGGAGGGTTGCGGCCGTGGACCCGGTTTATCGGCGAATGGCCACGATGCGGGGGCGGAGACAGCGCTGGTGGAGGCCGAGCAGGCGGCAGCCAACCTGAACCATTTGGCCTCGCTAAAGCCCCTGGCACAGTTGCGGGAGTCGTTCATTCTGGCCGCCGGCGACGACGGACTGTGGATTATCGACCAGCATGTGGCCCACGAACGAGTTCTTTTTGAAAAAATTTTGCGCGACCGCCAAGTTGAAAAAGTGCAGCGCCAAAGGTTACTGATGCCTCTGCTGGTGGAACTCAAGCCCGAGCAGATGGTGGTTTTTGCAGGTATCGCCAAGGAGCTGGAGAGCAACGGGTTTGAGGTGGAACCCTTTGGCCCTCAAACACTTGCGGTAAAAGCTGCCCCGGTAGGGCTGGACGGAGCGGTCCTGGAGCGGATGCTGGCGGAAGTGATAGAGCAATCTGCGGGCGGCCTGGATGATTCTGGAGAAATCAAGCAGAATGAGAATCTTACGGCGCTCCGCACACGGATTGCCGCCTCGATCGCCTGCCATTCCGCCATCAAGGTCAATACTGCACTAGACCCGGTTCGCATGGAGTGGTTACTGTTGGAGCTTGCAAAGACTGAGCACCCAACAAGTTGCCCGCATGGACGTCCAATAGCTTTGCTCTATTCCTGGAAGGAGATACTTCGGGCCTTCCATCGAATCTAATTCGCATTTAGAATGGATGGGTAGGTGGCTCCGGCCGCTCCCAGGAGCGCAAGGAGCCCGGCACACAGCGTTTTCATGAGCCAGCCAGGGAAAAGGCCGAAGAGCCAAGTCGACGTAACCTTCTGGAAGCCAAGACCATACAAGAACGCAGGTGACCCTGCGGTATTCATGAAAAATGCCTGATCGCCAGCCTGGAAGTGAGGTTTTTCTTTGACAGCAGAGCAATTGGAAGCTTCGCGCGCCGAAAGGATGCGCCTGAACGGACACGGGACACTCACATTGGAGGATGCCCGCGTGTGGATTGAGGAGACCGGATTGTGCCTCTTCCTGCCCAAGAGGCAGTTTTCCTCTTCCATCGCGCCCTCTTTTGTTGAGGCCGTAGCGGGTCACCGGAATGCGACCCCCGACCCTAAACACATTTCGCTTGCCGAGGAATTACTGGTACGCCTGGAGGTTGACGGCGTGGCAGTACGTTTGAACTTACTTGGACAGCCGGGAGAACACCCCGATTTTGTCGTTGCGGCCTGGGTTCTGCCCTACGTGTACGCGCTGCGGGGCGATCGCGACTGGCGCCGCAGCCCGCAACTGACCGGATCACGCCAGGTTTCGCAACTGGCTGTGCAAGCCTACAAGCTCCTCGAGGCAGGTGACACCACCATCCCGTCGCTGAAGCATACGCTGGGACGGGAAGTCACTGAAGGCGCTGTTCTGCGCGCCATTACTGAGCTCTGGCAGCAGCTTCGCATTATTCCGGTTGTCTCTGCGCCCGACGAAACTGCCAAATGGCAACTGCTGCGAACCCGTTTCCAGAAGGCCATTGCCGAAGGCGCATCCACCTCTCAGGTGACCGCCATCTCCGTGCTGGCCTCAATCTATTTGCAGGCAGTGATTGCAGCCAGCATGGAAGAGGTGGAGATGTTCCTGGCCCCCCTGACCGCGCGCAGCAAGGTCCGCGAAGTGCTACGCGGCCTGGTGGCTACACGCCAGGTCCATACGATTTCGCTGGGACACGCGCCGCACTTCTACGTCGCTGGAACCCTGCCCGAGTTTGCCGTCGCACCCACGGCGTATGCCAGCTCCTCGATGCCTGCCTCGGCCTACTTTCTGCACTCCCGCGATCACGAAGAAGAGCTGTACGATCATGTTTTGCACGCACCGGTCGCAGCCACCGAAGCCCCTATTCAGGTTTCGGCTCAGGCTTCTGTACAGAGCCCGGCCGTGCCTCTGAAGGCTCCGGAAAGCCACACACCCCGGATTCCTGCCGTACACAAGCCTGCAGCGCCTGGAAAGCCCTCCGCTGTACGGCCTCACTTCAGCCGCCCCGCCGCTCACTCCCGCGACCGCAAACCTGCGCAAAGCTCTTCAAGCAGCCGCACGGCACGCCGTTCAGGCCCGGACACCCGCAGTTCTTCAGCGCGGCCGGGAGCAGCGCGGAACGGCAACGGGTCGCGCCCTTCCTCCGGCGCACGCTGGACTCCGAACGGCGCCAAAAACACCAACGGCAAGAGCAAAGGCGCACATTCGGTTTCCGGAGGAAGCAACGGAGTTAGAAGCAATGGTGTAAGGGGCAACGGAACCCACTCCAACGGAGCCCAAACCAATGGAAACGGCAGCGCCCGCAACCATTCGGCCAAGGTTACGCCAGGTGTGCGGAAATCCAAGCCATCCACCTCGGCGGTTAGCCAGCGCAATGGAAACGGCCACGACAGCAAGACGGCAGGCAAGTCCAGCGGGACCGCGCGCGGCGGTAGCCTCCTGCGCAACGGGAGCGCCAAGCGGAAAGATGCGCGTCCCGATGCTCGCTCTGCACGGAGCAGCCGCAAGCCTGCCCTCTCGGCAGGCGCCAAAGCTGGAAACACCAAGCGGTATGGCTTTACTGCCCCGTCCAGAAAGAGCGCCAAACCGAATTCGAAGAAGCGCGGATGAGCACGGAAGAAAGCCCTTCTCGCGCCGCTGAAGCGGGCCGGAAGATAATCATAGCCATTGACGGACCAGCCGGCGCTGGAAAGAGCACAGTTGCCCGGCATCTGGCCCGGCATTTCGGCTTGCTCAACCTTGAAACCGGCGCCATGTACCGCGCCTTCGCCCTGAAGGCGCTGCGTGCGGAACTGCCTTTGGACGAGAGCAGCAGCCTAGAGAAACTCGCGGCAGAAACCGCCATTTCCCTTGAACCGGGCGAGGGAGACAACCGCGTGCTGCTTGACGGCGAAGACGTCACCGGCCTGCTGCGCAATCAAATCGTTACCGACGGAGCCTCGCGGGTGAGCGTTTTTCCCGCGATACGCGCCTGGATGGTTCGCCTGCAACAGCAACTGGGTGCAGTAGGCGGAGTGGTGATGGAGGGCCGCGACATTGGAACGGTCGTCTTTCCCCATGCCGAGGTCAAGATCTTTCTGGATGCCGCCCCCGAGGTGCGGGGGCAGCGCCGATACGATCAGCTTGGCCTGAAAGGCAGCATACCTGAGGTGCAACCGGAAGAAGTGATCCAAGATCTGCGCGCTCGAGACCAGCGGGACCGCAATCGCGCCGACTCGCCACTCAGGGCGGCTCCCGACGCCGTAATTCTGGATTCGACCAACATGACGCTCGAAGAGGTTGTGCAGGCTGCTGAAGACATCGTAGAGGCAAAGCTGAAGCCGGCCTCGAACACGCTTGTGCGATAGAAGAAACCGCGAAACGCCGCACTTAAGCGGGTTTTTGTTGAGTCGATGCCGCGAGAATGGTGCAATTATCTCTTTAATTTTTGCCCAGCGTGAATACACCTCAGCATGAGCCAATCCGCATCCAAGTTCATGAGTAGCAGTTTTTCTCTACGATCCCCCAATCCTGGAGAGCTATATGCCAATTCATTGCAAGTATTGCAATTCCACTGACTTCCGTATATCGCGTTTCAGAATGAAAGACCTTGCCCGCTTGATGATTCTCCACTATCCCGTGCGCTGCTGGGTTTGCCGCGAGAGAATATACATGCCCGTCTTCAAAATGCTCAGGTTGAGGCGTGATGGGGAGTTGCGGCGCGACGATGGGCTCAATGTCAATAAGGTTCAGCCCAACTGATTGCGGCCCAGCTGCCCGATGGTCTAGCGGGTTCCTTTACAGGGTTGGCGCAGCCAGCAATTCCCCGGAATGGGCTCGGTCGCCGGGGCAAGCATTCCAATGAACATGGAGTCCGGGTCTGCCCACCCAGCGGCGAAATGAGATAGGCTTTGAAGTGTATGGAGATTACCTGCACTCGCTGCCACCAGACGGTCCAGGCAGAAAACTGCTATTGCCCGGTCTGCGGCCTGCCACAACTTGTCTATTCGGCGGATGTTTCCAGTGGATCGAGTGAACCTGAGCGCTGGAACGAGGCGGTGCGGGATGCAGCCAGCGTGGATTGGAAGCCGGCCTTGCGATCTGCCGTGATGCTGGCGGTTCCTGCGGGACTGCTCTGCTCCATGCTCTCCCCGTTAAGCATCTTTGGGATGCCCTTGATGGCCGTCACCGGCGCGTGGGTGGTGGTCCTTTACATGCGCAGCCAGCGGCCGGCGTGGATCACGATTGGCGCTGGCGCCCGCATCGGCCTGGTTACCGGACTATTAGGCGGCTGGACGGCTGCCGCCAGCACAGGCATTACGCTATTTGCCATGCGGTTCTGGTTCCATCAGGGCAAGTTTTACGACGATCTCTGGCAGAATCTTGTGAATCAGCAGATGAGCCAGCAATGGGCATCGATGGGAGTAGACGCGCAAACCATCGCGCTGATGAAAGGGTTGCTGCTGCCCCCGGAAGGACGTGCCGGCTGGCTGCTCGCCGCCATTGTGCTTCTTACCATGGCATTGCTCCTTTTTGCCGTTGCCGGTGGTGCTCTTGGAGCTCGGTTGCTGGCCCGCAGCCGCCGCCCGGAAGTTTAGGAATTCATCCACGCAGTCATGCCGGGCCATTGAAACACAACGGCAGATGATTCTTGAGACTCCGCGCAAGTGGAGCAATCAGGTTCCACTTCTCCACAACTTGCCCCCAAGCGGTGCCCCCTCGTATCATCCGTCGAGAGACAAACCTCGAGAATAAAGCCACGAGAGAGCACACATGAGCGAATCCCAAGACAACCCCGGCCTGCGTACGAAAGGCAGGCTGATGTCCGCCTCGGAGATCGAGCGTACTCTAGTGCGCCTGGCCCACGAGATCGTTGAAAAGAGCAATGGCAGCGAAGACCTTGCGTTGGTCGGCATCAAGCGACGCGGCATTCCGCTGGCCGAACGGCTTGGAAAGCTGATCGCGGGGATTGAAAAGCGACCCATCGATACTGGTATGCTCGATATCCAGTTCTATCGCGATGACCTGTCCACAGCGGGCGCACGTCCGCTGGTGACTCCGGGGGCCATCGGCTTCGATATAGAGGGTCGCGACATTGTCCTCTGCGACGATGTGCTCTATACGGGCCGCACAGTCCGGGCCGCGCTCGACGCACTCTTCGACCATGGCAGACCGCGCCGTGTCCAACTCGCCATACTCATCGACCGCGGCCATCGTGAATTGCCCATCGAGGCCACCTACGTCGGCAAACATGTTCCAACCAGCAGCCGCGAGATTATCGAAGTCAAATTCCGCGAGGTTGACGAGAGCGATCAGGTGCTGCTGGTCGAACGCGTGGGCTCGTAAAGGAACGTTGCTTCTGGCTTCTAGCCTCTAGCCTTTAGCTAGAAGCCCGAAGCGAGAGGCTGGAAGCTAAGAAAATGAACCCAGCCACAACCCCCGTTCGCCGCCAGCTTCACCCTCCCCCAGCGCCCGCTTCGCAGTTTCCATACCACCCAGGTTCGCTGCTATCGGTAACGGACCTGAGTCTGGAGGGTGTGAGCCGGATCCTCACTCGCGCCACGGTTCTGGAAAACGAAGACCCGCTGGTACGGGATCGCATCCTTGCCAAGCGCCGCATCGCCCTACTTTTCTACGAGTCTTCCACGCGCACCCGCACCAGCTTCGAGCTGGCCGCAAAGGGGCTGGGCGCCGACACTACTCTGGTTTCGAGCCTGAGCTCGAGCATCGAGAAGGGCGAGTCGCTGAAAGACACCGGTCTGACGCTGCGGGCTCTGGGCGCGGAGGCCATAATTCTTCGCCACAACTCATCCGGTGCGGCGTGGCTGCTGGAGGAAACGACCCGGCTGCCGGTGCTGAACGCCGGAGACGGCATGCATGAACATCCAACCCAGGCGCTGCTCGATCTGCGCACTATCCTGGCTCATCTGCGACCGGGTACTGACACGGTCAACGCTGAGACCTTGGCCGGTGTCACGGTGACCATCGCTGGCGACATTCTGCACAGCCGCGTGGCCCGCTCAAACATGCTGCTGCTGCCTCGATTGGGTGCGCGCGTTTTGCTCTGCGGCCCCAAGGAATTGCTGCCGGAGCTGGCTGCTCAGGCGGGTCCAGGGATCGCTATCGAGCGGGACTTTGAAGCCGCCATGCGCCAGTCTCAGGCGATCATGATGTTGCGCATTCAGGCCGAGCGGCTCGCAGGGCTGCAATTGGACCTCGATGAGTACAAGGCCAGCTACCAACTCACCGGTCAAAGGCTGGCAGCGCTCGCTCCTTCGGCCGTGGTGCTACATCCGGGTCCCATCATTCGCGGCATGGAGATCACGGCCGGCGTGGCTGACGGTATTCAGTCGGCGATCCTCGAACAGGTCACAAACGGTGTTGCCATCCGTATGGCTGTAGTGGAGCGGGCTCTAGTTCCTAACCAGCAAGGAGACCGCTTATGACCGCTCTCGTGATTCGTGGCGGGCACCTTGTCGATCCCTCGGCTGGAGTGGACGCTCTCAAGGACATTCTGCTCAAGGACGGTCGCGTGGCCGAGGTTGCCTCTCCGGGCAAACTAAAACAGGCGAATGGCGCCGAGGTGCTGGACGCGACTGGACTTACCGTGGCCCCGGGCCTGGTCGACATCCACGTGCACCTGCGCGAGCCCGGCCAGGGCTACAAGGAGACGATCGCCAGCGGTACGGCTGCGGCAGCGGCGGGAGGCTTCACCGCCGTAGCCGCCATGCCCAATACAACCCCAGTGAACGACTCGCCCGAAACCACCCGGTGGATGCAGGCGCCGGAGCGCGGTGCTTCGGTTCGAGTCTTTCCCATCGCGGCAGCTACGCGTGGATCGAAGGGCGAGACGCTGAACGACTATGCCGCCCTCAAATCAGCGGGCGCTGTGGCTGTCACCGACGATGGTAGACCGATCCTGAAAGACAGCGTGATGCGCGAGGTTCTGGCCGCTGCGGCGCGCGTGGGTCTCAGCGTTATCCAGCACGCCGAGGACACGCGCCTCACGCAAGGCGCGAGCATGAACCTGGGTCCGATGTCGTTCAAATTGGGTCTGCGCGGTATGCCGCCGGAAGCTGAGTCCAGCATGGTGGAGCGCGACATTCGCCTGGTTACTGAACTGCGCGAGGCGCGCGCTCATCTGCATGTTGCTCACACCTCCACCGCCGCTGCCCTGGCCGCCGTCCGCCAGGCTCGGCGCAGTGGGCTTCGCGTTACCTGCGAGGTGGCGCCGCATCACTTTCTGCTCACTGAGGAACACGTGGGCTTCTACAACACCCACGCCAAGATGAATCCGCCGCTTCGGTCCGCTGCTGACCGCGACGCGATGATTGAGGGCATTCTCGACGGCGTGGTGGACGCCATTGCCACCGACCATGCGCCTCACGCCACGCACGAGAAAGAAGTCGAGTTCGAGAACGCGCCCAATGGCATCACCGGGCTTGAGACTGCGCTTGGCCTTTCGCTGCGCTGGCTTCACAAGGAGTGGAAGATGCCGCTGGGGCGCGTGCTGAGCCTGCTGAGCGCTCAGCCTGCGGCGCTTTTGAACCTGAAGGGCCGTGGCACACTCTCAGTGGGCAGCTTCGCCGATGTGGTTGTCTTCGACCCCAAAGCTGAATGGACCTACCGTGCCACCGACTCGAAATCGAAGGCCAAGAACACTCCTTTCGACGGCTGGGCGATGCTAGGGAAAGTGCGCTGGACGGTCAGCGAGGGGCGGGTCGTGCACGCAAGCACGGCATCCCAGTAGCTTCGGCCAGAATTCTCCTTGCCCGTCGTGCAGGCTACCCCTATTCTTGTCCTGCACAGTGAGCAACGTGCCAGTGCCATGCCTTCCCTGCATGGAATTGTACGAATGACGAATGGAGCGAGGTCACTCAATCAATGGACAAGCGAGAGTTTCTGAAAGCGTCTGGCGTGCTTGTGGCCGGGAGCATGTTGCCGCAGGTCGTGAAAGGCCAGGAACTGACCGGGCCGCGGCAGAACTGGGCGGGCAATCTTACTTTCAGCACGAACAGGCTCTATAGTCCGGGGTCGGTGGACGAGGTTCGGCAAGTGGTGAAAGACTGCGCCAAGCTCCGGGCGCTCGGCTCTCGGCACTCCTTCAACACCATCGCCGACAGCACGCAGAATCAGATCTCGCTCGCGAAACTCAACGAGATTACTCTCGATGAAAAAGCGCGAACCGTGACTGTAGGTGCGGGCATCACCTATGGCAAGCTCGCGCCCGTCATCGATGCGCGCGGCTATGCGCTCCACAACCTTGCATCGCTTCCGCACATCTCCGTAGCAGGTGCGATTGCCACCGCTACACATGGGTCGGGTGTGCATAACGGCAATCTGGCCACTGCGGTTTCGGCGCTTGAAATCGTAACGGCCGATGGCGAGACGCTGGTCTTGTCGCGCGCAAAAGATGGTGAGCGATTTGCGGCAGCGGTTGTGGGGCTGGGTTCGCTGGGTGTTGTTACGCGCGTGACGCTAAACGTGCAGCCGACTTACCAGGTGGCGCAATCGGTCTACCAGAATCTCTCGCTCGAACATCTGAAAACACACCTCGAGGAGATTTTCGCGAGCGGCTACAGCGTGAGTGTTTTTACAGACTGGCAGAATCATATGGGCACGCAACTTTGGATCAAACGCCGCCTTGCGCCGGGCGACAAAAACGATTGGACGCCGGAGTTTTTCGGTGCGAAGCTGGCCACGCAGAAGCTGCATCCACTGGCCGGACACGACGCCGAGAGTTGCACGGAGCAGCAAGGGATTCCGGGGCCATGGTTCGAGAGGCTCCCGCATTTCCGAATGAACTTTACACCGTCGAGCGGCAAGGAGCTGCAGACGGAGTACCTGGTGCCCCGCAACAGCGGCTACGAGGCGATTCTCGCAGTCGAGAAATTGCGCGACCAAATTACGCCTCATCTATTCATCACGGAGCTTCGCACCATTGCCGCGGACAATCTATGGATGAGCACGGCCTACCAGCGGGACTCGCTGGCCATTCACTTCACATGGAAACCTGAGTGCCCCGAGGTGAGCCGGGTTCTTCCAATGATCGAAAAGCAACTGGAGCCGTTCAGTGCCCGGCCGCATTGGGGCAAGTTGTTCGCGATGGCGCCTGCGCAGTTGCAGGCGCGGTATTCGAAGCTTGCTGAGTTTGAGACCATGCTCAAGCACTACGACCCCACCGGTAAATTCCGAAACGACTTTATCAGCAGCAACCTCTATTCAAGTTGAAGGCGCTTGCGCGAAATCGCGGCCATGAGCCCGCAAGCGCAAGCCAATCTCCGCTTTAACGGCAGCCTGACAGGGCCGCTGTGCATCCAACTGCGCTGAGACGTTATGGGCGCGTAGGAGGGATTGCCATGGCTTCGATAAATGAAGCAATGCAATACGTGAACTGGAGCCTATTTCTATTGCGGGTGATGGTTGCAGTGGTATTTGGGAGCAGCGGATTCAATCACCTGAAGTCGCCGCGGCAGCGGGCGGAGAGCCTGGGCATGAGCGTGGGATTCACCGTGTTTCTGGGCGCCGCAGAGTTGGCGGGCGCGATCGCGCTGGTTGTGGGTGTGCTGACGCAGTGGGCCGCGCTTGGACTGATTCTGGTGATGCTGGGCGCGATCTACATGAAGGTGGCGAAATGGAAGACTGGCTTCTGGGGTGAGAAGTCGATGGGATGGCATTATGACTTGCTGTTTGTGGCCATGAACCTGGTGATTGTGTGCACGGGCGGAGGGCGCATTGCACTGATGCCGGTATAGATACCTACCCCTTGCGCCGGTAGAGGATCTGGAAGTCGTAGCCGGCATTTGCGGGGAAGAGGCCTGCTACGTGGCGGAGGCGCTCGGCAAGGGCCGGGGCGGCCAGCAGCGGGTACTCGCGCTCGCGCAGGTCGTGGTAGTCGAAGTCCACGGCGAGCGACAGCATGTAAACCGCCAATGAGTCAGAGAACGACGACTCGAAGAAGCTGTTGCGTGCGCGCTCGTCGATGCCTTTTTGACCGGCCTGACTGTCGAGGGCTCGGCGGCGGGTCTCCCAGGCGTCCTGGCTGGTTTCGCCGCGAACCTGAGCCTCGGCCTGCGACCACACCAGCGAAGCAAAGCTTTCGGGAACGCCGGCGGTTTCCACAAAGTTGTGGGCCACGTTGATGAAGAACTCGAAGGCGAGGCCGAACCGGTCCTCAACAAGGCGCGTGGAAAGAAATACTGCCTCGGTGGAACCGAAGACTGCGTTGCGGTGACAGATGGCGCGGTCGCCCAGATCCACCGTGTACGACGGGGCGATCATGATGTCGCCGGTGTCGGCGATGGCCAGCGGCACAAAGTAATAGGCCCGATGCTCGAGCGCTGCAGAGAGCGCGGCGGGAACGGCGCTCACCAGCCGCTCGATGTCCGTCTCGGAGATCCGTGTCTCGCCCCAGGCGGCGTAGTGAATCCCGTTCCCGGCCTGGAGAACGGTGACCTGCGTGGCAACCTTTTCCGCGGGCCAGAGTTCGATTTGTGCAGTGCTGGTCATCAGCGTTTATTCTAGACGAGAGAGGTCGGGAAATGATGGCGCAATCGGTGGAACACGGGCACGGCGGCGCGAGAATCCTGGGCTTTCCGCTTGAGGGATTTGGGTTCTTCACCAGCCTGCTGCTGTCGTTTGCGGCGGCTTTCTTCACCTTTTTCGCGACTACGTGCATTGCGATCTTCTCCCTGCTTGCGTGGAACCTGATCGGCGGCCACAAGATCAATTTCGCGGATAGCTACTTGTATGTTGGATTTCCGGCCGGGGTTCTGGTGCTGATTTTGGCGCTGCCATTCTTTGGAACGGTCTGGATAAGAGCCAAGCTGCGCAAGTAAGATCTCGTCTTCGCATTTTCGCAAACGGAAAAATCCGGCCTGTCTCTTATAGCGAATGTCGCATTTTTTGTCTCGTGCAGGCGCTCTGCTGCCCGCGTCCCGTTATTGAATCAAAAAACGATTCAATGACGGGGCACCCGCCAGGTGTCGATTGGGAACCGCGGCTTCCCACCCTTTCGCCAGAAAAAAGGCGAAAGGATGGGGCACGGAGCATTGAGAGAGGCTTAGTATCCGGCTGGTTTTGGGTTTTTGCGGTCGAACTTTGCCACCTGAATCTTGCGTGCAAGACCAATCTTCGCCAGCAGCCAGATGCCCCAGAAGTTGGGGTCAATCTCGTACCAGGCCAGACCGTGGCGCGCGGAGACAGGGTGGGCGTGGTGGTTGTTGTGCCATCCTTCGCCGCCGGTCAGCAGTGCCACCCACCAGTTGTTGCGCGAGTCGTCGCGGGTGTCAAAGCGGCGGCTGCCCCACAGGTGGGTTGCCGAGTTCACAAGCCACGTTGCGTGCAGACCCAGTGTCACTCGCAACAGAACGCCCCACAGCACCATGGCAATGCCATTCACCCACCCGCCCCACAACCAGCCGCCGGCCAGCAGTAGCAGGCCGCTCAGCGTGATGGGAAGCCAGTGGTACTTGCTGAGCCAGACGTGAAAGCGATCACGGCCAAGGTCAGGCGAATAGCGGGCCAGTGTTTCGGTTTGCGCGTGCAGCGCGGCTCCGAAGAGGATCCAGCCGGCGTGCGCCCACCAGCCGCCTTCGCGCGGCGTGTGCGGGTCGCCTTTCTGGTCGCTCAGTTGATGATGGACGCGGTGCGTGGAAACCCAGAAGATGGGCCCGCCCTCAAGCGACATGGTAGCGAAGATAGACATCAGGTATTCCAACCACTTGGGCACGTGATAGCCGCGATGCGTGAGCAAGCGGTGATAGCACATGCCGATGCCGACATTGATGGCCAGCACATAGAGCACTGCCATGACCACCAGGCGCGGCCAACTGAACAGGAACAACGCTGCCAAAGCACCCACGTGAAACAGGGCGATAACCGCAAGCGTGAGCCAGTTAAGCCCGTCGCCCGTTGTGGCGGCTCGGCCCATACGAATCTCCTGCCGTGCAGGAACAGCGTGAGCCGCGGTGGAGGCGGAATCATCCTGCGCTGCTGGAACCGAGTTCGATGAAACGACAGTTGCGGTTTCAGGGGAAGAAAAGGTTGTCGCTAATGCCATATTTAGGGAAGAACCTCGCAGAGCGGCCTTACGCCCCTCTCACGCACAATTGTATAAGAGGTCTTATAAGACCCGCATCTTGTGTCAATTGGTTGTTTTCAAATATCCCGAGATTTTCGCGATAAGTGAGCAATCTTAGTCGCTATTTGCGGGACCCGACCATCGTTGAAGGTCCAACCGGCGGGAATCGGATGTAACTGCAGCGGTTCTGCTTATTCATTGACCTGGGACGCAATCGCTCCGGGCCCGCTGACAAACAGCTTGTCTGCCTGGCCGCGCAGTACACGGTAAAGCGCGAACTGACGCTGAGTGGCGCCGCGCAATTCAAAGAGCAACTCGCCCCGGTTGTCGGCCATTGCATCCACGGCGTCCACCAGTCGCATGCGCGGAGTATCGTCCAGGTGGGCGGCATCCGTCACGTTCTTCAGCAGCACTTTTACATTACCGTAGAGGTCCGGTTGGCCGACCAGCGTTACAAACTTCTGCTGCGCGCCCTGACCATCGGTGTGCGCCGTCAGCACCATCGTCGCTCCTGCCCCATAGGCCAATTCGAAAACGCGGAACTGTTCATCAACGAGAGGCGCCGGGGGCGGCGGGGCCTTCACAGGCTTGGTTTTCCTATTCGCTGTTGTTGCTGTTCGTTTGGGAGCGGGCGCTGCTGGCGGCGGGATTGGAATCAGACCCAGGGCTTTTCGGGCAATATCTTCCATACCCAGCTTCATTTTGCCTTCGTCGTCGGGGTTGGACCAGCTATAACTCCACAAATGCTCCGGGCGGTTCTTCGCATCCGAGACGGCTACCGCCTGATGCATGTCTGGAGGCAGGCCCATGAGCGTAGGTAGGACGGCGCCACCCCGTTCGGCAGGCTTGCCGCGCACGAGATGTGGCCGGTCAGAAGCAGTGCTGTCTGGAAGGGACTCTACGTAGCCCACATCTTCCACCCTCTTGGCACTGTTCTTCTTCAGCGTGGGGCGGTCCGGATCGGGTGCGGAACCGGAACTCGTGCTGGCAGTGCCGGTGTCGCTGGTGCTGTCGCTGGAGGTCTTTTTGTGCAGTGTTGGGCGGTCGGGGTCGGCTGGAGTGCTGGAAGAGGCCGTGCTCGAAGTGGTTGTATCGGAACCGCTATCGTTTGTGTCCTTCTTGTGCAGGGTTGGCCGGTCGGGATCGGGAGCGGAATTGGAACTAGTGGTTGAAGAGCTTGTGTCGCCGCCGCCGTCGCTGGAGGTCTTCTTATGGAGGGTTGGCCGGTCCGGATCAGCAGCCTGCCCGGAGTTGTCGCCGCCGTTCCCTGTTCCAGAATTGGGCGTATCGCCGGAGTGCGCCTTGCGATGCAAGGTGGGCCGGTCGCTCTGGACGCCCTCGCCCCAGACTTCTTTGCTTCCCGACTGAGCCTCCTTCGTCGCCGCAAGCTTGGGCTTGGGGAGAGACTTCCACACGCCGAACCCAACCCACGACCCCTGCTCCTGGCCAGCACCGTTGATATCAAACAAGCCCACGGTCTTGCCATTCTCCTTGAGTTCGTACTCCACCTCGCCGCTGAGGGCAAGTGGCGCCGGCTGCGCGAGGTAGATGCCGCCATCCTGCAGTACCTGGCCGTCGTATACGCTGACAGGGACGAGGCGGCTAGTCTTGGGATGACTTTCGGCGCCGGTCCACTCCACTACTGCGACTGAGAGCGCAACAGGGACATCCGGGCTCGTCCTGGCGACCTGCCCAGGGTATTGAGCCCCGGCCGGCAGCGCGGCCAGAAGCGCGGCCACGACCGTTAGTGCGGGCTTTACCGGCAAAAGACTCCTGCCCATCAATGACACCTGCCGCCCACCTCGTAAATAATCGAAACTGATGGCCACGTTCGGCCCTCCAATGAATCTAAGAACCTTGCGAGGACATTCCCCATGGAACTCAATGAGAAAGTCGCCGACTTTACGCTTCAAACCGACGAGGACAAGACGGTTAGTCTCTCAGACTATGCCGGCAAACCCGTCATACTCTTCTTTTACCCCAGAGCGGATACTCCTGGCTGCACCATCGAGGCCTGCGGTTTCCGCGACACATTCAAGAAGATTCTGGCGGCCGGAGCTGTGGTGTTGGGAATCTCCCGAGATACACCCCGCGACCAGGCCAAATTCCGCGCAAAGTTCGACCTGCCATACACACTCCTTGCTGATGTAGACGAGAAAATCTGCAATCAGTTTGGCGTGTTGAAGGAAAAGAACATGTATGGCAAGAAAGTATGGGGAATCGAGCGGACCACCTTTGTGATCGGCCCGGACCGCACGCTGTTGCACATCTTTCCCAAGGTTACGCCCGAAGGCCACGCGGAAGAGGTGCTGGCTCTGATCAAAGAATGGAACAAGGCGCACAAGTAAAACGCAGTGGCGCGGCTGTCAGGCCTATCCCACGCTTAAAGCAAGAAACGCTTGAAGAATGGGGCACCCAGCCAGACGCCATAGGTCGGCTGCTGCCGCGCGCCTTCTTTGAGGCGTCGCCGGAGTGGGTAGCTCCGCGGTTGCTGGGAAAGGTGCTGGTGCACAGCACTCGTGTTGGTTTGCTTGCCGGGCGGATTGTTGAGACGGAAGCCTATCTGGGTCCGCATAACGATCCGCCTGACCCGGCTGCCCACTCCCATCGCGGCGCCACGCCGCGAAATTGCGTCCTCTTTGGCCCCGCGGGTCATGCGTATGTTTATGTGATCTACGGCCGTTACTTCTGCATGAACGTCTCTTGTGAGGCCGAGGGACAGGCAGGATGCGTGCTGCTGCGTGCGCTGGAGCCAGTAGGAGAGACGGGCCTGGAGCAAATGGCCTTGAATCGCGGCATTGAACCAGGCGCGCCCGCCCGCCAGCTCACCTCTGGCCCCAGCCGCCTGTGCCAAGCCCTTGGGCTCACGCGCCTGAGCCACAATGGCCTGGATCTGCTTGACCCCGCCTCCCCGCTGCAGCTGCGCGACGACGGCTTCAGGGTCCGGGAAGTACTGGTAACGCCGCGCATCGGCATCAAGCACGCGGTGGATTGGCCGCTGCGTTTCGCCTTGCCGAACCACGGTTGCGTCTCAGGTCCGAAGAACTGGCCAAAAGCCGGCCTGAAGATGATGACGAAAGGTTTAGTAGGCAGGAGCATCTTTCTTCGTTAGAATTTCGTCCATCGGGTAGAAACCATCCCAACCCGCGAGGAAACTCACCTTGAAGATCACTTCCCTGTCCCCACCCGCCGCCGCGATTGCTTTGTTGACTGCGGCCGTATTTGCCGTCGCCACTGTTGCCCAGGCACCGGAAGGCCCACCGCAAGGCCCACCAATGGGAGGCGGCGCCCAGCCTCCGCGCACCTATCCGGCGCCTACCAACCTGAAGGTGCTGCCCAAGGACACGACCGGGCAGCAGATTCACGAAATCATGGAGGGATGGGCCGGCTCGCTGGGCGTACACTGCGACACCTGCCATACAGCCGACCCCAACAACCTTGGACCCAACGGTCGTCCGCGCCTGAAATTCGATGACGACTCGAAGCCTGAGAAGCAGATGGCGCGGATCATGTACACCATGACCGAGGATATGAAGGCGAACTACATCAAGAAGGTAGCGGATTTGGACAAGATGGCGTCGCCTGCTGCGCCATTAACCTGCGGGACTTGCCATCGCGGCCATCTGGACCCGGAAGAGTTCGTCATTCCGAAAGGTAGCGGACCGGGCGGGCCACCGCCAGCCGGGGCAATGCCGCCTATGCAGCACTAGAACTGGAGGCATAAAGCCAGTCTTGAAAAGGGCGCGGCTTTAGCGGCGCCGCAGCAAGCGCTCAAAACCTGTGGCTCTACGAGCTGCTGCAAAAGGCTGTTCGCCCACTTCAAATCAACCTGCGCTTCTCGAATAATCGCCGCTCTTGCCACCCGTTTTTGCTTCGAGCTGCACGTTGCGGATGACGATCGCCTTGTCGAGCGCCTTGGTCATGTCGTAGACCT